>JBBQXC010000024.1:0-38327 GCA_038210005.1 Gemmatimonadales bacterium
ACGCGACTTCCGCAGGTCTTTCTTCGCGGACTTGATATTCGGCACGGAAAACTCCCCAGCAGGTAGAATCGGTAAGTACGAAAACGACAGTCAGATGGGGCGGCGCCCCAGGCCACTGCGGACAGACCGGAAAACATATCCGGAAACATGCCGCCGGTCAAGAACCCCCTGGCATCTCCAGCCACACACGCCACTTTGACTCCCGGCCGGCGCTGGGCTACCTTTTGCTCGTACTTGCTTGCATTCGCGTCCTGCGGGCTCCCTGCGGGCCTCCCTTCGCGGCCGAAGTCTGCCTTCCCGACGCCCTTTCCCAATCGCCGCTGCGGTGGATACTACACAGCAAATTCTCCTCATCGCACCCGTGCTGCTCTTCTCGATGGTCGCCCACGAGTATGCGCACGGGTATGCGGCGTTCAAGCAGGGGGACATGACGGCGTACCAACTCGGGCGCCTGACGTGGAACCCCCTCAAGCACATCGATCCGTTCATGACCATTATCCTTCCGGTCATGCTCGCGCTCATCGGTGCGCCCATCTTCGGTGGAGCCAAGCCGGTCCCCGTCAATCCGAGCAACTATCGGAACTACCGCAAGGGCGACATCATCGTCTCGCTGGCCGGAGTGGCGACCAACGTGCTGATCGCCCTCCTGATTGTGCCCCTGATCATGGGCGTCGGGCTGCTCGGCCAGTATGTTCCTGGATTGATTCGGCCCCTCGGCGTGCTACAACAGATGCTCGCCGCCGGTATCTTCATCAATCTGATTCTCGCGGCGTTCAATCTGATCCCGATTCCGCCGCTCGATGGATCGCACGTCTTCAAGTATTTGCTCCCCCCGAAATGGTCGCTGCAGTACCAGCGCCTCGGCGGAGTCGGTCTGCTGTTGCTCTTCGCCGTGCTGTCGTTTGCCCGGCCGCTCGTGAATATCTGGCTGGCGCCCGCGTACATCCTGCGGGCGCTGGCCGAGCAGTTCTACTTCCCGTACATGCTGCCAAACCCCTTCGCGTGAAGGCCGCGTGATCGCTCCGAATTTCCGCAGCGCCGAGAATCTGGCGCCCTCCTTTGTCGTTGAGCTGAGCCACTTCACCGGCCCGCTCGATCTGCTGCTGTCGCTCATCCGCGACGAGCAGCTCGACATCTACGACATCCCGATCGCCCGCATCGCGGAGCAGTTTCTGGCGCGCATCAGCACGCTCGGACTCGACGAAGCGGCCGATTATCTCGAGATGGCGGCGCGTCTGTTGCGCATCAAAGCGCAGATGCTCCTGCCGCGGGCCGAGGGCGAGGACGCGTGGGAAGATCCCCGCGCCGAACTCGTACGCCGCCTGCTCGAGTATCAGCAGATGCGCGAAGTCGTCGATCTGCTCGAACGTCGCGGCGAAGAGCGACGGCATCAGTTCCCGCGTCGTTGGGTGCCGCAGGCGGCCGATATCACACCGATCAACGCCCCGCTGTCGCTCTCTCTCGGGGAGTTACTGGCGGCCGTCGATCGTGTGCTCCGCACCACCAAGGAGCCGACGCTGCACGAAGTCATTCCGCGTGCCCTCGACGTCAACGGCGCCATGGTGACGGTCCGCGCGGTGCTCGCCATGCGTCGCTCTGCCCGTTGGTTCGATCTGGTTGGTCGTGACGCCGAGCCCTGGCAGATCCTGTCGGTGCTGCTCGCGTTGCTGGAAATGGCGAAGCAGGGTGAACTGCGGATCGCGCAGCATCACGCCTTCGCCTCTGTGGAGATCCGTCGTGACGCCGTTAGCGAAGCTGCTTGAAGCCGCCCTGTTCGCCGCCCCGCGCCCCATCGCCATGGTCGCGCTGGCGGCGTTGGACGTCGAGTCGAGTCTCGCCGCCGTCGCCGCGGCGCTCGATGAACTGCGCGAGCATTACGATGTCGATGGACATGGCGTCGAACTGGTCGAGCAGGGAGGCGGTTGGCAGATTTTAACGCGCGCCGAGTTTGCCGAAGCCATCGAGCGCGCTCAGGTCGCCGTGCGGCCGCAGCGGCTGTCGGCGGCCGCACTCGAAACGCTCGCCATCATTGCGTATCGCCAGCCCATCGGCCGTGCCGAAATTGAAGAAATCCGTGGCGTCGCCGTGGGCTCCGTGCTGAAGTCGCTCCACGAGCGCGGACTCATCGACATCGTCGGGCGCAGCGAGGGCATCGGCCGTCCGCTGCTGTACGGAACCACCTCTCAGTTCCTCGAGCAGTTTGCGTTGCGACACCTGGAAGAACTCCCACGCGCCGATGAGTTGGCGATCGCCCTGCGTGGCGCTGGTAACACAGCCGTTGTGCCGGAGTGACCAAGCCCCCGAAGAAGACCGCCGCCGAAAAGAAGGGCGAGTATCGGCGCGGCACACAGAAGAAGACGCCGAAGGGCCCGTCGGCTCGCGGGGCCGCCGCCCGCGCGGCCAACGAGAAGCGCGGCGTCCCATCGGTCGCCAAGCCCAAGCCGCCGCGCGAGCGGAGCGCGCGCGATGCCGTCTCGCGTGAAAAGCCGGTGACAACGCCGGTGACAACGCCGGTGGCAAAGCCGGTGGCGTCGGGGCAAGAGGCGCGGGCCGAGCGCCCCATACGCGATCGGAGCGAGACGGGCTCCTCCAAGCGTCGACCGAAGCCTCAGCGGTCCGCCGACGCGCCGCCCTCCAAGGCCGGTGGAACCGTTAAGGCCGATCGCGAAGGACCCATGCGCGTGCAGCGGGCCCTTGCCCGCGCCGGTGTCGTGTCGCGTCGCGAAGCCGATCAGGCCGTCGCTGACGGCCGCGTGCAAGTCAATGGCGCGGTCGCCACGATCGGGCAGGTCGTCGACCCGAATCGCGATCAGATCATGCTCGACGGCACACCGGTGGTCACGCGCATCACATCGCACACGTGGATCGTGCTTCACAAGCCGGCCGCGGTCATGACCACCCGCAAGGATCCCGAGGGACGTACCACCGTGTTCGATCTCGTGGATGATGTCCCGGGACTCGTGTATGTCGGACGCCTCGACTTCATGACCGAAGGAGTGCTCCTGCTTACCACCGACGGTCGCGCCGCCCATGCGCTCACCCACCCCAGCAATGAGGTGGAGCGCACGTACGTGGCGACGGTGCGCGGTGACGCCGTCACCGCGGCGAAGGTCGCGCGCCGTGGTGTCCAACTCGAAGACGGCCTCGTCGTCCCCCGGGAAGTCGTTGCCAGTCCGCTTGGCGGACGTCGCTGGGCCCTGGAAATCACCATCGCCGAAGGCAAGACCCACGAAGTCCGTCGCCTCTGTGATGCGCTCGACCTCGAAGTCGAACGCCTCGTGCGGACGCAGTTTGGTCCGGTACGCCTCGGTGATCTACCGTCGGGCGGGGCGCGGGCCCTCAACAGCACCGAGCGCGAAGTACTCGAAGCCCTCATGAGCGGCGGCCGCTGAGGCGGCGGTGATGCGCCGCGTGGTCCCATGAGCGGGCCGCCTGAGCAGGCCCATGAGGGAGCAGACCGGACGCTGTCGGGTATGCTCGATGCAACGAGCCACCAAAAAGAGGAGCAGCAGATCGTGACCACGAGTGTCGCCGCGTCGCAGGACGCGGCTCTGGTGCAGGGTGTCCTGCGCGAAGTCGCCAAGCGAATCGTCGGACAGGAGTACATGGTGGAGCGCTTGCTGATCGCGCTCCTCACCGGCGGTCACGTGCTCCTCGAGGGCGTACCGGGGCTCGCGAAAACGCTCACGGTGCGTACCCTCGCCGAAACGGTGCGCACCAGTTTTCAACGTATCCAGTTCACTCCCGACCTGCTGCCCGCCGACGTCGTCGGCACGCAGATCTTCGACCAGCCTACCGGCGAATTTCGCGTCAAGCACGGGCCCATCTTCGCCAACATCATCCTCGCCGACGAAATCAATCGCGCGCCGGCCAAGGTGCAGGCCGCCTTGCTGGAGGCGATGCAGGAAAAGCAGGTCACGATCGGTGGAACCACCTATCGCCTGGCGGAGCCGTTCCTCGTGCTCGCCACGCAGAATCCGATCGAACAGGAAGGCACCTACCCGCTGCCGGAAGCGCAGGTCGACCGCTTTATGATGAAGCTCCGCGTCGGCTATCCCACACGCGCCGAGGAGAAGGAAATCCTCCGCCGCATGGCGGGCGGTGAAAGCATCGTGGTCAATGCTGTTGCGTCGCCGGAAGAGCTGCTCGACGCCCGTCGTCGGATCGCCGAGCTGTACATGGACGAGCGCATCGTGGACTACATCGTCGATCTGGTGCACGCCACGCGCTCGCCGGCCGATGTCGGCGCAGCCGATTTACGCCCGCTCATCGAGTTCGGCGCGTCACCGCGTGCCACGATCTCGCTCGCCCAGGCGGCTCGCGCGCACGCCTTTCTCCGAGGCCGCGCGTTCGTCACGCCCGACGACGTGAAGAGCATCGCCCCCGACGTGCTCCGGCACCGCGTCCTGACGTCGTTCGAGGCCGATGCCGAAGGCGTGACCAGCGACACCATCGTTTCGCGTTTGCTCGCCGTCGTCGAAGCGCCCTGACCGCCGTGGCGAAGTCCGAGGCGTCTCCGCACTCCGGCACTCCGGTCTCCGTGTCACCCCTTGCGGTGTCACCGCTGTCGGTAGCACCGGCCGAAGTGTTGCGGCAGGTGCGTCGCATCGAAGTGCGCACGCGGCGGCTGGTCGACTCGCGGTTCGCCGGTGAGTACCGCTCGCTGTTCAAAGGGCAGGGCATGGAGTTCGCCGAAGTCCGCGAGTACCAGCCCGGCGACGAGGTCCGCTCCATCGATTGGAACGTGTCGGCCCGCATGGGACGCCCGTTCGTCAAGCGCTACGTCGAAGAGCGCGAACTCACCATCATGCTCGTCGTCGACATGTCGGGTTCGTCGCGCTTCGGCACGCGCGCACACTTCAAGCACGAACTCGCCATCGAGATGGCCGGCGTGCTGGCGCTCGCCGCCACGCGCAACAACGATCGCGTCGGCTTGCTCATGTTTTCCGATCGCGTCGAGCACGCGCTGCCGGCACGCAAGGGACGCAAGCACGCGTTGCGCTTGATTCGCGATCTCATGACCACCAACCCCGTCGGTCGCGGGACCTCGGTGGCCGTCGCGGTGGATAGTCTCATGCGTCTGCTGCCACACCGCTCCGTGGTCTTTTTTGCGTCCGACTTTCTCGCCGATGATCTCGAGAAGCCGCTGGCGCGACTCGCGCAACGCCACGATGTGATCGCGGTGACGCTCGAAGATCCGGCGGAGCGCGTGCTCCCCGACATCGGCCCCGCGCGATTGCAGGACCCCGAATCCGGCGCCGTCGTCGAGATCGATACGTCGCATCCGTCGGTGCGCGCGGCGTTTTCGAAGCAGGTCACCGCTGACGATGCGATGCGTCGCAAGTTGTTCGGCCGGCTGGGGCTCGACGAGATCGTCGTGCATACAGAGCACGGCTACGTCGATGCGCTGCTGTCCTTCTTCCGCGCGCGGACGCGTCGCCCGCACGGGGCGGTGCGCACCGGACCGCGCGGCGCGATGGGTGATGCGGCCGGCACCGCCGCACCCGTGCGCGCGCACAACGCGCCGGTCTCTGTGGCCGATCAGCGGAGCCGCTGATGACACGCCGCTTCTCGGTGCGCGGTGACGCACGGCATTGCCTCCGGCGCATGGTCGCGCTCAGCGCGCTTCTCCTCGCGTCGCGTCCCGCGAGCGCCGTAGCGCAGGCCGTAGCGCAGGCCGTGGCACAGGCCGGGGCGCAAGGCGCGCCCCCGGTGTCGCCCGGTGTGCTCACGCCACCCACCGGATCGCGGGTCAAGGCCGGCTTCCTGGTGCGCCCCGACACCGTCGAGGTGGGCGATCCGTTCACCCTGATCGTGACCGTCGTCGTCCCCGACGGCGCGCGCGTTGAATGGCCCACGATCGACGACACGACGGCGATGGTCGTGAGTCGCGAGCCCACCAAAGTCACGCAGGAATCGATGCGCGCCGGTGGTCGCACCGAACGCGCCGAATATGCGTTGGCAGCCTGGAACGTCGGCCCGCTCCCGATCGGCCTGACGGAAGCGACCGTGCGCTACGGATCGACCACGCTCAAGGTGCCGCTCAACGACGCCAGCGTGTTCGTGAAGTCCGTCCTGCCCGGCGACAGCTCGATGCACAAGCCCAAGCCGCCTCGTGATCTGTTTCCGCGCCTCGTGCCGTGGTGGCAGCGCTGGTGGCCCGCGCTCCTGCTGCTGGCCGCGCTCGCGCTGCTGTGGTGGCTCCTCAAGCGCCGCCGCAAGCGCGGAGGGGCGACAGCGTACGCCGCACTCGATCCCTACGCGCGCGCCGTGCACGACTTCGAGCGGTTGGACCGACTTGCGTTGGCCGACGCTGGCGAGCGCGGACGCTACGTCGCGCTGGCCATCGACGTGGTGCGCACGTATCTCGTTCTGCGCAACCCGTTGGCCGTGCTGTCGCTCACCAGTTCCGAGTTGATCGGCGCCGTCGCCACTGACGAACGCGTGCCGCGCGATCGACTCATCTCGCTGATGGCCGACGGCGACGGCATCAAGTTCGCCCGTCGAATCGTGTCTGGCACACGCGCCCGCGAGTTGGCCGCCGACGCGCGCGCTGTCGTCGATCAGATCGAAGCCGCTGAACGCGCCCGTCGTGCCGCTGAGGATGCGCTGCGCGCCGCCGCCGCGAAAGCCGAGCGCGACGCCACGCAGAAGGACGAGGACGAGGCGCGACGCAAGTCGCGTCGCCCCAAGGCGGGGGCGACATGAACCGCGCGCTCGATTGGTTCCGCGAGTTCATCAGCGAGTTCAGCGGCTCGATGAGCCCCGACGCCTGGTCGATCTTCGGGATCAACTTTGCGCACCCCGCGCTCCTGCTGCTGCTGGTGCTGCTGCCGCTCTGGTCGTGGTGGCGTCGCCGCGCCGCGCCACAGCGTGCGATCCCGTTCTCCCGCGCCTCCGTGCTCGCGCTTGGTCCGCAACCGTCGCTCTCGTGGGTGCGCTGGTTGCCGTGGCTGCGATCGCTCGCCCTCGCCGGCTTCATCGTGGCCGCCGCGCAGCCGCGCTCCGGCGCGCGGGCCGAGCGCGTGTCCAGTGAAGGCATTGATATCGCGCTCGTCGTGGATATTTCGAGCTCCATGCTCGCCGAGGATTTTCAGCCGCAGAACCGCATCGAAGTCGCCAAAGAGAAAGTGAAGCGGTTCGTCGTCGGTCGGAAAACGGACCGCGTCGGACTCGTCGCGTTCTCCGGTGAGGCGCTCACACAGGTCCCGCTCACGACCGACTATCCAGTGGTGCTCACCGCGATCGATAATCTGCAAGTCGGGCAGCTCGAAGACGGCACCGCCATCGGTACCGCCATCGCCACCGCAGCCAATCGCCTGCGCACGGCGCCCGGTCGTTCACGCGTCATGGTGTTGCTGACCGACGGCGAAAACAACCGCGGCGCGATCGATCCGCGCACGGCCGCGCAGGCCGCCGGCGCCTTCGGCATTCGCATCTACGCGATCGGCGTCGGCAGCGAAGGCATGGCCGCGGTGCCCGTTGGACGCGGCCTCTTCGGCCTGCGCTACGAGAACCGCCCCGTGAAGATCGACGAGGCGCTCTTGACCGAGATCGCCACCAACACGGGTGGTCGCTATTTCCGCGCCAAGGATGCGCAGGCGCTGCAAAGCATCTACGAACAGATCGACGCGCTCGAGCGCTCGATCGTCGAAGCCCGCGCGTATATCCGGTACACCGAGCGATTCCGCTGGCCGCTGCTGTTGGGTATCGCGGCGCTGCTCGGCGAACTCGCGTTACGCGCACGGCGTGGAGTGCTGCCATGAACCTGAGCACACTCCCGCCCCTCATCTTCGACATGCCCTGGCTGCTGCTCGCCGCGGTGGTCTTGCCGCTGGCCGTGTGGTGGATGCGGTCGGTACGCACGCGTCAGCGTCGCGTCCGGCTCGCGCGCTACGCCGAGTCATCGGCGCTGCGTCGTCTGGTCATGATCACCGACCCCGACGAACGGGGACGCACCGTCCGGCTCATTCTAGTCGCGTTCCTTGCGGGGCTGGCCCTCTCGGGGCCGCGCTGGGGACTCGCGCACGGGCCGGTCAGCGCACGGGGCATCGATATGGCGATCGCCATCGATGCGTCGCTGTCCATGATGGCGCCCGATGAACGTCCGTCCCGATTGGAACGCGTGAAGCAGGAAGTCCGTCGGCTGCGTGCCATGTCGCAGGCCGATCGCGTGGCGTTGATCGCCTTTGCCGGACGGAGTTACATCCTCACGCCGCTCACCAGCGACGATGGCGCCATTGAACTCTTCCTCGACAATCTCGATCCGTCGGTGGTCGGGCAGGCGGGCAGCTCGATCGCCCGCGCGATTCGTCAGGGCACCGAACTGCTGTTGGCCAGCGACGGCAGTGCCGACCGCGCGCTCGTGCTCATGACCGATGGTGAAGCGTTCGAGCCGGCCGAAGATGTGCAAGCCGCCGCCACCGAAGCGGGCGTGAAAGGCGTCAGTCTCGTGACCGTCGGATTCGGAACCACGCAGGGCAGCACCATTCCTGTTCAAGATGGCTCCGTCACACGCGAGAAGCGCGATGACGAGGGCAAGGTGGTAATCACGCGGTACTCGCCTGAGTTGCTGGAGGCCGCCGCCAAAGCCGCCGGCGGCACCTTCATTCCCGCTGAGGCGTCCGACAAGGCCACGCGCGTGCGAGGCGCCTTGCGCTCCTTGCGCACGGCCAAGCGGAATGTGGATTCGCGCGAAGACCACGTGCCGCGCTATCTGTGGCTGTTGCTCCCCGCGCTGGCGCTGCTCGCCTACGACACCTGGTTGCTCACGCGCGGGCGTTCGTCGAATGCCACGTCGAACACGGCGATGCCGCCGGCCGCGCTCGTGCTCCTGCTCGTCGCACTCCCCGTCGCGCTCGTCTCGTGCAAGCAGGCGCCCGATCCGGCGACGCTCTTCGCTGAGGGCAACGTCGCCGCGGCCATCGCCGGATACCGCGCACAGATTGCCAGCGGTGATACCACGGTGCGGACACGCTACAACCTCGGCACGGCGTTGATCGGCGCGGATTCACTCAACGCGGCCGCCGA
The DNA here is from genome assembly GCA_038210005.1 of Gemmatimonadales bacterium. Classification (GTDB taxonomy): domain Bacteria; phylum Gemmatimonadota; class Gemmatimonadetes; order Gemmatimonadales; family Gemmatimonadaceae; genus Gemmatimonas. Next base: position 9,031 of record JBBQXC010000024.1, read on the forward strand.
ACTGCTGGAAATGGTGCGACGTGAAAGCGATGGAGAAACGCGCATGCGCGCCCGTTTCAATGCCGGCTACGCGTCGCTCGTGATGGGGCGGACGCCGGAGAATCCGCAAGCCGAAGCTGCGTTCGCGGCTGCGCGCGGGGCGTATCGTGCGTTTCTCACCGATCGCCCGATCGATGCCGATGCGAAGTGGAATTACGAGCTCGCGCTCCGCAAGCCACCGCCTCCGCAGGGCGGTGGCGGTGGTGGGGGCGGCGGTGGCGATTCGCAGAATGACAAGCAGGATGAACAGCCGCAGAACCAGGGCGGTCTCGATCAGAAGCAAGCCGAAGCGCTGCTGAACAGTGCTGCGCGCGAAGAGCGCGATGTGCAGGGTCGCAAGCAGCGCCAGGGTCGCACGCCGCCGGGAGGAAAGGACTGGTGAGCCTGAGACCGTTCATGCGCCGCCTTGGCACGCTCTTGATCCTGGGCGCTGTTGCCTCACACACAACCGCAGCTACGCTGCAAGCGCAGCCGTCGCCGACGGCCATTCTCGATCGCTTACAGGCCAATGGCAATCGGCCGATCGACTTTCATGCGGCCACGTTTCCCGACACGGTGTACGTCGGACAACAGGTCACCTATCAGGTGGCGGTGCTGCTCAGCGAATCGGCGCGCGCACGGCTCCGTCGCAACCCGGAATTCTTGCCCCCCGAGTTACGCGGTCTGCTGGCCTACGAGCTTGGTACGCCGCGGCGCGTGGCGCCGCAGAGCTACGGTGGCGGCGTGTTCGAAGCGCACGTCTTCCAGCGCGCCCTCTTCGCCGTGGCACCGGGCACGCTCATGGTGCCGGCGCCACAACTCAGCTACACCCTTCCGCAGTCGTCCAGCTATTTCAGCCGCGAAGAACGGTTCGTGGTGCGGGCCGAAAGCGCGCAACTGGTCGTCAAGGCACTGCCCGACGACGGACGGCCGCAGGACTTCACGGGCGCCGTCGGAGTGTTGCGTGCGTCGGTGCGACTCGATGCCTCGACGGCCCGCGTCGGCGATCCGCTGGTGCTCAGCATGCGCGTGGACGGCACCGGCAATGTGAAGATGTTGCCGCGCCCCGTGCTTGAAGTCTCGTGGGCCTCCACCGTGCCGGGTACCGAGCGCGTGAGCGTGGATACCAGCGGCGCCTTCGTGCGCGGTTACAAGGAGTTCGATTGGATTCTCACGCCCACGCAGGCGGGGCAAGTCGAATTGCCGGCGTTGCGCTACAGCTACTTCGATCCGTATCGCGGCGAGTATGCGTACGCGGAAACGGCGCCGAGCGCACTCTCGGTAAACGACGGGACCCTCGCCACCGGCGCCGAGGGCGACAATGTGACGGTGGTGCCGCTCCGCACGTGGCGTGGCGCATCGACCTCCTCGCTGGCCGAACGATTGGTGGCGTGGCGACTGCCACTCATCATGTTCCTCCTGCTGGCGCCGCTACCGTGGCTCGTGCTCGCCATCGGATCGCGCATCGGCAAGGCACGTCGCTCCCGCGTGGCCAAGAGCGAGGGTGTGCCTCGCGCGACCGCGCTGCGGGCGGCGACTGACGACGCCGGTGATCATGCGCGCTACACGCGACGCACGCTGCTCGGCGCGCTCGCGCTGCGTTTGAAAGTGTCGCCGCAGGAGCTCGTCTCCCGGCGTGACGTGGAACGGACGGTGCGACGCCGTGGCGTCACGCGCGACACGACCCAGGCACTGCTTGCATTACTCGACGAGCTCGCGGTGCAGGGATTCAGCGACGTGCCATCGCAGGGTGCCCGATGCGACGAGCTCGCGACGCGCGCCGAGAGCGTGCTCGCACGCATCGACGCCGAAGCCGTCACCCACTCACGTACGATCCGCTCGGCGCGCCATGCGCAGGCGCGCTTCGCCCTCTTCGTGGCGATAGGAGCCACGGCGTTCGCCACACGGCCGCGCAGCGCGGCCGCCATGCAGACGATCCCCGTGCAAGCCGTGCCCGTGCCGACAACGACGGCGCCGCCGTCGACGGAGCCGTCAGCGACTGAATCAACGGTGATCGACCGCGCGGCGCTCGACGGCACGGTGGCGCGCGCCACCGCACTCTATCAGCAGCGTCAGTATTCGCGCGCCGCCGAGCAGTTTGCCCACGCCGTCGATGCGCGCCCCGCCGATGCCGATCTGCTGGCCAACTGGGGGGCCGCTGCCTGGGCCGCCGCCGACACCGTCTCAGCAGTGATCGCGTGGCAGCGTGCTGCTCGACTCGAACCCGTGGCCGTCGATTTGCAGGAGCGGCTCACGTCGCTCCCCGCCGGTGCGCGCGGCGGGGTCGCCGAAGTGCCGATGATTCCCGTGCCGGCCCTCGCCGTGGCGGCGGTCTCGGCGTGGCTGCTGGGCTGGCTGTTGCTCGCGGTCATCCGCCTGCAGCGTCGACGGGGCAGCGCCTCCGCGTGGATGGGCTTTGCGTCCACGGCCGCGCTGTGCGCGCTACTGCTCGCCGTGGGCACGGGGGCGGCGGCGGCGTGGGGCTTCCGGGAACTCGATGCCAACGGCGTACTTGTGGTGCGGCGACCGGAAACGATGCGCACCGCACCGGGCCATGAGGCGAACGCGATGGGAGGCGTTGCCACAGGAGATGTTGTACGGGTCGAAGAGGCCCGTGAAGGATGGCTCCGCGTGTTGCATGCCGACGGGCGTCGCGGATGGCTGCCGGCGGGACGTACCGTTCCGCTCGTATCGCCTGCCGTCGTTCGGTAAGTTGTCATATGTCGCGTATCGCCATTCTCTCCAGTGCTGTCGCCGACCAGATCGCGGCCGGTGAAGTCGTGGAACGACCCGCGTCGGTGGTCAAGGAACTCGTCGAGAATGCGCTCGATGCCGGTGCGACCACCGTCGACGTCACCATCGAAGAGGGTGGCCGTGCGCTGATCCGCATCGCCGACGACGGCAGTGGCATGGATCGCGCAGACGCCGTGCTCAGTCTCTCGCGGCATGCCACGTCGAAGATCACGGCTGCTGAACAGCTGGTGGGGGTACGTAGCTACGGCTTCCGCGGCGAGGCGCTGCCCGCCATCGCGTCCGTCTCCGAGATGATGATCGAAACCGCAACGGAGGACGGCGCCGGCACGCAGGTGCGCGCGGCCGCCGGGGCCGTGCTCGACACGCGAGACGCGACCCGTCGTCGCGGAACCACGGTATCGGTGCAGCGGCTGTTTTACAACACACCGGCGCGTCAGAAATTTCTGCGCAGCGCGCGCTCGGAGTGGCGCGGCATCATGGACACGATGCACGCGATCGGCGCCTTGCGTCGGGACGTGCACTTCACCGTCCGCCACGATGGGAAGCTCGCCCTCGATCTGCCCGCCGTGCCCACGCTCCGCGCCCGCCTGGCCGTATTGTGGGGGCATGGCGACGTGCAGCGGTTCATCGACATCGACGACGTGCAGGGGCCGATCCACATCACCGGCATGGTCGAACGTCCGGCGGATGTCGGGACGGCCACGCGCCGTGTGCTGCTGATCATCAACGGACGCGTCGTGCGCGATCACGGGATCGTGCGCGCCGCCGAAGCCGCCTATCGGTCCACATTGCCGTCCGGTGTGCGCCCGTCACTCGTGCTGTCGCTGCACGTGCCCGGCGGTGATGTCGACGTCAACGTGCATCCGGCAAAGTCCGAAGTGCGTCTGCGTGATCGATGGCCGACCGAGCGGGCCGTCGAGAACGCCGTCCGCCGCGCGCTCGGTGTGTTCGACGCCAGTGCGGGCATCGGGTGGCGCACGTGGACACCCGCGGCCACGCCCTCGTGGCGCGATGACGTCCACGCGATGGACCCATCAGCGCTGCGCGCCACGCCGGCCGCCGAAGGACTGTTCGCACCGTCAGCCGTGCACATTGACGTCAACACGGCCGAACAGGACGTCGTGGACGCCACGGCGCCAAGTGATCGCACCGACCACGCGCGTTACGTAGACGACGCGCCGATCTCCGTGCCGCCGCTGCTGCAGCTGCGGCGCATGTATCTCATGTTCGAGCACGACGATGGCGTGATCCTCATCGATCAGCACTCGGCGCATGAGCGCGTGCTCTATGAAGACTTTCTCGGTGTACTCGAGCGCGGCGAGGCCCCGTCGCAGCGATTGCTCTTCCCGATGACGCTGCACCTCGGCCCCGACGAAGCCGAGGCGTTCGAGGCCAATCGCGCGTCGTTCGAGAAGCTCGGTTTCGAGATGGAGGGATTCGGCGGGCACTCGCTCCTCGTAAATGCCGTGCCGATGCCACACCCGCGATTCGACGCCGAACGGTGTCTGCGCGAAACGCTCGCCGCGCTGACCGGTGATCGCGCCGCCGGTGACGCGAAGCGCCATGAGCGGCTCGCCGCCACCTTCGCCTGCAAAGCCGCCATCAAGGCCGGTGATGTCATGTCACCCGGCGAGATGCGCGCGCTCTACATCGCGCTGGCCAACACCAAGTTGCCGGCCCACGACGTGCACGGTCGCTCCACGATTGTGCGCTTGTCTTGGGACGAGCTCGACCGGCGCTTCGGGCGAAAGTGACCACCGTGCGAACAGATGACGTCACGTCACGGTCGTCAACGCCGCAGCGCATCATCGTCGGCCCGACTGCCGCTGGAAAGTCAGCGCTGGCAATGCACCTCGCGCGTGCGCGCGGCCTCGCCATCGTGAGCGCCGACTCGCGGCAGGTCTATCAGGGGTTCGACATCGGCACGGCGAAGCCCTCGCCCGCCGATCGTCACGCGGTGCCGCACTACGGTGTCGATGTCGTGCCACCTACCGTGCGATACTCGGCGCATGCCTTCGCCGCCGATGCGGCGCGATGGTCGCTCGAAGCCGCGAACGCCGGTACCCCGCCCGTGATCGTCGGCGGCACTGGCCTGTACGTGAAGGCGCTGGTGTCGCCGCTGGATCCCGTACCGACACTCGATCCCGACCGCCGAGACGCGCTGGGCGCCTGGCTGGCGGCGTGTTCGCTCGATGAGGTGACGCGCTGGTGCCGTCGTCTCGATCCGGCCCGCGCACATCTGGGCCGTACGCAGCTGCTGCGGGCGGTCGAAACCGCGCTGCTCTCCGGCACCCGCCTCAGCGACGCACTCCGGTCCGTCAGCGGACCCGACGCCTCGTCCGATGTCTCAACCGGCACCTCGCCCTCGCCGTCGGCGCGGTATCTTGTGGTTGATCCCGGGCCGGTCCTGGCCGCGCGGATCGCTCACCGCGTACACCAGATGATTACTGACGGATTCGTGCAGGAAGTTGAACGACTGCGGCAGACGATCGCTCCCGATGCACCGGCGTGGTCCGCCAGCGGCTATCGCGTCGTGCGCGATGCGCTCGATGCCGGCGGCGCTGCCCGCGAGCTCGAGGCTGCGATCGAGCGGGTCATCATCGAAACGCGACAGTATGCCAAGCGACAGCGGACCTGGTTCCGGCATCAGTTGCCGACCGAGTACGTCACACGTATCGACTCCGATGCGCCCGATGCGCTCGATCAGGCGCTCGCATGGTGGGATCACGAGGAATCCGTCGCCAACCACGCGATGCACACGAGGGTCGCATGAAGATCGGCATCACCTGCTATCCCACGTATGGTGGCTCCGGCGCGGTCGCGACGGAACTCGGCATTGCGCTCGCCGCGCGCGGCCACGAAGTGCATTTCATCACCTATCAGCAACCGTTTCGGCTGCCGAGCTTCCTGCCGCGGGTCTGGTTCCATGAGGTGGATGTCGGCCGGTATCCACTCTTCGAGTATCCGCCGTACGACCTGGCGCTCGCCGTACGCATGCACGAAGTGGTGCGTGATCACCAACTCGACATCTTGCATTGCCACTACGCCATCCCGCATGCAACCAGTGCCTGGATCGCGCGCGAGATGCTGCGCGAGGGCAACGCCGATGTGCGCGTCGTGACCACGCTCCACGGTACCGACATCACGATCGTTGGACAGGATCGCTCGTTCTACACAATCACGCGCTTCTCCATCGAGAAGTCCGACAGCGTGACCGCTGTCTCCGACTACCTGCGCGATGAGACCTATCGCGCCTTCGGCTGCGTCGGCTGCGATGTCCAGGTCATTCCGAATTTCATCAATCCTGAGGCGTACGACCGCCGTCGTCACCAGTTCCCGATCCCCGCAGACGTCACGGCGGGTCGAAAGGTGTTGATGCACATTTCGAACTTCCGCCCGGTCAAGCGCGTGCGCGACGTCGTGCGCGTGTTCGCGGGCGTCAACAAGGAAGTGCCCGCCGTGCTGGTGATGGTGGGCGACGGCCCGGAGCGCGTCGAGGCCGAAGCCGAAGCGCGTGATCTCGGCGTCGCCGAACACGTACTGTTCCTCGGCAAGATCGATGCGATTGCACCGCTCCTCGCGGGCGCCGATCTCTTTCTGCTTCCCAGCGACCAGGAGTCCTTCGGCCTCAGTGCCCTCGAGGCGTTGGCCTCAGGCGTGCCGGTGATCGGCGCGCGCGCCGGTGGGCTCCCGGAAGTGGTGATCGACGGAGAAACCGGGTTTCTGTGCGCGGTCGGTGACGTGAGCGCCATGGCGGCGGCCGGTGTGCAGCTCCTCAAGGATCCGGCGAAGTGGCAGCAGATGAGCACGGCCGCGGCGGCCGATGCGCGGAACCGCTTCTCCGAAGATGCCGTGGTCGCGCAGTACGAAGCGCTCTATGAGCGTACCCTCGCATCGGCGGTCGCCGGACGATGAGTTCATTTTTCTGCGGGTGGATGACGGCGTGACGATTTTTCAGGCGGTAGTGCTCGGCATCGTGCAGGGACTTGCCGAATTGCTGCCGATTTCGAGTTCGGCGCATTTGGCACTCACGCCGTACTTCTTCGGTTGGACTGATCCCGGTCTTGCCTTCGATGTGGCGCTGCATCTTGGCACGCTCATCGCACTGGTGTGGTACTTCCGCGCCGAGTGGATTGACATGACGAAGAGCGCGTGGCGCATCGCGGCCACTCGGCGCATCGAGACGGTGCACGACAAGCGGTTCGTGTACCTCGTCGTCGCGACGATCCCCGCCGGCGTTGGTGGACTGCTGCTCAATGATCTCGCCGAAACCACCTTTCGCTCGCCGAAGATCATCGGGACGACGCTCGTCGTCATGGGGGTGCTGCTGTGGGCCGTCGACCGCTGGAGTGCGCGTGCACGCATGATCGAAGAGGTCACCATGCGCGACGCCATCATCGTGGGCTGTGCGCAGGTGCTGGCACTCATTCCCGGCGTCTCGCGCTCGGGCTCGACGATCACGGCCGGGCGTTTTCTCGAGCTCGATCGCCCCAGCGCTGCGCGCTTCAGTTTTCTCATGAGTATGCCGATCACGCTGGCGGCCGTCATTCTGAAAATGCCGGAAGCGGTGCGTTCCCACGGCATTTCGGCGCCTCTCGTCGCCGGTGTCATCGCCGCCGCTATCAGCAGCTGGTTGGCGATCACCGTGCTGCTGCGTTACGTCAGCAAGCATAGCTTCGGTGTGTTCGCCGTGTATCGCGTCATTCTGGCCGCAGTCGTCTTCGCCACCATCGCGTCCCGCAGCTAGTGGCCGTCCCGTCGCCGACGCTCGCCGCTGAGTGCGGGCTCGCACGGCTCGAACACCATGCGCTCGTGGGATCCACCATGGATGAGGCGCATCGTCTCGCGCAGGCGGGCGCCGTGGCGGGCACGCTCGTCCTCGCCGACGCGCAGGATGGCGGTCGCGGTCGCGGTGGCCGGAGCTGGGCCTCTGAACCGGGGGCGGGCATCTGGATGACGCTCCTCGAACGCCCACGTGATCAGCGCGCACTCGACGTGCTCGCGCTGCGTATCGGCTTGGCACTGTCCGACGCGCTCGAGCCGTTCTGCGAGGGTCGGATTACCCTCAAGTGGCCAAATGATCTCTTTGTCGGCGCAGGGAAGTTGGCAGGCATCCTGATCGAAGCCCGCTGGCGTGAAGCGCTCCCGGAATGGGTTGCCATCGGCGTCGGCGTGAATCGTCGCCGGCCGGCGTCATTCCCCCACGCCGCCGCGGTTCGCATGGACGTTTCACGCGACGATCTCCTGCGCGCCATGCTGGCGCCCATGCGTAGGGCGGCGGTACAGGTCGGGAATCTCACCCCCGTGGAATGCGCGGCGTGGGCCGAGCGCGATCTGGCCTACGGCCGCGAGATCATCGAGCCGCGCGCTGGCCGGGCCATGGGTATCGATGCCACCGGCGCGTTACTGATCGCCGAGCCCCGCGGCGCGATGTGCGCGGCGCGAAGCGGTTCGCTCGTGTTCGCCGGAGAAGCGCCATGACCTGTCTCATGCTGCCTACTCGGCAGACGGCGCCATTCAGGAGCTGCCATTTCGTGCGCACCGATGTCGATTCGGCAGCAATACATACGCCGTAAATGCTTTTATTGCTTGCGGTTACGTGATTCCTGAGGTAAAGAGCGCCGCTTGACGGGCGCGCTCGTGCCGCTTAGGTTTCTATTGTTAGCACTCGGCACGGTTGAGTGCTAACATCGAGCATACTCATTGGTTCGATCCCTGACACATACGCAGGAGACACAGTTATGGCCACTCAGAGTGCCGCCAAGGTAGCGCCGCTCGCTGATCGCGTCGTCGTGAAGCCGAGCGAAGAAGCGGAACAGATGCGCGGTGGACTGTACATCCCCGATACCGCCAAGGAAAAGCCGCAGCAGGGTTCTGTCGTGGCTGTTGGCCCGGGACGTTACGAGAAGGAGACCCGCGTTCCGATGGACGTGAAGGTCGGCGACAAGATTCTGTACGGGAAGTACAGCGGTACGGAAGTGACGATCGATGGTGAGCAGCTGCTCATCCTCCGCGAGTCGGATGTGCTCGCGGTGATCAGCTAATCGGCTTCGAACCACTCAACGGTAAATAGCAACCATGGCTGCCAAGGAACTGCATTTCAACGTTGACGCGCGCGCTGCTCTCAAGCGTGGCGTCGATCAGCTCGCCGAGGCCGTGAAGGTCACGCTCGGACCCAAGGGTCGCAATGTCGTCATCGACAAGAAGTTCGGCGCCCCTACCGTGACCAAGGACGGCGTCACGGTCGCGAAGGAAATCGAACTCTCGGATCCGATCGAAAACATGGGCGCGCAGATGGTGAAGGAAGTCGCGACCAAGACGTCGGATCTCGCCGGCGACGGCACAACGACCGCCACGGTCCTCGCCCAGGCGATCTTCCGTGAAGGCCTCAAGAACGTCACCGCCGGCTCCAACCCGATGGCGCTCAAGCGCGGCATCGAGAAGGCCGTTGCGGCCATCGTCGAAGAGCTCAAGCGCATCTCCGTGCCCACCACCGGCCGGAAGGAAATCGCGCAGGTCGGTACCATCTCGGCGAACAACGACCCCGAGATCGGTAACCTCATCGCGGAAGCGATGGAAAAGGTCGGCAAGGACGGCGTGATCACCGTCGAAGAGGCCAAGGGCCTCGAGACGACGCTGGAGACCGTTGACGGTATGCAGTTCGACCGTGGCTATCTCTCGCCGTACTTCGTCACGGATCCGGAGAAGATGGAGGCGGTCCTTGAGAACGCCATGATCCTGATTCATGACAAGAAGATCTCCGCCATGAAGGATCTCCTCCCGGTGCTCGAGAAGGTTGCCCAGCTCGGCAAGCCTCTCCTCATCATCGCGGAAGACATCGAAGGCGAAGCCCTCGCGACGCTTGTCGTGAACAAGCTCCGCGGCACGCTGCGCGTCGTCGCCGTCAAGGCGCCGGGCTTCGGCGATCGTCGCAAGGCGATGCTGCAGGACATCGCGACGCTGACCAAGGGTCAGGTCGTGTCCGACGAAGTCGGCTTCAAGCTCGAAAATGCGGTCCTCACGGACCTCGGCTCGGCCAAGCGCATCGTGATCGACAAGGACAACACGACGATCATCGACGGCGCCGGCGAGACGAAGGACATCGAAGGCCGTGTGAAGGAAATCCGTGGGGCCATCGACAAGAGCACCTCGGATTACGATCGTGTGAAGCTCCAAGAGCGTCTCGCGAAGCTCGCCGGTGGCGTGGCCGTCATCAATGTCGGCGCCGCGACCGAAGCGGAAATGAAGGAGAAGAAGGCCCGCGTCGAAGACGCGCTGCACGCCACGCGTGCTGCGGTCGAAGAGGGCATCGTCCCGGGCGGCGGCGTCGCGTTGATTCGCGCGCAGCACGTGCTCAAGGACGTGAAGGTCGCCGAGCGCGACGAGCAGATCGGCGTCGACATCGTGCGTCGCGCGATCGAAGAGCCGCTCCGCATGATCGTGCAGAACGCGGGTGGTGAAGGCTCGATCGTCGTCGAGAAGATCCGTACGGCGAAGGAAACCAGCTTCGGCTACAATGCGCTGACCGATGTGTACGAAGACCTCGTGCAGGCCGGCGTCATCGACCCGACGAAGGTGACCCGCACCGCGTTGCAGAACGCGGCGTCGATCGCCGGTCTCCTCCTCACGACGGAAGCGCTCATCGTCGAGAAGAAGGACAACTCGGCTCCTGCTGGCGGCGGCCATGGCGGCGGCGGTGGCGGTGGCATGGGCGGCATGTACTAAGCCGTTCAGCCAGTTGAGGGAAACAGAACGGGCGCCCAGTCGGGCGCCCGTTCTGCCGTTCCATCGGACGTATCGCGGCGAGCAACCGCTAGAACCCCAGCGACAATTGCGCGGCCCGCACCAACCACGCGGCCTCGCCGGTCGAGGTCATCGGCGGCAACGGTATCTGCTGCGATGCGGCCGACAGCGCGTCGCGTGACCATCCAGCGCGGCGCAATGCTTCACGGGTTCGCTCCACGGCCAATGTGGGGTGGTTGTTCGTCTCGCTTAGGTGTGTGAGCAGTACCCCGCGTAGCCCGCGATGCGCACAGGCACTTACGAACGCGGCAGCCGCCCCGTTCGACAGGTGACCAAGGCCTCCGCTGATCCGTTGTTTCAGTGACCACGGATACGGGCCACGGGCCAGCATCGCTTCGTCATGATTGGATTCGATCACGACCAGGTCGAGTCGCTCGAATGCGACCGGTAACGCGTCGGGCACCCGACCCACATCCATCGCGATCCCTACGCGCGCCCCACTTCGTACGTCGCTCAGCACCAGCGCGCGGCAGTCGCGGGCATCATGTGGCACCCCGGTGGTCTCTACCAGAAAGCCACCCACCGTCGTCGCGCCGTCGTCCACGTACGGTCGCATCTCGCCTGCACGCGCGTGCGGCTCGGTGTTCTCGCCGAGCGCGTCGAGCGTGCCCGTCGACCCGTACACCGGCCATCCCCAACGCGCACTGGCGGCCGCCGCGCCACTCGCATGATCCGTATGCTCGTGCGTGAGTAACAGCGCCCCGATCTCCTCCGGGCGACGTCCCGCCGCATGCAGTCGCCGCATGAGCGACCGCGGGCCGAATCCCGCGTCCACGAGTACCGCGCCGTCCGTGCCGTCGATCAAGATGGCATTGCCTCGGCTCCCGCTGCCGAGAACCGTTACGCGCAGCATTGGGGCACGGCCGCGATCAGTGTCGCGGCCACCGGCCGTCGGCGGAGCTCACGGCGTGCACACGAGTCCACCACGCGCCGTCGCCTTCCGTAAACGCAACCTGGCGACGCGTCATCATGCGCTCAGCGGTCTGCACAAACTTGACCGCATCGTACGGTTCGTACGGTGCGCGTGCGCCCCAGGAGAAGGGTGCGACCGCCTTCGGTGGCATCGTCTCGAACACATTGGCGCCGGCGCCCAGCACGCAGCCTGTCGTCAGTCGTAGCCCGATACCCGTCTTCACGTGATCACCGAACATCGTGCCCAGAAACTGCAGGCCGCTATCCCGAACACCGTCGGGCGTCCACAGCGCGACCGTGCCGTAGGTGTTCTTGAGATTGCTGGTGATCGTACCGGCGCCGAGGTTCACCCATCGGCCAAGCACCGAGTGCCCCACGAACCCGTCATGGCCCTTGTTCGCGTGACCGATGAAAATCGACGACGACAGTTCCCCGTGTACACGACAGACGTCGCCGATCGATGACCCCGCGATCCGATCGGCCGTGACCACACTGTCGCGGCCGATGTAACACGGGCCAATGACCCGCGTGAACGCCTGCACCTGGCACCCGCGTCGCAACAGCACCGGCCCCGCGCTCGTGTCGAACACCGTCATCGGTTCGATGCTTGCACCGGCTTCTACATGCACCGGATGGCCGCCGAGCACGGTGACCGCACCCGTAACGGCGGCCGTGCCCGCGCCGACGGACAGCGTCGTGGTCGGCAGCGTCGCGGCCAGTGCAGGGATGTCGCGCTGCAACAGCGGCTGCAGGGTCCCGATCAGATCCCAAATCTCGTCCAACCACACGCCATCGAGGTCGAGCGCTTCCGCTTCGTCGCCGGTGCCGTCTGGTAGCGCCCGATCGTGCACCAGCACATACGACCCGTCGGCCAGCGCGGCCAGCTCCACTTCACCGCGCAGGTCGACGTCCAAGCGACGCGCGGCCACGCGGCCGGCGATCGTGATCACCGATGCCGACGACCAAGCGTCCAACGCCGGACCATCGAGAAACGGCAGCGCCCGCGTATTCACGAGCCACGTCCCCGCGGCCAGCGCGTGCCCGTTCACGAATGGCGGTGCAGCGAACTCCGCAAACCCCTGCAGATGCGGCGCGGACACACATCCGCCACTCCCGACACCGAGCGCCAACTCCCATCGCTCACGCACCAGCAGGGCACCCGCCCGCATCTCGCTCAGCGGTCGGCACGTGGCGAACGGTTCGAAGCGCCGGGCGATCGCGTCGTCGTACAGGGCGATCACGACCCGCGTACCTCGGGCGGAAGCGCATCAAGCAACGTCTTGAGGTCGGCGGCCTTCTCGCGCGTCGTCACCATCACCAGCCCCGCGCGCGCAACCACTACGAGGTCGTCTACGCCATACAGTACCACTTGGGTACCGTCGGCATGCACCACGTTGCCCGACGCCTGTAGCGCGAACGTGGGGCCCAACATCGCGTTGTCCTGCGCATCCAGTGCCCGCACACGATGCAGCGCGGCCCACGTGCCGACATCATCCCAGCCGAACTGGCCCGGCAGCACCAGCACGCGGGCGCTACGCTCCAGCACACCCACGTCAATCGCGACCGATTTTACCTGCGCGAAAAACGCGGCGACATCGTCGCCGGCCGCCGCCAGCGCTGGATACACCTCGGGGGTGTGCGCCCGTATCTCGTCGAGCAGATCGCCCACGCACCACGCGAAGATCCCCGAGTTCCACAGGAACCCGTCCGCGACCATCTGCGCCGCCCGTTCACGGTCCGGCTTTTCCACGAATCGGGCCACGCGCTGCACCCCCGTGCGCACCGTGGCACCGGGCTGGATGTACCCGAAGCCCGGGTCGGGGCGCGATGGCACGATCCCGACGGTCACCAGCGCCCGCTCGTCCAGCGCGATCCGTGCCGCCTCCATCAGCGTGGTCCGGTACGCGTCGGCATCCCCGATGGCCCAGTCGGCATGCACGCAGATCATCACGGCGTCGCCACCGGCGCGCTGCGCGATGACTTGCGCCGCCCAGGCCAACGCAGCGCACGTGCCCGCCGGTCGCGGCTCGGCAATCACGTTCTCTGGCGGCAAATCGGGCTCGAGCGCCAGCACCGCATCGCGCAACGACGCATTCGTCAGCACGAGCGTCTGCGCCATTGGCGCCAGCGGCTTCATCCGGTCGAGCGTGTCCCGAAGCATCGGTGCGTCACTGATCAGCGGCAGCAGCTGCTTGGGACGCTCCGGCGTGGATAACGGCCAGAATCGGGAACCCACTCCACCGGCGAGGACGACGTTCCAGCAATTCATAGCACCTCCGGTGCCGTGGAACGCGCCGTCGACGTCGGCTCGCTGAGCGTCGCTCCGGTATAAACGCGGACCCGCTCCAGCAGGCGACGCGGACTGAAAGGCTTCGTCATGATTTCGGAAACGCCAAGGGATTCGACTTCGCGCAATTGCGCATCTTGTCCTGCTGCCGTGAGGACGATGCAGGGCAGGTGACGCCACCGGGTGTCGCCGCGCAGGATCCGCAAGATCTCGGTGCCCGACATCCCCGGCAGCATGAGATCGAGCATGACCAGCGCGACCGACGGCGTGGACTCGAGCTGCGCGAGCGCCTCCGCGCCATGCTCAGCCAGGAGCACGGTGAACCCAGCCTGCTCGAGCCGGGTCCGGATAATACGCCCGATGTGCGGCTCGTCGTCCACCACGAGCACAGCCACCCCCGCGGGTGGATCGACAGGCATCGGGCCCGATGCTCGCGCGCTCAGACCAGCGAGGCGATCTGCGCCCGAAAGCGGCGGAGATCGTACAGCAGCGTCGAGAGATTGGCATGCGGGCGCAGGAGCACGAGCAGGAGGGCGTCGGGGGACACGGACGTCACAACGACGGTGCCGGTGCTGTATTCGAGCACCATCAGCCCGACGTCCCCACGACCCGCGGCGACACCCATCTCGGCCGCCGCGAGGGCTATGGGCGGGACGTAAGCGGCCAGGCCGTCGGGGTCGAGCGCGGCATCGGTGGCGCCGTCGATCAGGAGACCGTCGCGTCCAAGGACGATGGCGGCATCCACACCGTCGCGGCGGCGCAATGCACTGACGAGATCGCGAATGGTGGGCATGGCGGAACGCTGGTCGCGGAGCGGGGTGAAGTCAAGCGACAATGCTCACGTGATTGCGCCTCGGATAACGGCACCAAGCGCTTGCCCGGACACGAGTTGAGCGGTAACCTCCACGTTCGTATCGCTATCGCTATCGACCATGGGAGTCACCCTGCTCGCTCGTTTCCTCGGCGCGCCTCGAGTCGCTCGGCGCGCCATGTCGTTTCCGGCCCTGATCGTCACGGCCCTGGCTCTCGCCGCCTGCGGCGACTCGAACAGCCTGCTGGCGGCGGCGTCGTTCGAGAACTCGGCGCGCAGTTACAGCGTCTACGCGCTCTCGGGTACCTCGTCGGCGCTCCCGTCGGCGTATCAGTTCACGTCGGAGTTCCTCGTCCGTCCGCAGCTGCTGTCCAACGGCGGCGCGAACTTCGACGTCGCGTTCGACCTCACGAGCGACAACAAGGTCTCGCTCCTGCCGGTCCGGGTGGTGGTGCCGTTCCCGCCCGCTGGTGTCTCCAGCGTGGGCATGCTCAAGTCCACGAGCAGCTTCAGTGCGCTCGAGCGGGCGCCGGATCGCGGCTACACCATCGATTCCACGCTCGTCGTCGGCATCGGTGAGACCGTCGTGCTGCAACTCCCCGCCTCCGGCTGCAGGTTCGGCGAGCCGTTCTATGCCAAGCTCGTCGTCGATAGCATCATCGTCGCGCAGCGACGCATCGTGGTCGGCTCGCTCGTGAACCGCAATTGCGGGTTCCGCGCGCTGACGGTTGGTATCCCGAAGAACTGATTTTCGTATGCATGACATTCGGCTGTTGCGCGACCAGCTCGAGCACCTGCGCGACGGGATGCGCCGTCGCGGCAAGCTCGACGAACTTGGCCCCATGCTCGACCGCGCGGAGTCGCTCGAACGTGAGCGTCGTGCGGCGATCACGGAGCTCGAAGCCCAGCAGGCGCGTCGAAACAAGGTCACCGCCGAGGTGGGTCAGCGCCGCAAGGCGGGTGAAGACGCGACTGAACTCATGGCCGAGGGACGGGCCATTGGCGAGCAGATCGCCACGCTCGAGCAGCGCCGCGCGGAAACCGACGCGGCGGTGCAGGTCATGCTCTACGAGCTGCCCAACATCACGCTACCCGACGTCCCGGAGGGCGATGAGACCGCCAACATGGTCGTGCGCACCTGGGGCACGCCGCGCGCTCCAGACGCGTCCATCGTGCCGCACTGGGAGAAAGGCGAAGCGTTCGGCATGATCGACCTCGCCCGTGGCGCGAAGATCAGCGGCTCGGGCTTCATCGTGTATCGCGGTCGCGGTGCTCGCCTCGTACGCGCCCTGATGAACATGATGCTCGATATTCACACCGAGGAGCACGGCTACGAAGAGACGTGGGTGCCGCTCGTGGTGAATCGGGCATCGATGATCGGTACCGGCAACTTTCCGAAGTTCGAGGAAGACGCCTACGCGGTCTCCGAACACGACCTGTTTCTCATTCCCACGGCCGAAGTCCCGGTCACCAATCTCTATCGCGACGAGATTCTCGACGCGAGCGAGCTGCCGAAACGGTTCTGCGCCTTCAGCGCCTGCTTCCGACGTGAAGCGGGCGCCGCCGGGAAGGACACGCGTGGTCTCCTGCGCGTGCACGAGTTCGACAAAGTCGAGCTGGTGCGCTACGCGAATCCCGACACGTCGCTCGACGAGCTGGAGTTGCTGACCAGTCAGGCCGAGACGATCCTCCAGCGCCTCGAACTGCCGTATCGCGTGGTCCTGCTGGCCGCCGGTGACACGGGCTTTTCCAGTGCGAAGACCTACGACCTCGAAGTGTTTGCGCCGGGCGTCGACAAGTGGCTCGAAGTCTCGAGCTGCAGCCTTTTCACCGATTTCCAGGCACGCCGTGCGAACATCCGGTATCGTCCCGCGCCGGGAGAGAAGCCGAAGCTCGTGCACACGCTGAATGGATCAGCGCTCGCATTCTCGCGCATCATTGCGAGCCTTCTCGAGCATCACCAGCAGCCCGATGGCTCGGTCCGGATGCCCGAGGCGCTCCAGCCGTACCTCGGTCGCGCTGAACTGCGTTAAGCGTCGCTGACGATGCGCCGTCGCCGTTGGCCCGTAGTCGTCATGGTGCTCGGCGTGCTCGGGCTGCTCACATGGTACGTCGTGTACACGCAGCATGTGGTGCGTCAACTGCGGGTAGCGGCGGCAGGGCAAGGGCAGATGTACTCCCGGATCTTCCGGGCACTGCAGGACACGAGCGCCACGCAGGATCCCACCGTGACCCTGCTGGAGCTTTCCCAGCAGATCCGTGAGTCGGGGTTGCCCCTCGTGCTCACCGATCCCGATGGCCGGGTGTCGGCGGTTGCCAACTTGCCATTCGATGAACCGCTCGATGGTGAGCGTACGAAGGCGTTCGTGCGCGATCTCGATCGGCAGAATGCGCCGATCCTGCAGCGCGGTGTCGGTGGCGTGCACTACGGCGACAGCCCGATCGTGCGCGGGCTACAGGTCATTCCCGTCCTGCAGGCCATCGGCATCGGTCTGCTCGTCGCGTTCGGCGTCTATGCGTTGATCGAGCGCGGTCGGGCCGATCGCGAGAAGGTGTGGGCCGGGATGGCGCGCGAGGCCGCACACCAACTCGGAACTCCGCTGTCGGCGATGGCCGGATGGCTCGAACTGTTGCGCGACATGGTGACCACCACCACCGCGTCGCGTGCCGTCGACGCGATGGAGCAGGACCTGCAGCGGCTGGAACGCGTGTCCCATCGATTCGAACGTATCGGCCGTCCACCGCGTGACGAACAAGTGGATTGCGCAGCGCTGGTCGATCGGCTCGCGTCGTACTTTGCCGCGCGCGCGCCGACCCTCGCGCGCACGGTGCGCATTCGCAGCGAGCACCCCGAGGGTCCTCTCATGACCCGCGGCGACAAGGTGCTGCTCGAGTGGGTCATGGAAGTGCTGATCAAGAACGCGATGGACGCCCTCGCTGGCCGCGACGGGGAGGTCATCGTGTCGGCGGTCCCGCTGCCGGAGGGCGGCGTGCGCATTCGCGTGCAGGATGACGGTCCCGGTATTCCCCGCAGGCTGCGCAAGCGCATTTTCGATGCCGGCTTCACCACGAAGGATCGCGGGTGGGGCATCGGACTCTCGCTGGCGCGTCGCATCGTGCAGGAGAATCACCAAGGCAGGCTGGTGCTCGCCGACACCGACCGCGGAGCGGCGTTCGACGTTATCTTGCACGGATGACGACGACGGGTTGGTCCGGTTCCCTTTTCGACGCGGTGCCTGCGGCGCCTGCGCTCGATCTCGACGCGCTCACGCGAGGCCTCAATCCCGGCCAGCGCGAGGCCGTATTCCATGACGACGGGCCGGCGCTGGTGCTCGCCGGTGCGGGCTCCGGCAAAACCCGCGTGCTCACCACGCGCATCGCCCGACTCATCGGCGATCGCGGTGTCGCTCCTCACGAAATCCTCGCGGTCACGTTCACGAACAAGGCGGCCGGCGAGATGCGGACGCGCATCGCGAAGTTCCTCGGACACGAACCGAAGGGCATGTGGTGCGGCACCTTCCACGCGCTCGGTGCGCGTATGCTGCGCGGGGTCGCCCCGATCGTGGGGCGGGAGCAGAACTTCACCATCTACGACGAAGACGACACCATCGGCGCCGTGAAGCGGGTCATGGAGCGTCGAAAGCTCAGCCCCACCCAGTTCGCGCCGAAGGCGATTCTGAGCGCGATCTCGAGTGCCAAGAATGCGCTCGTTTCGCCCAGCGAATATGCGCGCACCGCGCGCGACACGTTCACCACGGCCGTCGCCGGCGTGTACACCGATCTCGAGCACGCGCTGCAGCAGGCCAACGCGGTCACGTTCGACGATTTGCTGGTGCTGCCCGTCCGCGCGCTCGAGCAGGACGAAGCACTGCGGGCGCACTATCAGCGCCGCTTCAAATACGTGCTCGTCGACGAGTATCAGGATACCAACGCCGCGCAGTTCCGCTTCGTGCAGCTCATGGGTGGCGGCTATCGCAACGTGATGGTCGTCGGTGACGACGACCAGTCCATCTACGGCTGGCGCGGCGCCGATATCCGCAACATCCTCGACTTCGAGCGCGCCTTTCCCGGTGCGCGTATCGTGCGCCTCGAAGAGAACTACCGCTCCACGCCGAACATTCTTGCGCTTGCCAACGCCGTGATCGCCGAGAACACCGAGCGACGCGGCAAGACGCTACGCGCTACGCGACCGGCGGGGGAAACGGTCACGCTCGTCGAAACGCTCGATGAGCGCGACGAAGCCGACTTCATCGCCGACACGATCAGCGCCCGTATGGCGCGCTCCGATCTCGCGCGGCGAGACTGCGCCGTGCTGTATCGCACGAACGCACAGAGTCGCGCCATCGAAGACTCGTTCCGTCGCCGCAATATTCCGTATCGTCTCGTCGGCGCCGTACGCTTCTACGATCGTCGCGAGATCCGCGATATCATGGCGTACCTCAAGCTGGTCGCCAATCCCGCCGACGACGAAGCGTTCCGCCGTGCCGTGAACGTACCCAAGCGCGGACTCGGCGACGCCACCATTGCGCTGTTGGTCGAGCGCGCGCAGCGCGAAGGCGTGCCGCTCCTCACCATCGCGTCGCGCATCGACGTGATGGCCGACCTGCGCCCCGCGGCGCGAACCGCCCTCACCGATTTCGTATCGCTCGTGCAGCGGTTGCGCGCAGCGGCCCTCGACTCGGCCGTCGACGAACTGCTGCGCGATCTCGCCGCCTCGATCAAGTATGCCGATCACCTGCGCGCCGAAGGGCCCGAAGGACAGGAGCGCATCGAGAACGTGCGCGAACTTATTGCAGGTGCCGCAGAAGTCGTGGCTGACGAAGGCGGTGAAGTCGGCCTCACGCCGCTCGATCACTTCCTGCAGTCGTCCACGCTCGTCGCCGGGATCGACAAGCTCGATCCGAATGCCGACGCGGTGACATGCATGACGATGCACAACGCGAAGGGGCTCGAGTTTCCGCTCGTCTTCGTGTCCGGCCTCGAGGACGGTCTCTTCCCGCTCGCGCGCGCGGCCGAGGATCCGAGTCAGCTCGAAGAAGAGCGCCGTTTGTTTTACGTGGGGATCACGCGCGCCGAGACGAAGCTGTACCTCACCTGCGCCGAGCAACGTCGACGGAACGGCGAGATGATGTTCTCGATGCCCTCGCGCTTTCTCAAGCAGGTCACCATCTCGCTGGCCGAACGCCAGAAGACGGCGCGCGCGAAGTCCGAAGGACGTGGTGGCTTCGCCTCCATCGGCGGTACGCAGTCCGGGCGCGACAGCGACGATTCGTGGGGACGCAGCAGCTACGGTGCCGGGGCGGGCGGCGGGGCGAAGCGCTCCGGCGGTCAGTACGGCAGCGCGTCATACGGCGCCGGTAGTACCTCGTTCGGCAAGAGCGCCGGGTCGTTCTCCATGCCCGCCCGGCGTGACCGCCCCAGCGAGCCGGAAGATGAGTCGCAGGATGCGCCAATGTTCGCCGTCGGCGAGAAGGTGCGTCACGCCAAGTTCGGTTCGGGCACCATCGCCGAACTCACCGGCAGTGGGCGTGACTTGAAGGTGCGTATCGATTTCGAAGACGAAGAGATAGGCCGGAAGACCCTGGTGCTGGCGCAGGCCAAACTCGAACGCGGGTGGGAGTAGGTGTCGGTTACCAACGATGATGTGCTCCATGTGGCGCAACTCGCGCGCCTTGCGATCGACGACGCACGGCTTCCCGGACTCGTCGCTGAGCTGAACGGCATCCTGCGGCACATCGATGCGCTGCAACAAGCCACGCTGCCCGCCGATCTCGGCGAGCGCAGCGTGGCGGGAATGCCGCTTCGTGCCGACGATGTTCCTCCCGTTGCGCTGCAGCGCACGCGCGAAGCCTTCGCGCCGTCCACGCGCGATGGATTCTTTCTGGTACCCCGTCTGGCCACCCACGGCGATGCCGGTGCCTCCGCCGAGGGCGACGCATGAGCGTCGAATCGCTGAAGGCGCACACGGTCGAAGCGGCGTGGGCGCAGTACGACGCCGTCGATGCCGGTCCCACCGGTCTGAACGCGTTCCTCTCCGTCGATCGCGAGGGATCGCTGGCCGCTGCCCGGTCGATGGCGACGAGCGCGGATACCGCCGATCTCGCCGGCGTGCCCGTCGCCATCAAGGACAACCTCACCACGCTCACGCTGCCGACCACCTGCGGATCGCGGATGCTCGAGGGGTATGTGAGTCCCTACGAAGCGACCGCCGTGCGGAAGTTGCGTGACGCTGGGGCAATCGTAATCGGCAAGACGAACATGGATGAATTTGCCATGGGATCGTCCACTGAAAACAGCGCGTACGGTCCCACGCAGAATCCGGTCGATCGCTCGCGCGTGCCGGGAGGCTCCTCCGGTGGCTCCGCGGCAGCCGTCGCTGCCGGCGTTGTCCGGCTCGCCCTTGGCTCCGAGACCGGCGGCTCCGTGCGTCAGCCGGCCGCTTTCTGCGGCATCGTCGGCGTGAAGCCCACGTATGGACGTGTCAGTCGGTTCGGCCTCGTCGCCTACGCGTCGTCGCTCGATCACGTTGGCGTGTTCGCGCGCAATGTCCACGATGCCGCGCTTGGGCTCGAGATCATCGCCGGTCACGACCCATACGACGCCACGTGCGCCGCGTATCCGGTGCCCGCACTTGGGGCGTCTGCTCGACTCGCCGACGGCGCGCAGCCGCTGGCCGGCCTCGTCGTTGGTCGCCCGGTCGAGTATTTCACCGACGCACTCGATCCCCGCATTCGTGCACATTGCGATGCGTCGCTCGAGCGCTTGCGTGCGCTCGGGGCCGTGGTCCGGGACGTCTCGCTGCCGCACACGACGCTCGCGATCCCGGTGTACTACGTGCTCGCGCCGGCCGAGGCGTCCAGCAACCTCGCGCGCTACGACGGCGTGCGTTATGGACAGCGCGCGAATGCCGATGGACTCCGCGAGATGTACGAGCGCACGCGTTCTGGCGGCTTCGGTGCTGAAGTGACGCGTCGCATTCTGCTGGGTACCTACGTGCTCAGTGCAGGTTACTACGACGCCTATTATCGTCGCGCGCAGACTGTACGCACGCTCATCACGCAGGACTTCGAGCGCGTCTTCGCCTCGGGCGTGCATGTGCTGTTCACGCCCACCGCACCGACGCCGGCATTCCGCATCGGCGAGGTGTCCGATCCGTATGACATGTATCTCAGCGACATCTACACGGTGACCGCCAACCTGGCCGGCATTCCCGCCATGTCGCAGCCGATTGGCCTCGTTGACGGCCTCCCCGTCGGCGGACAATTCATGGCGGCCCGCTTTGACGAAGCCACGATGTTCAAGGCGGCGGCCGCTCTCGAGCACGCCATGGGAATGGAGGGAGGCGCATGACTGCGACCACGCCGGCCACCGGTTCGGCCATCGACTGGGAGCTCGTCATCGGACTTGAAGTGCACTGCCAGCTGAAAACGCGCAGCAAGATCTTTTGCGGCTGCGCGACGTCGTTCGGCGAAGCGCCCAACACCAACACCTGTCCGGTGTGTCTCGGGTTGCCGGGGGCACTGCCGGTATTGAACGCGCACGCCGTCGAACTCGCCACGCGCGCCTCACTGGCGCTGGGCTGCACTGTGCACGAGACGTCGGTGTTCGCGCGCAAGAACTACTTCTACCCCGACCTGCCGAAGGGCTACCAGATCTCGCAGTTCGATCAACCGATCGCGACCGGCGGCACGATCGTCGTCGATGACACGGTCGAGCCGCCACGCGTTATCCGTGTGCATCGTGTGCACATGGAAGAAGATGCGGGGAAGTCGGTGCACGATCGGTTCCGCGACGCCACGGCGATCGATCTGAACCGCGCCGGCACGCCGCTCATCGAGATCGTGTCCGAGCCCGAGATTCACTCCGCGGCCGACGCCGTGAGCTACCTCCGTCGCCTCAAGCAGATTCTCGAGTATACCGAGGTCTCCGACGCGAACATGGAAGAGGGCTCGCTGCGCGTCGACGTGAATATTTCCATCCGCCCGCGTGGTGTCCAAGCGCTCGGGACGAAAACCGAGGTCAAGAACTTGAACTCGTTCTCGTCGGCCGAGCGTGCCGTCGAGGTGGAGTTCGCGCGGCAGCGTGCGCTCCTGGAGCGTGGCGGTCGCGTCGAGCAGCAGACCTTGCTCTACGACGAGAAGCGCAACGAGGTGCGCTCCGCTCGCAGCAAGGAAGGCAGTCACGATTACCGCTACTTTCCCGAGCCGGATCTTCCGCCACTCCGTCTCACCGACGCATTCGTGCAGGAACAGCGCGCCTCACTCCCCGAGTTGCCGGCCGCGAAGCGTGACCGATTCGCGGCGCACTACGGACTTGGCGCCGCCGACATTGAACAACTCAGCGTGAACCGCACACTGGCTGATCGCTTCGAAGTCGTCGCCGCGTCATCCGGTGAGGCACGCCGTGCGGCCAATTGGATGCTCGGTCCGGTCCTCGCGGCCGTGAATGCTTCAGGGGGCGCGCTGCTCGACCATGCGGTCGATCCCGACCGTCTCGGCGCGCTTATCAAACTCGAAGCGCAGGGCGACATCTCCAACACCGCGGCCCGTCAGATCTTCACGCTCATGGAGCACGAGCCCACCGAGCCGCTGGCGATCGCGACACGCGATGGCCTGCTCAAGGTCACCGACGATTCCGCGCTCGTTGCCTGGATCGACGAGGTCTTTGCCGAGTCACCCACCGAGGCCGCGCGCTTCATGGCGGGCGAGCGAAAACTACAGGGTGTCCTGGTCGGCCAGGTGATGAAGAAGTCGAAGGGCTCCGCCGACCCGAAAAAAGTCAATCAGCTGCTGGCCGCTCGCGCGGAGTGAAGAGCGGCGTCGAAAGTGACGCGGCATGCCGGAGTTCTGTTGCCGGCATGCCGAACATCCGGTCGGCTTCCAGCGCCGCTCGCACATCGCCGCCTTCACGCTTTGCCTGACGACGGACTTTCTTCGCATCACGCAGCGGGCTGTCGCCCGATGGATCGAAGCGGAACGCGTCGCTGGTGTCCCAGCGATTGAACAGATCCACGATGTAATCGAACGAGCGGGCCATGTACCGACCGACTTCGGCGTCGCTCAAATCCCAGCGGCTCTTCTCCGAAACGAGCTGGAAGATCCGCTGCCACGAGTCCGTGTCAGTCACGTACACCATGCCTCGGAAGATGCGACGATTGGTCGGTGTACCGAACACCGTGGGGCTCAGGATGCGATCGAGATGCAGATCGGCCGGCGAGTGATCGACCGACAGGAGTTCACGCGCGCGCCGCGGCCAGGGATCACCCAGATGCGTGTCGATCCGGCTCTCCCAGTAGCTGTGGCCAAGCGCGGTCGTGCTCGACGTCACGGCCAGTTGTCGTGGTACGAAAAAGTTGTGGGCCACGACATCGGCGGCGAGATGCGCGAGATAGCCGAGGCCGAACGCGCGTAACGACGGCGGCGCTGCCTCATCATGGATCTCGAGACCGACGCGCCACGAATGGCAATGACGTCCGACCTCGGCGTACTTCTTGGCAATGCTGGTATCCGCCGCGATCGACCCGTAGAGAAAGTCGGTGGGATAGGCCGCCAGCAGATCCGCTATCGTCGACGGAACGAGCGAGAGATTCCGCAGCAACGCGTCGCCCAGGAATACGTGCGTGCCCGGCGTCCAGGCCCAGGCGTCCGCGGGGAAACAGACCAAGGCCACCAGCACGGCGAGGCCCCCGGCAAGCCAAGCACGATGGCGGAGGAGCACGACGCGCTCAGTCTTCGTCGTCGTCGGCATCCACGTCGGCATTCACGGGGGCCGGCGTACGACGACGCCGCGGGTGGCTGAGCCCCGCCGTCAATTCTCCGGCGCCCACGCGAACACCGCGAATCGCCGAAACGGCCGAGAGCGCGGTGTCCTCCAGCTCGTCCTGCAGCACATCCAGCACCGCATTCACATCGTCCACGCGCCGCGCCGTCGTCTCCGCCGCGTCGAGCAGCTGCCCGCTCAAGGACGCGGCCGCATCCGAGACG
The DNA here is from genome assembly GCA_038210005.1 of Gemmatimonadales bacterium. GTDB lineage: Bacteria > Gemmatimonadota > Gemmatimonadetes > Gemmatimonadales > Gemmatimonadaceae > Gemmatimonas. The sequence continues at coordinate 33,599 of JBBQXC010000024.1, forward strand.
CGTTCCACATCAGTCCGGAGCATCGCGACCACTTCCCGTGCATCGCCAACGATGGCCGTCGCGTTCGCCAGCAGCGGCTTCGTCTCGGCGGTGAGTCGATCGACCGTTTCGTTGAACTTGCGCACGCCGGCACGCATCGAGAGGATCAGCAGAATCGTGGCAATCAGCACGCCGATGCCAAGAACCAGCACGACGATCTGAAGTACACCGCTCGTCCACTCCAGCACGCCACGCTCGGGGATCGTGCGGGCGATGATGGTGTCCGGAAACGCTGCGGCCTGCAGGAGCCGCGCCGACAACGCGCTGACAAAGGTCATAGTCATGATCTAAGGGTTTCCGGCAGGGTCGGGAAGGGGCTGGAGCATTCGATCGAGGCATCGGCGACCAGTTCGAAGGTCTAGGGTATGCGTGACGCTTTCGCGGCTGCTATCCTTCCGATTGCCCGATCGCTTCGTTCAATCGCCGCGTTCAACCCCGAGTGCATGTCCGCCGTCCAGTTCATTGTTGAAGGGGGTCAGCGCCTCAGTGGCTCGATCCGACCAGCAGGCAATAAGAATGCCGCGCTGCCGATCGTGGCCGCCACGTTGCTGACCGATCAGCCGGTACAGCTGCACAACGTGCCTCGGATTCGGGATATCGAGACCCTCGTGGAACTCGTCCGCACCACGGGCGCGGTATGCGAGTGGAACGGTCCGAACTCGCTGCATGTGCATGCACAATCCATCAACGCGACCGACCTCGATCCGACGATGTGCGCGCGGATTCGCGCGTCGATCCTGCTCGCCGCGCCGCTGCTCGCGCGTTGCGGCACCGTGACGCTCTCGCCACCCGGCGGCGACGTGATCGGCCGCCGTCGGCTCGACACCCACTTCCACGTGTTGCAGGCGCTCGGCGCCGAGTACGAATTGGGTGAACGGTTTCGCTTCACCGCAAAGGCTCTGACCGGTGCCGACGTGTTCCTTGATGAGCCCAGCGTCACGGCCACCGAGAACGCGCTCATGGCAGCGGTCGCCGCCACGGGACGCACCGTGCTGCGTAACGCCGCGAGTGAACCGCACGTCCAGGACCTCGCGCGCTTCCTCGTCGCGCTCGGCGCGCGCATCGACGGCATCGGGTCGAATGTCTACACCATCGAAGGCGGCATGCCGCTCGGCAGCGCAACGCACGAGATCGGTCCCGATCACATCGAGGTGGGATCGTTCATCGGTCTCGCGGCGGTGACCCGCTCGGAGATTCGCATTGAACGCGCCGGCGTCGAGCACCTGCGCAGTACGCTCATGGGGTTCGAGCGCCTGGGCATCTCCTGCATCATCGACGGCGACGACCTGATCGTGCCCGCTGAACAATCGCGCGTGATTCAGAGCGACCTCGGTGGACACGTACCGAAGCTCGAGGATCAGCCGTGGCCGGCGTTCCCGGCCGATGTCATGTCGATTGCCATCGTCACGGCGACGCAGTGCGAGGGCATGATCCTCATGCATGAGAAGATGTTCGAATCGCGCCTCTTTTTTACCGACAAGCTGGTGAGCATGGGCGCCCGCATCGTGCTCTGCGATCCGCACCGCGTGATCGTCTCCGGTCCCACCAAACTGCGAGGCAACACGGTGGAATCGCCCGACATCCGCGCCGGCATGGCCATGCTGCTGGCCGCACTCTGTGCGGACGGGACGAGCGTCATCAACAACGCCCAGCAGATAGAGCGTGGGTATGAGCGGATCGAAGAGCGACTCGGAGCTCTCGGCGCCAGGATTCGGCGCGTCGAACTGAGCGCTCGCTGATCACGGGATTTCGATGAGTCTGATGCTGCTGGGATCGGCGGAGCCGGTGTCGGGCATGCCGGCCGGCGTGTTGGCGTGGACCACGACCCGCGCCGACGGCTCGTTCGGGATGGGATCGGAGGAACCGGTGGGCGAGGTGATGGAGCGATGGGCGCGGCTACAGGATGGGCTCGAGGCGCTCCGGATCGCGCGACTCGCCACCGCCCACCAGGTCCACGGTGCGATTGTGGAGCGGCACGGCGGCGGCTGGCGCGGGTGGCTGCGCCTACGCGGCGTCGATGGACATGTCACGACCACGCCGGGGACGGCCTTGGCCGTGACGATCGCCGATTGCACCCCTGTCTTCATTGCACATCCCGGTGGAGCGGTCGCGGCGCTGCACGCCGGCTGGCGCGGCACGGCGGCGCGCATCCTCGACGCCGGCCTCGACGGGCTTGGGGCGCTGGGGTTCCCCGCACACGAGTGCGTCGTGCATTTGGGCCCGTCGATCTGCGGTCCGTGCTACGAGGTTGGACCTGAGGTGCTGAGCGCGGTGTACGGTGCTCCGGTCGCTGGAAAGGGGCAGCTCGACGTGCGCGAGGTGCTGCGGGAACAGGCCGAGCGCCGGGGGGTCATCCGGATTTCAGTCAGTCCGGCCTGTACGCGCTGCCACGCCGAGCGCTTCTTCAGCCATCGTGGTGGAGATCAGGGTCGGCAGCTCGGCGTAATTGCGCTCCAGTCATCTTGACCTTGCAGGCGGTGGGGCGTAGGTTGCCAGTCTACATAGTAACTGCTTCGTGAATTTCGCCCGCCCAGCGCGGGTGGGTGAAGTGTGGGGATGGTCCCCACACTTTTTTGTTCTTTGGTGTTTGGTTTTTTTAGGTTCTTACCGGAGATGTGCAGGTGGGCGAGATCGTCGAACCCATTGTCGCACAAGAGCTTGACACGCTCGGCTTCGATTTGGTGGAGATCCGGCGCGGGGGCTCACGCTCTCGTCCGGTCCTTGAGATCCGAATCGACCGGCGCGACGGCACGAAGGTGACGATCGAAGACTGTGCCAAGGCATCTCGCGCGGTGGAAGCGCGCTTGGAAGCCCAGGCGTTGGTCGGAGAGCAGTATGTGTTGGAAGTTTCTTCGCCGGGCGCAGACCGGCCGTTGAAAACCGCTGCCGATTGGCGCCGATTCGTCGGACGCCGGGCAACGGTAACGAGCGGCGCGCTGGCGGGGGGCAAACAGGAAGTCGAGATCCTTGCGCTGGATGGCGAGGAAGGCGCTGAAGTCGCGCTGGTGCGTGATCCGAAAGGGAGGGAGTTCCAACTCCCCCTCGTCGAGGTCACCCAAGCGCGATTGGCGTTTCACTGGAAACGATAGGGGAGACGGATGGCCGGACCAGCGGAGATTCTCGCAGCATTCCGTGAACTGTCGAATCTGAAGCAGATCACGCGCGAGGAGCTGCACGGGCTTCTCCAGGACGGTATTCATGCCGCCCTGGCCAAGAAGCACGGGGCCACCGTGCAGGCGGAAGTCGAGATCAACGAGGAGAAGGGCGCTATCCGCATCGTGCTACTCAAGACGGTCGTGGAAGAAGTGACCGACGCGGCTCGCGAAGTCCTGCTCGAAGAGGCGCGATTCATGGACCCCGAGTTCCAGAAGGGGGACGTGATGGAAACCGAGGTCGACTTCAATGAATTCGGCCGCACCGCCGTTCAGGCCGCCAAGCAGCGGATCGTACAGCGCGTGCGCGAAGGTGAGCGCTCGCGTATCCGAGATGAATTTGCCGGCCGGGTTGGAGACCTCCTCTCCGGTGAAGTGCAGCAGATCGAGCGCGGCAAGCTGGTCGTCATGCTCAACAAGTTCCGCGAAGCCGAAGCGATCATTCCGTATCGCGAGCAGAACCACCGCGAGCACTACCATCAGGGTGAGCCGGTCCGGGCAGTCCTCAAGCGTGTCGAGGACACGCCCAAGGGCCCGCGTTTGATTCTGAGTCGTTCCGATGCCCTGTTCGTGCAGGCGCTGTTCAAGCTCGAGGTGCCCGAGATTCAGCAGGGGATCGTTGAGATCAAGGCGGCCGCCCGTGAAGTCGGCAGCCGCACCAAGATTGCCGTCACGTCCCGTGATGACGCAGTCGATCCGGTCGGCGCGTGCGTCGGCCTCAAGGGATCGCGCGTGCAAGCGGTCGTGAACGAACTCGGTGGCGAGCGTATCGACATCGTGCCTTGGTCGCCCGATCCGGAGCGCTTCGCCAAGCTGGCGCTCGCACCGGCCCGCGTCGCCCGCGTCTTCAGCGACGCGATGTCGCGGACCATTCAGGCGGTCGTTGACGAAGATCAATTGTCGCTCGCGATCGGACGCAATGGGCAGAACGTGCGTCTCGCGTCCGAGTTGACTGGATGGAAGATCGATCTGTATTCGAGCCGAGAGTGGATGGAGAAGGGCGGCGAAGCGCCGCTCTTCGCACCGCTGCCGGAGGAAGAGGAAGCCGATGTCCTGCTGAACGAGATCGAAGGGCTCGAAATCGGAACGGTCGCGGTCCTGGCGGAAGCCGGTCTGACCACCCTGAACGATATTCTCGATCTCGATCGCGATGATCTCCTGCGTTTGCCCGGTATCGCTCCCGAAGAGGCCGATCGGATCATGGCCATCATCGACGAGCTCACCACGGAAGACGAAGGCGAAGCGGGGAGTGCTAGCGAGTGAGTGACGAACTCCGCGTCGCCCCGACGTTCGATGATATGGTGCGCCGAAAGGTGCTCGGACTGATCGGGCTCGGAGCGCGCGGTCGGCTCATCGTGGTGGGCGCCGAACGCGTCGCCATCGAAGCCGGGAAGGGCAAAGTGGTGCTGGCCGTGGTCGCGAGCGATGTCTCGCGCCACTCGCTGGAGAAGGTCGTGCCGGTCCTTCGGGCCCGTCGCATCGAAACGTTGGAGTGGCCGAGTGCGGCCGAGCTGGGCGGTGCTGTCGGGCGGGATACG
>JBBQXC010000025.1:0-37372 GCA_038210005.1 Gemmatimonadales bacterium
GTTCCGCCGCCGTCGCGAGCGCTGCACTGCGGACAGGTGCGCGACCCGCACGCGCACTAGCAACGTGAAGTCCATGCGTTCGAAAGACCATACCCGCCGCATTCCGATGACAGTGCTTCGCGCCCCCCGCGCTACACTCGTGTCATGCTTGCCGCCGCCCCCTCCGCCGCCGTCCTCGGCATCGACGCCCTCGACGTGCTCGTCGAAGTGCATGTAGCCAATGGGCTACCTCAATGGACGCTCGTCGGACTCGCCGCGACGGCAGTGAAAGAAAGTCGCGACCGCGTGCACGCGGCGCTGGCGAATTCAGGTTTCACGATTCCACCGCGACGCATTACCGTGAATCTGCAACCCGGTGATCTGCCGAAAACGGGTACCGCCTTCGATCTCCCCATCGCGCTCGCCCTGCTCGCCGCCAGCGGTCAACTGCCCGCCGAAACGCTGCAACACACCTGCGCCGTGGGAGAACTGGGGCTTGATGGACAACTGCGGAGCGTGCGCGGGGTGCTCGCTGTGGCGCGGCATGTGGCTGCGACCAGCGACGCCCTGCTCATCGTCCCGCCGGATAATCTGGCCGAAGCGCTGCGCGTACCCAGCGCGCGCGCCATGGCCCCACGCACGCTTGCAGAGCTCGTACACGCGTTGCGCGACGGCACCGCGCGCAGCGACACCCGCCCGCGACGCACCGAGACACTCCCCGACGACACCCCCGAACTCGGCGACGTCGTCGGTCAATCACTCGCCGTGCGCGCTCTCGAGATTGCGGCGGCCGGATCGCACAATCTGTTGCTGGTCGGACCTCCCGGCGCTGGCAAAACTATGCTTGCCCGACGACTCCCAGGCATCCTCCCCCCGCTTGATGAACAGGAAGCCCTCGAAGTCCTCGCGATTCATTCGGTGGCCGGCCTGCTGGGCCCCGATCACGTACCCACCAGCGCCACGCCCGCGCGCCCGTTCCGCGCCCCACATCACTCGATCTCCACCGCCGGACTCGTCGGCGGCGGCAGTTGGCCGCGTCCCGGAGAAGTCAGCCTCGCCCATCGCGGCGTGCTGTTTCTCGATGAACTCTCGCTCTTTCCGCGACACACGCTCGAGTCTCTGCGACAACCCCTCGAAGACGGCGTCGTGGTCGTCGCCCGCGCCGCGCGCGCCGTGCGATTCCCTTCGCGCTTCGCGCTGATTGCCGCCAGCAATCCGTGCCCCTGCGGCTACGCTGGCAGCGAGGATCGCCATTGCCGATGCTCCGTCGCCGACCTCGAACGACATCGCGCACGACTGTCCGGCCCTCTCGCCGATCGCATTGATCTGCACGTGCACGTGCAACGTGTACCGCCCACCGACTTATCCACCCACACACCACACGAACGAACAGTCGAAGTGCGCGCTCGCGTGATCGGCGCCCGCGAACGACAACGCGCGCGATACGCACACACTGCGGGCACGCAGCCGCTGGCGGCACTGACCAATGCCACCGCTCCGGTCCGCCTGATCGCACCGGCGGCACGCCTCGAGCCCGAAGCACGCGCCCTGCTCGTGCGCGCTGCCGACAAACTCGCGCTCAGCGCCCGCGCGTACCATCGCGTGCTCCGGGTCGCGCGTACAATCGCCGATCTCGACGATACCGATGTGGTGAGCCGCCTACACGTCGGTGAGGCACTGCGGTACCGGCCAGTGGTTGACGAGACGTCGAGTGCGGAACGGCCAATGGGCTAGAGGCGAAGCACCCACCGACTGCGGCGATAGTGATCCCCTTACCTCCGCAGCACCACCCGCCCCGCGCGCACTCCCGTCGGCTTCCCGCCACTCACCGACACCACGCCATTCACCACCACCGTTTCAATCCCCACCGGATACTGATGCGGCGCCGCGAACGTACTCATGTCTTTCACCGTAGCCGCGTCGAACACCACCACATCGGCCACGTTACCCACTTTCAGTACACCGCGATCGGTCAGCCCGAGTCGCACCGCCGGCATCTGCGTCATCTTCTGCACCGCCGTTTCAAGCGGCAGGAGTTTCTGATTGCGCACGTACTCGCCCAGTACGCGCGGGAACGTGCCGTACGCGCGAGGATGCGGATGACCGTCGCCCGGGCTCGAGATGCGTCCGTCGCTGGCGATCATCGTGAACGGCGCCACCATGATACGACGCACGTCCTGCTCATCGAGCACATGATAGATCGCGTTGCCGCCGCCGTTCAGCATCGCTTCGAGCACGAGCGCGGCGCCGTTCTCCGGCGTGGGCGCGAGTTTGCGGCGCGCCGCCCAGTCTTTCAGCGTCTTCCCTTCGAGGCTCCTATCCCACGCCACGCGTGAGAACTGCACGCGCGCCAGATCGCCGCCACCACGATCATTCAAAATGTTGTCGACAATGCCGCGCGTGATGCTGTCCTTGAGCGCCGGCACCGCCAGCCGCTTCCGAAACTCCGCATCACCGCCCGCCATCGCCCAACTCGGCACCAGCACCCCAATGCCCGTATGCGTTGCGGTGTACGGATACTGATCCACCATCACGTCGGTACCGGCCTTCCGCGCGCTATCCACCATGGCCAGCGTGATCGCGCTCTTGCCCCACATCTGCTGGCCAACGGCCTTATGGTGCGTCAGCACGACTGGAATGCGTGCACGACGGCCGATCTCGAGCGCCTCGGCCACACCGTCCAACAGGCCGATGCCCTCCTTGCGCAGATGCGACGTGTAGATGCCGCCGCTATCGCTCGCCACCTGCGCCAGCGCGATCACTTCCTCGATGTTGGAGTACGTGCCGGGCAGATACAACAAACCGGTGCTGAGACCGAAGGCGCCCTGCCCCATCGCGGTAGCGACCAACTGCTTCATGCGCACCAGTTCGTCGGCATTCGGCGCGCGCGCCGCCATGCCGAGCACGGCGCGACGCACGTCGTTGTGCCCCACGAGATAGGCCACATTGATGCCGATCGTGGCCGTGCGCACCGAATCGAGATAGGGCGCCAGCGGCAGCGGTGAGCCGCCGTCGGGTCCACCCACCGCCAACGTCACGCCCTGTCGCAACGCGCTCTCCATGAGCGGGTACTGCAGCAATGGCTCCAGATGGGCGTGCAGATCGATGAACCCCGGCGACACCGTGCGGCCCGTCGCATCGATCACGCGTGTGGCGTTTGCACGCGGGAGCGACGGCGCCATCGCGACAATACGATCGCCGCGGATGCCAACATCGATCCGCTGTGCCGCGCGTCCCGTGCCGTCCAACACCGAGCCGCCGGCGATGAGGAGGTCGAAGCGTTCGGGCGTCGCTTGAGCGTGCAGGCGCAACGGGCTCAACCCGATGGCAGCCGTGAGCGCGAGCGCCGGGAGGAGTCGTGGCATCATGCGTCGTCCGGTAGGGGGCGCAAGGAGTAGGGAGTACGGAGTCGGGAGTGGTAGGGAGCCTACTTCACGACGCCGAGGAGTTCCACGTCGAACACGAGCGTGGAGTTGGCCGGAATAGGCCCCTGACGCTGGTTGCGGTACCCGAACTCCGAGCCGATCACGAGCTTGCGCTTGCCGCCCACCTTCATGCCGGCCAGGCCCTGATCCCAGCCTGGGATCACCCGACCCAATCCGAGCTTGAACTCAAACGGGCCGCGGCCCACGCTCGTATCGAAGCGACTCCCGTTGATCAAAAAGCCCGAATACGCAACGGAAATCGAATCGCCGGCGATCGCCTCGGCGCCCGTACCGATCACGAGATCCTGGACGTACAGGTTGTCGCTCCGTTTCGTCATGCTCGCGATGGTCACGCCGAGTGGCGACGCGTACGTCTCGACGGCCGGATTGGACGGAATGTTGGGCGCGGTGCTCTCGCTACCGCAGGCACTCAGCAGAGCGGCCGCACCGAGCAGAGGCAGCGCAATGCCACGGCGGAGAGCGGCGCGGGTCAACGACGGCAGAAAGTGACGCATGAGTTTCGAGGAAGGAGCGGACAGAGACCGCGTAATATTCGGAGGAGGCGCAGGATCCAAGCCCGCGGCCGGTACGTGTAAAAGATAAGCCGTTGCGCCCCACGTCGGCCTCCCCTACGCTCAGCGTCATGACCCGCCTCACCCTGCCCGACGCCCTGAACACGGCTGACAACCCATTGGACGTGCCAATGGGATCAACCGGCGGCCATTCAGCGGTGTCGCGTCGGTTCCTGCTGAAGCTGGCGCGGGCGCTCCACAAGCACGGCACGCCGGCGCATCGACTGGAGACCGCCCTCGGTATCACGGCCAGACGGCTCGGCCTCGAAGCCGAGTTCTTTTCGACCCCGACCAGCATCATGGTGGGGATCGGCAATCTCGACGACCAGCGCGTGTCGCTGCTGCGCGTGGAGCCGGGGGAGCCGAATCTCGGGCACCTGTCCACGTTGGGTGACATCACGCGCGGGGTGATCGAAGGCACGCTCTCACCGGCCGAAGGCTTGCAACAGGTCGAGGCACTCGATCAACAACCGCCGCCCTACCCGCAATGGCTGGTGTTGTTTGCCTTCGTCTGTTCGTCGGCGGCGGTGTCGTGTTTTCTGAAAGTGCGAACCGGCGACGTGCTCACGGCATCGGTCCTGGGGCTCCTCACTGGAGTGATCGCGCTGCTGGCAAGCCGTCGGGAAAGCACGCGGCACGTGACCGAACCGCTGGCGGCGTTCGTCGTAACGGCGGTGGCGTTCACACTCGATGGCGTCATGGGCACACGCAGTGGCTTTGCGACGTCGCTGGCGGGCCTCGTCGTGTTGCTGCCGGGACTCACCTTCACGGTGGCGCTCACGGAGCTGTCCACCCGACATCTCGCGTCGGGTACTGCGCGTTTGAGTGGAGCGATCGTCGTGTTCCTGGGGCTTGGCTTCGGTCTCGCGTTGGGCGCGCAAACCGGCGGCGCGCTCGGACCGATGTTGCACGAGGTCCTGCCCTCGCTACGTGGCGCCTTGTCGCGTGCGGCACTCCCGGGCTGGGCAGAGTGGATCGCGCTGCTGGTGGCGCCGCTCTCGTTCGCGGTACTGCTCAGCGCACAACGGCGCGACATCGGCAGCATCGTGGTGGCGTGCGGCGCCGCCTATCTCGTCTCCAAGTTCGCGGGCGCATCGCTTGGCGAGCAGCTCGGCGCATTTCTCGGCGCCTTCGTGATCAGCGCCGGCAGCAATCTGTTTGCGCGCCTCAAGCGGCGCACCTCGATGGTGACACAGGTGCCCGGCCTGCTCATTCTCGTGCCGGGCAGCATCGGCCTGCGCAGTATGCAGTCGATGCTGGGTCAGGATGTCGAAATGGGCATCGCCACCGGATTTCGTGTGGCGATCATCGGCATCTCGCTGGCTGCGGGCTTGTTGGCTGGCAACGTGGTGACCAGCGCGGTGAATCGGATCCGACGTTAGGCGGCCGTGTCGGCTTCTGCTCGGAGACGTTGCACCGTGGTTCTGAAGGCAGGTCGCGCCCACGCGAGGAGCGCGATCGCGAGCGACATGCCGATGACAGCCGACAGCGACAGCGAGTATCGAATCGCGAGCGGATCGCGAAACACGTTGTCGGTGAGCAGCGCGACGGCGGTTGGACCGAGTGCACCCGACAGCAGGTTCACGACCAGCTGATACATCGCGCTCCCCTGCCCTCGCATATGCGGCGGCATCGCCTCCGCGATGGCTGCGTTCGCGGCGCCCCAAGGCATGGCGGCGAAAATATTTACCGGCACAAGCATCGCTGCGGCGAGCACGGAAGAGGGCACGAGCGGATACAGCCCGGCGAAAACCAGCATGCCAAGCGCGCCGAGCATCCCGACGCGGAGGGGGGCATCGATGTGTCCTTTCTGCGACCATCGGTCGGTCAGGCGCCCACCGAGCAACACACCGATCGGGCCAAGTGTGAACGTGAGGATTCCCATGAGGGTACCGGCCTCCAGCACCGTCCAGGCGTGTGTCCGGATAAGGAATGTGGCGAGCCACGCTCCGACACCGTAGTTCACCGACGAAGAGCACGCGAATCCGAGCGACAGCGCACCCACCGTGCGCGCATTGGCGCGTAGATAGGCGATGACGTCGGCAAACGGAGCCTGCTGAGCAGCTGATCCAGCCTCGGCATGCACACGGAAGTCGCGCGGCTCCTTTATGGTCAGCGCCAAAAGCGCCACCAAGAGACCCGGCAGTCCGACAAAGAAGAACACCAGCTGCCACGGAAACACGTCGCCCACCAAGGGTACGGTCACGAGCCCGGGCTTGTCCACGCGCCCGACGACATACGCGCCGAGCGCGTAGGCCACACCGGATCCGAGAAAGGTGCCCATCATGTACGTGCTCATCGCCACGCCAAGTCGCCGTGGCGGAAACTGGCCGGCAATGATCGACACTGCCGCCGGGCCAAGCGTGGCTTCTCCTGCGCCGACACCTACACGGGCGAGAAACAAATGCGCGTAGCTGCGAGCCGTGCCGGTGAGCATCGTCATCAGACTCCACACCATCGCACCGAGTGCGACGATCCGCGGACGGTGACCGCGGTCGACCCATCGTCCGATCGGCAGTCCGAGGAGCGAGTAGAACATGACGAAGCCGAGCCCCATGAGAAGGCTGACCTGGGTGTCTGTGACCTGGAGATCGCGCTTGATCGGTTCGACCAGCAACGAGAGGATCTGTCGATCGACGAAGCCCGACACATTGGCAATCGTGAGGATCGCGACGGCGTACCAAGCCTGCGCCGGCGTCACCAGGCGCGAGTCGGCCGATGGGCGTGCCGTGGGTTCGGGGCGAAGTGGCGTGGTCACCACGGAAAGCTGAACGTACGCGCAGAAAATTGCACGCGAATTGCACGCGAATTCCACGCGAATTGCACGCGAATCGTGCGATCGACTGGCGTTGATCTCAGGTAGATTGCAGTATGTCCGACGTGACCACTCGTCCCTCAGCACTTCTCTGGCCGGCGCCGCAGGTCGTGCCGCCCCCGAGTGACGCCCCGTCGTTGTTCACGTTGGCACGGGTCAACGTGCCGGTGACGCTGGATGACGACACGCGCAGCTGGCTCCCGGCATTGGTGACAGACGCCCGATTGCACGCCGACGAAGCCGCGCTGGTCGAGGCGATGCCGTCGACCCGACGAGCCACGTTCGTGGCCGGGCGTCTCGCCATGCGCGCCGCGTTGGGCAACGCGTTGGGCAACGCGCTTTCCTCGCACGCGCTGCACGATACTCACGCGCCCATTCTCCGCACGGAGCGCGGCGCGCCGGTGCTACCGCTTGCGGTGGCCGGCTCGGTGAGTCACAAGCATGACGCTGCGCTCGCATTGATGCTGCCGCGCACAACAGTTCCGGCCGGCGGCTCGCTGCACGTGGGCGTCGATCTCGAGCATCGCCCAACAGCACGCGATCTCGCACGCCCCTCCATCGCACGGCGCATTCTCACCGCCCACGAACTCGACGCGCTGTCGCTGCTCGATCATGATCCGCTCGCGCAGCGCGAACGCGTGATGCTGTCCTTCGCGATCAAGGAAGCGATCTACAAAGCGATTGACCCCACGGTGCAGCGCTATGTGCGATTCACCGAAGTCGCCTTGCGCTTCACCGACACGGGCTCGGTAGGCGTGACACTGCTATTGCCGGAATTCGCCAACGGCGAGATCAGCATGCACGCGCAGTATTCACTCGACGACCGCTGGATCGTCGCGACGGCGGTCGCTTCGACTGAGTCGGGCTCGCGTTGACAGAGCGAAACGTTCACGCGAACCAGCCCAACCATCAGCGAAGCGCGGCACCGTCCGCAAGCACACCCCCCCACGCGAGCTACGCAACCCGCCGCGCCACATGCTGCGCGATCCCGCCGAACAGGTACCGCTTCACACTGACGATCTCAAAGCCTTCCCGCCGTAGCAGCACAGAGAATTCATCGGCCGTCATGAAATCCCGGATACTGCGCGCGATGTAGCCGTACACGATCGGATCACGGTGCCAGAGCCAGCCTACCAGATTGCCCGCCAACGACAAATACCACAGGAACAGCGCGCGCCACGGCGCGGAACCCGGGCGGTAGAAGTCGAGCGTGACCAATGCGCCACCAGGTCGGAGCACGCGCGCCATTTCGCGTACGCATTGGGCCGGATCGGGCACATTGCGCACACCGTAGCTGGCACTCACCACATCGACGCTCGCGCGCTCCTGCGGCAGCGCCATCATGTCGCCCACCATCGGCGTCACGCGCCCCGACACGTCGGCATCGATGGTGCGCAGTCGCTCGCGCGCCGCGTCGATCATGCGCGGTGACGCGTCGAGCGCCGTCACGGTGGCTTGCGGCACGGCGCGGGCAAGTTGTGCGGCCACGTCACCCGTACCGCTGGCCAAGTCGAGGATACGGCGGGCCGTCGGTGCCACCGCGATCGCCGCGGCAATCGCCCGTCGCTTCCAGCCCGCGTCCATCCCCAGCGAGAACAGGCGCGTGAACGCGTCGTACCGCGGGGCGATGATGTCGAACATCGGTGTCACGAACGCCTGCTTCCGCGACGGATCCGCGAGATACGCGTCCACATCGAGTGAGCCGAGCTTTCCTTCGGGCGAACCGGTCGGCTGCGTCATTCGATCCAGGACGGGGTATATTTGAGGGATGTCAGCACCGGCGCCTTCTCCTCGCGGCAGCATCAGCTTCAGCACGGTGGCCCTCGTGCTGGTGGCGCTCGCCTGTACCGTGCTCGTCGCCAAGCGCGCGACCGCTGAGAAGGATGTGGTCAATCTACTGGCCGATCACGGCGTCGTGGCGGGCACCGACACCGCGCCGTCCACCGCGCCTACGGCTGAGCAGGCCATCGGCACCTTCAAGGTGACCGCATTGAATGGCAAAGTGATTCCCCTGCACACGAAGGGCGAACCGGCCATTCTCATGATCAGCTCGGTCACTTGCAGTTGGTGCAAGCGTGCACTCAAGGATCTGGGCGTCATGTCGGCCGGGCGTCCACTGCCGCGTCTCAAGCTGCTCACCCTCGAGGGGGCCGGTGAAGGCGTTGCCATGCTCGCCAAAGAAAAACTCACCGGCGCGCAGCTGATCGGGCCGTCCGGTGGCTCCGATCAGGTACTGCTCACGTTCCGCTACCCCGGAACGCCCACCTTCGTGGCGATCGATCGCAACGGACGCGTCGTGCGCACGCTCCCCGGCTATCCGATTCCCGAGGAGATGAAGCACTGGTACGCGGTGATGGTCGGCGATCAGGACGTTCCTTAGTCGGGCCGCCTGGGCTCTTACCGCGTGGCGAGCCGCTTCCGGTCCAGCGTGACCAGTATCGCGCACAGCGTGATCGTCACCGCTGAGACGGCGCACCACGAGCAGAAGCCCTTCAGCACGACAAACTCGCCGTACTTGAGCCGCAGCGTGAACAGCACCGCCGGCCAAATCATCAGCTGCATCAGCGTATTCGGCCACGTCTCGTCTTCGTACTTGGACAGCGTGCCGATCGTCGCGGCCGCGAACAACAGCGCGTAGCCGACCGCGCCGATAAGGGCCACATCAACGCCAAGAAACCAGCCGTAGCGGCTGCCTTGGATATACTCGCACCCCCCGGCGCTACTGCAGCCGAGAGCGCCGGTCAGGCCGAGCTTCCAGAGGTGCAAGTAGAGCGCGACCAGCCCCGAGATGAGGCTGCCCAACGCGATGCCCATGCGCTGTGTCACGTAAATCGAGGTATGAGACGAGGGAAGGGATACCGAACGACCGTGGGACTCTACCGCGTAAGATGCCCTGCCCGTACCTTCGCGCGCCATGACGCCTTCTCCAGCTGCTGACGTGGTGCGCGACGCCCAGATCGCTGCCACCCGCACCCTCGCGCGCACCCGCTGGCGGGTGGCCGCCGTCCTCACCCTGCTGATGGTCGGGGTCTACTTCGGTTTCATTCTGCTCGTCGCCTATCGCCCGGCCCTGCTGGGAGGCCTCGTCAGCGACGGCCTGTCCCTCGGCATCGTCCTCGGCGCCCTCGTCATCGTGTCCGCCTGGGTGCTCACGCTGATCTATGTGCAGTGGGCCAACCGGGTCTACGATCCGGCGCTCGCTGCGCTCCGTGCCATGCCGGGCTCCGAAACCGCCGCTCGCGGACCGCGGGGAGACGCCCGATGACGCTCGGCACTCCAGATCCGGTGGCCATCGCCTTCTTCGCCGTCTTCATCGCCATCACCCTCGGCATTACGTATTGGGCGGCCCGGCGCACGCAGACTGCCGACCATTTCTATGCCGCCGGCCGATCGGTCACTGCCGGACAGAACGGATTCGCCCTCGCTGGCGACTACATGAGCGCGGCGTCGTTCCTCGGCATCGCCGGACTCGTGTCCACCAGCGGGTTCGATGGGCTGATCTATTCCACCGGTTGGCTGGTGGGCTGGCCCGTGGTGCTGTTTCTCATTGCCGAACCGCTGCGCAATCTCGGTCGGTACACCTTCGCCGATGTCGTCGCGTCGCGGCTCGATCCGATGCCGGTGCGGATCAGTGCGACGATCGGCACGTTGGCCACCATCGCGTTCTATCTCATTGCGCAGATGGTGGGCGCCGGCAGTCTCATTCGTCTGCTGTTCGGCATTCCGTATGAAACGGCCGTGGTGATCGTGGGCTGTGCGATGATGGCGTACGTGTTGTTCGGCGGCATGCTGGCCACGACCTGGGTGCAGATCGTGAAGGCGGTGCTGCTGCTCGGTGGGGCCGCCACACTGGCCATCATGGTGCTGGCCAAGTTCGGCTTCGATCCGCGCGCCCTGTTCGCCGCCGCGTCGGCCAAGTACGGCGCTGGTGTGCTCGCCCCCGGAAAACTGGTCAGCAATCCGCTGGACGCGATCTCGCTGGGCATGGCACTCATGTTCGGGACCGCCGGCCTGCCGCATATCCTCATGCGCTTCTACACGGTACCCGATGCGCGCACGGCGCGACGCTCGGTGTTCATCGCCACCGGACTGATCGGCCTGTTCTATCTCATGACGTTCGTGCTCGGCTTCGGTGCCATGGTGCTCGTCACGCCCGAGGCGATCAAAGCGATCGACGCCGGCGGCAACATGGCGGCGCCGATGCTGGCCGAGTTACTGGGTGGACGAGCGTTTTTCGGATTTATTGCCGCCGTCGCGTTCGCCACCATTCTGGCGGTCGTCGCCGGGCTCGCCCTCTCGGGCGCGGCGGCGATTTCGCATGACATCTGGGCCAGTGTGATTCGCAAAGGACACCCCAAGCCCGGCGAAGAGATCAAGGTCGCGCGGATCGCCACCGTAGTGCTGGCCCTCGTGGCGATGGCGCTTGGTATCGCCTTCAAGGGTCAAAATGTCGCGTTCATGGTGGGACTCGCGTTTGCCATTGCGGCCAGCGCGAACTTCCCCGCGCTGGTGCTCAGCGTGTTCTGGCGCCGCACCACGACGGCGGGAGCGGCCAGCAGCATGATCGTGGGCGCGACCTCCACGCTCGTGCTGATCGCGCTGTCGCCGGCCGTTCAGGTCGACCTGTTGCACCACGCCAGTGCCATCTTCCCGCTCAAGAATCCTGCACTGGTCACCATTCCGCTCTCCTTCGCGACCGGTATACTGGTGTCACTGCTGCGGCGCGATCCGGCCAGCGAGGCCAGGCACGAAGCCATCGAAACACGACTGCTACTGGGCGCCGCCGACTAAGCAGATCGGCAAGAAATGCCGCACCGGTCCCGGCGGGATTACCCGCATGGGACCGGCCGTTTATACCGGCAAAGCCTGCCGTCTTGCTTGGTGCACCGAATGTCGACCGAGCCTTCTGGTAGTGACGTAACACAAAGCGAGACAGTGACTTATCGCACACCTATCTGACCGCGCAGCCTCCCGGCTGCGCTCTTATGGATGAGCGGCACGCAGGTTGCACTGGTGGGGGTGGCCACACGCATGGTGCGACGTGGGCGGGAATTCCCTCGGACCGATGACGGTTCCGGGATTCCGACAAGCATCAATCCCATCGTTCATGTTCGATCGTCTCGCTCTTCGCCCCCCGTTCTGGGGCGTGATCACCATCCTCGCGCTTGCGGCCGCCGGTTTGTCGGCCAGCGCGTCGATCGATGCCGTGCCCGGCTTCGTGAATGCGGCGCCGTTACTGTCGGCCGCAGCGCTCCTCATCGGGATCGCCGGCTGGCGTCTGCTACACCGCGAACTGCTGCATCGCATGCAGGAGGACGAATCGCTGCGTGATCGAGTCCGCCGCCTGCAGGACGCGATGCAATCGAATGTGGACGGCATGTTCCTGCTGCGCGCCGTGCGCACCGCCGCAGGTGAGATCACCGACTTCGAGATTGCCGATGTGAACAGCAGCGGAGCCGCGACCCTCTACCGCACACGTGGGCAGTTGGTCGGTCGCCGCATTCGCGAAGAGCTGCCGACGCGGATGGCCGACATGCTCTTCGAGCGCTACGTCGATGCGATCACGTTGCGCACGCCGGTCGTGGAAGAACTCCGCGTGGACCGTCGTGCCGTAGCCGCCAGCTGGCTCTTTCATCAGGCGGCACCGACCGCCGACGGACTGGCCGTCACGGTGCGTGACGTTTCGTCACGCAAGCGTGATGAGCTCCGCTTACGGAAGGCATGTCTGACGGACGATCTCACGCGACTGTACAACCGTCGCGGCTTCATGGCCCTCGCCGAGCAGCACCTGCGCGTCGCGCGCCGGCAGGGCAAGGACACCGTGGTCATGTACGTCGACATGGACGACTTCAAGCAGCTCAACGACCGTTACGGCCACGCCGCCGGCGATCGTGCCCTCATGGCGGTGTCACGACTGCTCCAGAACACCGTTCGCGACTGCGACGTGGTCGCGCGCATGGGTGGTGACGAGTTCACCATCCTCGCGCTCGACGCCGATCGCCTGGGGGCCCGAGCGATCCAGAAGCGACTCGACGAACGCCTCGCCCTGTTCAACGCGTCGGGCGAGTTACCGATGGCACTCTCACTGACCGTGGGACATACGTGCGTGCGTCCGAGTGACACGGCCTCGGTGAGCGAGCTGCTCGCCCGGGCCGACCAGTTGCTGTATGCGCGCAAGCGTCGTCGGCAGATGACGAAGGTGGCCGAAGCAAACCAACAGCATCGTGCGCCGCGCCGCACGCCGCGTCTTGCGCCGATGCCGGTCCCGGCCGAGGTTGCCGCGATGGCGCGGGCCGCTGCCATGGCGCTCCCGAATGCCGCACCACCGCTGTCGCCCGTGCTCTCCGTGGCGATGTCACCGCAGATGGCCAACGCCTTACCCGCCGTGACCGGGACCTTTCTCCCCACACACGCCGCGTGAGTATTTCGGCGTACTCGCATCGAGGCGAGCGCTCGGACGCACGCCGCACGGCTCACCTCGGCGCTTGACCCTCAGAGGGGCAGGCGCCGAGGTTCTATGTATGACATTCCGCGCAGTGAATCCAGCGACCGGCGTCGCCTTGCATGAAGTGCCGTCGCTCTCCCCGGGCGATCGCGAAGCGCTGATCGCACGCGTGCATCGCGAACACCAACCGTGGCGTCGTACCGACCACACGCAGCGTGCGCGCTTCGTGCGGGCGCTCGGAGTGGCGTTGCAAGCGCATCGCGAAGCACTGGCCGAATGGCTCTCGCTGGAGATGGGAAAGCCCATCCTGGCCGCACGCGCCGAAGTCGACAAGTGCGTGTCGCTCTGCGAACAGGCGCCGGCACTCGCGCAGGCCGCACTGGCCGACGAGGTGATCGTGCACGACACCATCAGCGATGTGCGCAGTCAGTACGCGCCACTCGGCACCGTACTGGCCATCATGCCGTGGAATTTTCCGTACTGGCAGGCGCTGCGATTCGCCGTGCCCACGCTGCTCGCCGGCAATGGCGTGTTGATCAAGCCGGCCGGTTCGGTGCCCGGTGGTGCGCGTTTGCTCGACGACTGTTTCGCCGAAGCGCGGGCCGCCGTTCGGGTCGCCGATGCGTCGGTACCTGACGCGCCGTGCCACATGGCGTTCATCGAGGTGGAAGCACTCGATAGCGTGATCGCCGACGCGCGCATCGCGGGTGTAACACTCACCGGCAGCGATCGCGCCGGCCGACACGTTGCGTCGGTGGCGGGCACGCATCTCAAGAAAGTCGTGCTCGAACTCGGCGGCAGCGATCCCTTCATCGTACTCCCTGACGCCGACATCGCGCTCGCCGCCGCGCAGGCCGTTGCCGCTCGCACGGTGAACTCCGGACAGTCGTGCATCGCCGCGAAACGCTTCATCGTGTGCGACGCGGTCTACGACGAGTTTCTGGCGCGCTTCCTGGACGGCATGCGCGCGTTGCGCGTGGGCGATCCGCGCGATGAAGCCACGCAAATCGGACCGATCGCCACCGAGAGTGTGCGCGACGGCCTCGCCAAACAGGTGCAGGACTCGATCGCCGCCGGTGCACGCGTGCTGTTGGGCGGATCGACCGACGGACACGCCGGGTTCTTCTATCCGCCCACGGTACTCGTCGATATCCCCGACGATGCTCCCGCATCTCGCGAAGAGCTGTTCGGTCCGGTCGCCTCGGTGTTTCGCGTGGCCGACGTGGCGGCGGCGATCGCCAAGGCCAACGACACGCCCTTTGGATTGGGCGCCAGCGTCTGGACGCGCGATCCGGCGGTCGCCACGCAGTGCATCGACGCACTCGACGTCGGCATGGTGTTCGTGAACGAGATGGTGGTGTCCGACCCGCGCTATCCGTTCGGCGGCGTGAAGCAGTCCGGCATGGGCCGCGAACTGGGCCCACTCGGATTCCGCGAGTTCACCAACCCGAAGGCGGTTCGACGGGCTCGTCTTCCTGAAGCCCTCCGATAAGACGCCGCCACCACGGACGCTGATCTTCAGCGCGTCGCGTCGCACGCACCACCTGTCGCCAGGCAATGCGCATTTCGCGTGCGTCGGCAAACCGATCTTCCACACGCGCCGCGAGTCCGTTCAGCAGCCAACCACCGAGCGCCTCGGGGAATCCATCGTCCTCGAGCCGCGCCGCGAGTGTACCCGACAGTTGCTGGGCCAGAATCGTCTCCGCCGGACCGTCGCCGAAGGGCGCGCGACCGGTGATCACGAAGTACACAATGCTCGCGAGGGCGTAACAGTCGGTGGCCGGACCCTGCGCCTCACCGAGCAACTGCTCTGGTGCGGCGAACGACGGCGTACCCGATGTGCCCATGCGCTCGTCGCCGAGCGCGTACGCGATACCGAAGTCCCCGATCCGCCACCGGCGGTACCGATCGATCAGAATGTTCTCCGGCTTCAGATCACGGTGGATGATGCCGCTCGTGTGCGCGGCATGCAGCGCTTCGAGCACCTCATCGACTTGCGGCGCGATCTCTTCGAACTGGCGCGGTCCACTGCGCGATACGAGACTGGCCACCGACCCGCCTTCGGCCAACTCCATCGTGTACCACACGATGTCGCCACGACTGTCGGTATCGTAAATCGGTACGATCGCCGCGTGCGCGAGCTGCGCCGCGAGCCGTGCTTCGCGACGGAATCGCGCCACGGCCGTGTCGTCCTTCGCGATGTGCGGATGGAGCACCTTGATGGCCACTTCGCGCGACAGCGAGAGATCGCGGGCACGCCACACACTCCCGAACATGCCGCTTCCCAGCGGCGACAGGATATCGTAGTCGTCGGCCGTGGCCCAGCGCAGACGCGCCTCTGCCGAGTCGAGCGCGGGCGGCAACTCGTCGCCTTCGGGCGCAATCATCAACTGACGCACCGACACATGGCGGTCCATGTCTCGAAGCATCGCTGCGACACTCGGGAACCGGTCCTCGGGCTTCGGCGCGAGGGCACGCTCCAAGACGGCAGCCAGCGCCTGCGGGCAGTCCGGGCGCAGCAGCGCCATCGGCGGCGCGTCATGCTCAGGCGGAGTCTCACCGGTCAGCATCGTGAACAGCATGGCCGCCAACTGCCACTGATCCGACGCCGGTGTGGGACGCCACTCCGTGGCCGACCACTCGGGAGGCCACGGCGTATACGTCGAGTCGGGCTGTAGTCCGGCCGGACGCTGGTCGCGCGGCAGCACCCATTCCCACCCCAACACCCACAGACGCCCACCGGGGGTCAGCCAGATCGTGCTCGCCGAGATCGCCCCGTGCGACGCGCCGGTGTCGTGCAGATAGGCCAGCGTACTCCCGGCCTCGCGCAGCACCTGCAGCGCGAACGGGATCGCCTCAGGCCCAAGCCGCGTGACGCGCGAGAACACGGTTTCTCCACCGATCCAACGGCGGAGATACCCCGGGCCACGACGACTCTCCTGATAGGAGGCCCAATAGTGGTAGGTCGTCGGAATCGACGGATGATTCCGGTGTGCCAGCGCGCGTGCCTCGTTCTTCAGCCACTCATCGTGATTGGAGTCCGGTGCGCTCACCAGCGAGAGCGAACGACCGAGCGCGTCGATCACTTCCTGATAGTGGCGATGCTCGCGCTGAATCGCCTCGTGTCCCCACGACCAACCTGGGGGCAACGACCACGCCTCGAGATGCGGCGCCGGCGAGCTCGTTGGCCGGTGGTCGGGAGGTGGGGCGGACTGACTCATGGCAGACAGTTTAACGACCCGAGCGAAGTCATGTGCGGGTGGCGCGTCGAAGTGTGAGGCGAACCGTCGTTCCGGCGCCCGGTGTGCTCGTCAGGCCGATCGTCCCACCCCACCCTTCGATCAACCGGCGGCTGATCGCCAACCCCAGACCGCTGCCACTGGTCCGCGTCGAAAAGTGCGGTTCGAATACCTGCGGCAGGACATCCGCAGCGATACCCGTGCCGTCGTCTTTCACGTCGATCACCACGTGTGTGGCCGTTCCTTCGACATGCACCGAAACCGTCCCGGCATCGGCCAGCCGCGCGTTCTCCAGGACATTGAGCAGTACGTCCTTCAGTTCGTCCCGCTGGGCCAGCGCGACCACCTGTTCCGCACCGGGTTCCGGTGCCTCGATGTTCCAGCGTACACCGGCCTCACGCTCACCATCCTCCCCCAACCGTTCGAGCGCCATCACGTCGTGCACGACCGCGGCGACATCCACCGGCGTGGCCGGCGTACGATCCTCCGGCGCGGTGCCGTAGCGACTGAAGGCCCGCGCGATCTCGTCGAGATGATCGATCTCGGCCAGCACGCGCGACACGTTGGTGTCGAGGATCTCGCCGAAATCGCCACGCTTGTCGCGGTAGGCGCGGCGGAGGTGCTGCACTCCGAGACGAATCGGCGTGAGCGGATTCTTGATCTCGTGTGCGACCTGCCGCGCCATCTCACCCCAGGCCAGCACGCGTTGCGCCGACGCGAGCTCGGTGACGTCATCGAGCGTCAACACGGCGCCGCTCGGCAGTCGCGTGAGTCGCGCGCGCATCTGACGCCCGAGCACCAGCAGCTCGAACGCTTCCTCCTCGGTCGTGGCCGCGAGGAACGCCGTCGAGCGTTCCACCAGCGGAGCGAGGGTGGCCGGTAGCGCACGCAGCGGCACCACAGACGTACGCAGCGACACGCCCAGCATCGCTTCCGCGCGCGGATTGGCGATCAGGATGTCGCCGCCTGGTGCAGCGCCATGCGATGCCGACCGTAACGCCAACACGCCACTGGCCACATGCTGCAGCACGGCTTCGGTGCGGCGTTGCGCGGCTTCGAGAGCGGCGCGACTGGTGGCCAGATCATCCGCCATCCGACCGAACGCGCGATACACCGGCGCAAATTCCGTGGCTGGCGCGGTGCCCAGCGCGGGGGCGCGCTTGCCGGCGGCGATCGCCAGTGCCGCTTCGCGCAGTGCCCCGACAGGCCGCGCGAGGGACCGGGCCGCCAGTCCACTGGACCAGAGGGCGGCCAGCGCGCCCAGCATGGTCGCGAACAACAGGAGCACACCGAGATCTTCGCGGCGGGCGTCGAGCGCGAATTCGTCGCCGCGCGCCGGCGTGGCCAACACCGACGGACTGGTCGGCGAGAGATGTCGGAAGCCGACGAGCGTACGTGCATCACCGACCACGATGCGGCGTGTCGTGAACACGTCATCCGTGCCGAAGTCGTCGGTGCCGACGTCATCGGTGCCAAGCGAGACCGGCAGCAAACGCCCAAGTGGTGCCAAGGCATCGAGGAGCGCGTCACTGGCCGTGTCCAGCTGTCCATCGCGATAGAGAAAGAGCGGGGCGCCCGTACTCGACGGCGCCGTCCCGATCGAACGCTGTTCCTGCTCGGCAGCCGCCACGCGCAGCGTTTCCCGAACCAGCAGTTCGCGCGCCGCCCGATCGTCGTCTTGGAGGCGATACCACGCCCACGCCGCGAAGATCGTCGCCGGAACGATGAAGAACGTGAGCAACGCGCCGCTCAAGCGCACGCGATACGAACGCGACCACCGCACACGACGCAGCCGCAGCAGTCGGCCCAGCGCGCCATCGGCGAGTGCCGTCGCCGACCAGAGGAGCATCACCCCGATCACGTCGAGGAACACCAGCAACGCACCGCGCGGCAGCAACACATCGAGGGTGCGAAGATCCACTTCCACATGCACGCGCCGCACGTCGATACCGGCACCGGCCACGCCATCGCCGTGCATCGTATCGCCACGCCGACGCCACTGCAGCGGATGCGCGATCGTATCGCCGGTCAGGGGCACGGCGAGGGCCAGCTTGTATGGCGCCTCGGTGCCGCGTGCGCCGGTGACGCCCGTGAAGGACGCAAACGGATCGAGCGGTAGCAGCCGAGTGCGCGGCGGCACCGCAATCGTGGTCACGACGCTGTCGGGCGCGGGCACGGCGGCCACCAAGAGCGTCGTCGGTCCATCACCGACGGCGCGAATCTCCACCAGGCCACTCTCGCGCGCCATAGTCGCGATCACGGCTTGTGCGCCGATCGTGTCGTTCACCGGCGCGAGCGACAGATCGGACACCGGGGTCGTGGTGTTGCCCGGGACCCAGCGCGCCAGCCGCGCCGGGTAGCCGGCAAGCGCGAGTTCACTCGAGGCGTATCGCCGCAAGAGCGCGTCGGTACTGCGGACCGGTCGCCTCTCTTCGCGCATGGACGTCGCAAACCGTTCGAGCAGACGATAGGCGTTCTCGTCCACCGCTTCGAGTCGTTCGAGATCATGCTGGGCCAGCGCCATCCGGGCCCGCACCGTGGCCCCCCAGGTCAGCGTGGCGGCGCCGGTGCCGGCCACGACCGCGGCTGCGGCGACCTGCGCGAGGCCACGACGCGTGAGGGCCAACGAACCGATCGCCGCGATCCAGAGCGCGGGATACCACGCCGGCCATGCGCCCGGAGCATCCCACAGAATCGGCGCGAAGACACCGGCAAGGATCGCCAGGAGCGGCGCGACGTTGGACGGCAAACCACGGCGCGATCCGAGAGCCGCGCGCCCGGCGGCTGCGCCCGCCAGCAGGATCGACACACCAGCCAAGGCGAGCGCAAGCTGCCATGCGATCCACAACACGAAGCCCGCGCCTGCCGCTGGCAGTGCAATGCCGCGCGCCAGATCGCGCAGCAGGAACGGGCCGCCCGTCGCCACGACGATCACGACCGCCACCGCGATCCATCGCGAGGGTTTCTGGAACGACGTGCGCAGCACGAGCAACAACACCGCCAGGGCGAGCGCAGTCGTCATCAGCAGCGCGGCTACATTGGACGTCAGTGGTCCACCCATCGCCGCGAAGTAGCTCGCCGGATCGAACAACGAGGACACATTCGAGAGCGCAGTCAGCGGCGCGACGGCAATGGCGAGCACTGCCGCCGCCGCGGCAGCCACCCGTTGGCCGGTGCGCGCCGGCCGGCGCCACGCACTGATCAGCATGCCCAGCAGGGCGAGGCCGAGCGACAGGTTGGTCCGTGCCCGTGCGCGCTGCAGCAACGACAGCTGCGTTTCACCCTCCGAGAAATCGAGGGCGCGCACGCGCGCCAACCGACTCGGGCCATCGGGGACCACGACCACCGTCGATCCGGTGGCCACACTGGTCGAGTCGGGAGACTCGATGATCGTATGCGCGACATCGACGCGGCCCGACAGCGTGCGCAACAGCGGTCTCGCGAACCGATCGGCTGGCGGCGCCGACGACACCAGCGCCACCGCCACCGCTTCAACCCGCCCATCGGTTGAACGCGCACGCGCCACGAGCGACGTGTGAAACGCCCCGTCGACAAGTCGCACGCCAACCGGTGCGCCCGCCGTGATCGGCGTTCGCGTCTGCCCAGCGCGGGCCACCAACGTGCCATTCCGGAAGACCAGCAGCGCGGACTCCACACCGCCTTCCAGCGGCGCGGACGCCACACCCGTCGAATCCAGCACGCGTGCTTCGACGACGCGTCGCAAGGTCGAAGCGACATCGGTCAGACTCGCGGCCACGCGCTGCGCGCGGTCCTCCCGCTCGCCGGCCGACCACCTGCTCCAATCCCGTCGGACCGAGAAGAGCGTCGCCGTCTCGCCTACCGCTACCGTGACCGTAACCGCGAGCAACACGACGGTGATCGCCGGGATCCCGCGAGGACGACGCAGGGTGGGGAGCATCCACGCCGCACCAGCACTCGCGATCAGCGCCACGGCCAGCGACGTCCACCCCGGTGCCTGCTGCCAGAGGGCACAGGCGACGATGGCGGTGCAGGTCGCGGCAACCCAACCGAAAGGCCACGAATCGGCGCGCGCCGCGCGGGGAGAGGATGGCATGGCCCCACAATACCCCGCGGACCCCGCTATGGCGAAGGGGAGCGCCTTGTCCGGTTATGTTTCAGGAATGCCCCTGTTTCGCCATTTCCGGCGTCTTCGTACCCTTGGTCTACCATTGGTCGTCACCGTGCTCGCCGCGCCATTGTTGGCAGCGCGGTCGCCATCGGTGTCCAGATCCACGGCGACGACGCAGCCACCAGCGCAGACTCGCCTCGATGTGGGCAGCTTCACGCTGTTGGTGAATGGGCAGCGCGTGGGTCGCGAACAGTTCTCCGTGCAGCGCGTGGTTTCACAAGATGGCGGCACGCTTGAAGCCCGGTCGGAATCGGCGCTCGGGGACCGGCGTGTCGCGATGCGCCTCGAGACCGATTCGGCCGGAACGCCGGTGCGCTATTCCGTCGAAGAGCGACGTGGCGCCGAGGTCACGCTCCGACTTGGCGGCCAGCGCGTCCGCGGCCGCTTCGCGACGCTCGCACGCAGTTCGACCGGTGAAGCGGCGCGCGAATATCTGCTGCGTCCGGGCGCAGTCGTTATCGAGGACGACGGCATCGTCCAGTACGCCCTGCTCCTGCGAGATCGCACGATGGTCGAGGGAGGCGGCGTCACGCTGCCGAGCCTGACTCCGATCGCCAATACGCAGGGTTCGGTGCGGCTGGTTCTCGAAACCCGCGCCGATACCATTGTCGTGGCCGGCGGGCGTTTTGAAGCACGTCGCTGGCGAGTGACGGCCAGCAGCGGCGATCTGCGGCTCGTGTGGACCGACCTGGAGGGGCGCGTGCTGAGGCTCAGCATCCCCGCCCGCAACCTCGAGGCGCTCCGCGACGACGTGCCACGCTGAGGCACACGCTGACGCAAACGAAGGTCGTCTGGACTCCGTAGTCTATTTCACTGAAACCATCACCGCCCAGGGGGCGTATGCCCCTCTGAATACTTCCTCCACCCGCTTCGTCCCTATGAGAATTCACGCGTTCGCGCTCGCTCTCGGTCTGGCCGTCACCGGCTTGGTCGTCGTCGGGACTGCTCCAATCCGCGCCACTGCGCAGACCGCCCCGGCTTCGGGGCCCGTCATCACGCTCACGGACGCCTTGGCGCTCGCGCGCCGGAACAACCCCGCGCTGCAGTCGTCGACGAACGCCCGCCGCACCGCGGCCGCCGCGGTGCGATCGGCGACCGGCGCGTTCCTGCCCAACGTCAACACCAGCCTTGGCGGAGGCTACCGCGAGGGACGTCAGACGTTTTTCCAAGGTCAGGCGTTCGGCGCCGTGAACGATCAGCTGAACACCGACGCCTCGGTAAGCGCCAATATGCAGTTGTCGATTGCGACGCTAAACGATCGCCGCGCGGCGCAGGCCAATCAGAACGCCACCGAGGCCGACATCGCCACCGCCGAACAGCGGGTGCGAAACGATGTCACCAACCAATACCTCGCGGCGCTGCAGGCCCAGGCGCGCGCGTCGCTCCAGGACACGCTCCAGGCCACCACACAGACCCAGCTACAGCTCGCGCAGGCTCGATTCCAAGTGGGCTCCGGCACCCAGCTCGATGTGCAGCGCGCCGAAGTCGCCGATGGACAGCAGCGCGTTGCCTCGTTGAACGCGCGCAATCAGGCCGCCATCGAAATCGTTCGGCTCTTTCAATCGATCGGGGTACAGGCGACGCCCAACGCGAAGCTCGACGCAAATCTCTCCGCGCCACCCGCGATCGACCTGGCGGCCGTTCTTGAAATGGCGCGTCGCACCAATCCCGCGCTTGGGTCGTTCCGTGCGCGTGAGGAGGCGGCTCGGCGCTCTCAGGCCTCGGCGCGCGGCGCGTACCTCCCGTCGCTGTCGCTGTCTGCCAATGTCTCGGCGTTTACTAATCGCTTCACGAACACAGGATTGCTGATCGATCAGGGCCGAGCCAGTACGCTCTCCGCCCAGTCTTCATGCGTCCGTAGTGAAGAAGTGCGGAGCCGTGTCGGTCTGCCGAATAACCTCGCCCAATGCAGCGCGATCACCTTCACGCCCGCTCAAGAAGCCGCCATTCGCGACGGGCAGTCGAAGTACCCATTCGATTTCACGCGCAATCCGTATTCGCTGTCCGCCAGCCTCTCGCTGCCCGTCTTCAACGGCTGGCGCCGCGAGCAACAGGTTGAGCAAGCCAGTGTGCAGCGCCGCAATGCGGAGAACGATGTCCGTGCCCAGGAACTGCGCGTCACCGCCGACGTGACGGCGGCGTCCCTCTCGCTGAATACGGCGCAGCAGACCGTCGTGCTGCAAGAACAGAACGTGCGAACGGCACGCATCGCCCTGTCGCTGGCGCAGGAGCGCTATCGCGTCGGGGCCATCAGCATCGTGGATCTCGTGCAGGCGCGTGGCGATTACGAACGCGCCGAGACCGATCGCATTACTGCGGTATACGATGTTCAACGGGCATTTGCGGCGCTTGAAAATGCCGTTGGCCGTCCCCTCCGCTAACAGAGACCAGTCATGACGAAAGGTGTAAAGTTCGGGATCGCCGGCGTGGTTGTGATCGCCGTTGCCGCCCTTGCGGTAATCAGCGCGAAGAAGAACAGCACGAAGCCGGTGGAAGTGCGTACGGAAGCCGTGGAAACGCGTGACCTCGTCGCCTCGGTAACGGCCAGTGGACAGATTCAGCCGCGCACCAAGGTCGACGTGTCGGCCGACGTGACCGGCAAGATCGTGCGACTGTCGGTCAAGGAAGGCGACATCGTGAAGAAGGGCCAGTTTCTGCTGCAGATCGACCCCGAGCAGGTAACGGCGGCGCTGCAGCGCTCCGAAGCATTTCTCGCGTCGTCGCGCGCTCAGGCAGCGCAGTCGCGGGCAAGCCTGTTGCAGGCACAGCGCAATTACGAGCGCTCGCTGCAGATCAAGCAGCAGTCGCCGGCGCTGGTCAGCGACGAAGAGCTCGAGCAGCTCAAGACGCAGGCCGACGTGAACAAGGAGCTGGCCGCAGCGGCCAACTTCAGCGTGGATCAGGCGGTGGCCTCGGTGCGTGACGCGCGTCAGGCGCTCAACCGCACCACGATCACCGCGCCGATGAGCGGCAAGATCACCCGCCTGAATGTCGAAGAAGGCGAGACGGCGATCATGGGTACGCTGAACAAGGATGCGGCCACGCTCATGACGATCAGCGACATGAGTGTGCTCGAAACGAAGGTGAAGGTCGACGAGACCGATGTCGCCCGCATCAGCGTCGGTGACTCGGCCCTCATTCAGATCGATGCCTTCCCCGACACCACGTTCGTGGGTCGCGTCGTCGAAATCTCGAACAGCTCGGTCACCAAGACCGGCGCCGGGAACACCGGTGATCAGGCGATCGACTACGAGGTGCGTGTCGAGCTCGTGAACCCGCCGCTGGATACCCGCCCCGACTTCTCGGCCACCGCCAAGATCGTGACGGCCTCGCGGACGAAAGTGCTCAGCATCCCGATCATTGCCCTCACGGTTCGTGAGAACGAAAATCTCCCGAACGGCGATTCGGCCGTGACGGTGGGCCGTCAGCCGACGAAGGAAGTCGGCAAGCGTGATGTCGAAGGCGTGTTCGTGGTCGGCACCGACAACACGGTCAGCTTCCGCCCCGTAAAGGTCGGGATCGCGGGAGAGCGTCATTTCGAAGTCCTCGACGGCCTGAAGAGCGGCGAGACCATCGTGGCCGGTACGTATCAGGCCATTCGCGAACTCAAGGATGGCGCCATGATCCGTACGGCGAAGGTGGAAGAGAAGAAGACGCCAGCAACCGGGAAGAAGCCGTGAGCAACACACTCGACGAGATCGGACTCAGCACTACGGGAGAGCGCCAGGCGGTGACGACCGCCGTCGGCGCCGCTCCCGGGCACGACTGGGTCATCGTGACACGTCACCTGACGCGACAGTACGACATGGGCGGCGAAATCGTCCGTGCACTGCGCGGCGTCGATCTCGCGATCCGGCGCAACGAATATGTGGCCATCATGGGTCCGTCCGGCTCGGGAAAGTCGACACTCATGAACCTCATCGGCTGCCTCGACACGCCGAACGACGGCGAGTACTGGCTGAACGGCATGCTCGTGAGCACGATGTCCGACGATGCGCTCGCGCGCGTGCGCAATAAGGAAATCGGCTTCGTGTTCCAGACGTTCAACCTCCTGCCCCGCGCCTCGGCGCTGCAGAACGTCGAACTCCCGCTCGTGTACGCCGGGATCTCTTCCGACGAGCGGAAGAAGCGCGCCACGGAAGCGCTGGAGCGCGTGCAACTCGGCCAGCGCATGCATCACCGGCCGAACGAACTCTCCGGCGGTCAGCGTCAGCGCGTCGCCATCGCGCGCGCTCTCGTGAACCGCCCGTCCATTCTGCTGGCCGACGAACCGACGGGTAATCTCGACTCGCAGACCTCGGAAGAGATCATGCGCGTCTTCGAGGAGCTCGCGACGCAGGGGCAGACCGTGGTGATGGTTACGCACGAGCCGGACATTGCCGTGCACGCCAAGCGCATCATCGTGCTGCGCGACGGCGTCATTTCGAGTGACGAAACGCGCGCACAGTATGCGCTCAAGGTTTCTGGTGAGCGCGTGCACTAGTTCGTACGGTGAGTCGTTCGGACACACGCTCGGACTGCCACGAGGCGCTCGGATTCCGAGCGCCTCGTGTGCGTTTCGAGAGAGCGAAACTCTCTCCGCCGCGCGCCGTAAATCCTCGCAGACCCTACGCGACGCGAGGCGCTCCCCATGCAGTTTTTCGAAGCCATTCGATTGGCCCTCAACACGATCCGTGTGCAGAAGCTCAAGAGCGCGTTCACGCTGCTCGGCGTCTGCATCGGCGTGATGTTCCTGATCTCCGTCGTTTCGATCGTCGAAGGGATGGGGCGTTACATGGAAGAAGACCTCATCGGCAAGCTGATCGGCGTCAACACGTTCGAGTTGCGCAGTCGCCCCAACATCAACATCGGCGACATGGACGAGGCCACCTGGGAGGAATACCGGCGCCGGCCACGTCTCGACCTGCTCGATGTCGCACCGGTCACCAATGCGCTCCCGGCCGACGCCAAGTGGTACATCACCAGCGAAGACCAGGTTGCGATTACGTCCGCAACCAGTGGTAAACCGCGCACCACCCGCGTATTCGCCGTCGACGGTCAGTACTTCGACGTCAAGAATCTCGACGTGACCGCCGGCCGCATTCTCTCCGAGCAGGAGCTCTCGCGTGGCGAGAAGTCGGTGGTCATCGGCATCGATGCCGCCGATCGACTCTTCCCCGGTCTCGATCCGCTGGGCCGCGAATTGAAGATGGGTGGCGTGCCTTATCGCGTGGTCGGCGTGGCCGAGTCGCAGGGCAAGGCATTCGGTATGTCGTTCGACAATTTCATCGTGACGTCGTGGCGCTCACCGGCGCGCCGGCTGCTCAACTCGCGTCCCAACATCGTCGACGCGGTGGCGATTCAATCACCGAGCCCCGAAGCGATGACCGAGACGATGGAAATCGTGCGCTCCGTGATGCGCGCGCAACGCCATCTCCGTCCGGCACAGAAGGACAACTTCGCACTGCAGACTGCCGACTCCGCGTTGGAGTTCTGGAACAAGATCAAGAGCTATCTCGTGCTCGCCGGCATCGCGCTGCCAGCCATCGGGCTCGTAGTCGGCGCGATCGTCATCATGAACATCATGCTCGTCGCGGTCTCTGAACGCACGCGGGAGATCGGCGTGCGCAAAGCGCTTGGTGCGAAGCGTCGTGACATCCTGATGCAGTTCCTGATCGAAGCCTCAACCCTCGGCATCGTCGGTTCCGCGATCGGGGTGGCACTCGGTATCGGTCTCGCCCAAGCCATTTCGGCGTTCTCGCCGCTACCGGCCAGCGTCGCGCCGTGGTCGATCGTGGTCGGTATTGCCCTTGGCGCCGGGGTCGGGGTCGTGTCCGGCGTGTATCCCGCCAGTCGCGCATCACGATTGGATCCCATCACCGCGCTGCGGCAGGAATAGCACATGTCTGCCTTCACCACTCGCGTATCCGCCGTGGCCGAGGGGGTGCGCATCGCACTCGACTCCGTTCGCGCGAACAAGGTGCGCGCCGGTCTCACGATCCTCGGCATTGCCGTGGGCGTGTTCGTGGTCGTCGCCATCTCGGCGGCCATTCACGGCATCAACCAGTCCGTGGCCGCCGATTTTGCCAGCACCGGCCCGACCACGTTCTTCGTGTCGCGCTATCCCATCAGCTTCGAGAATTGCGACGGCTCCGATGGCGCGTGCGCCTGGCTGCGCAACCCGCCGATCCGGCCGAACGAGATCGAGAGCATCAGGCGCCTGCCGAGCGTGGACGCCGTGGGGGAGCGCCTCGACTGGGGCACGAAGGTGAAGTATCGCGAGCGCGAGTTGCCGTCGGCGAGTATCGAAGGCTACAGCGCCGAGTGGACGACGATCAGCGCTCCCGAAGTGTATCCGGGGCGTGCCTTCACCGGCGCGGAAGCGCGCACGGGTGCGAGAGTCGCCGTGATCACCACGCTGATGGCCACGCGCCTCTTCGACGGATCGGATCCGATCGGTAAGTCGGTGACGCTGAACGGTGTGCCGTTCGAGGTGATCGGCGTCTACAAGGACAACAGCAGCTTTCTGTCGGGTGGCGAACGCCCGAAGGCTGTGATCCCTGTGCAGTCGCTCATCCGCTACGTCGGCGCGCGGGCCAGCGGCGTGTCACTCACGGTCAAGCCGCGCGAGGGCGTGGCGCGCGACATCGTGCTCGATGATGTCACGGCAACGCTGCGTGGCATGCGCGGTACACGCCCGGGGGGAGAGTCGTCGTTCGCCATCATCACGCAGGACAAGCTGCTGGAAACGTACAACGGCATCTTCGGCATGTTTTTTCTGGTCATGATCGCGTTGTCGGCGGTCGGCCTGATCGTGGGCGGTGTGGGGGTCGTGGCCATCATGATGATTTCTGTCACCGAGCGGACCCGTGAGATCGGCGTGCGCAAGGCGCTCGGCGCGACCAAGGCGACGATCCTCTGGCAGTTTCTGGTGGAGGCGGCCACGCTCACCGGCATCGGCGGCGCCATCGGACTGTTCGTCGGCTGGCTCGGCGCGCTCGGCATCCGGAGCTTTACGCCTATTCAGGCGAGTATCCCACCGATGGCCGTCGTTGTGGCGCTTGGCGCCAGCGCCGTCACTGGCATCCTATTCGGCATGCTGCCCGCCAGTCGCGCAGCGCGTCTCGACCCGGTGGAGGCGCTCAGGCACGAATAACCGAGGGCAGCTATTATTCACGGATGAAGACACGAGACGCAATCGGTCTGGCCCTCACCCAGATTCGTGTACAAAAATTGAAGAGCGCCTTCACCCTGCTTGGGGTAACGATCGGCGTGATGTTCCTGATCGCCGTCGTGTCGATCGTGGAAGGGATGGGTCGGTACGTCGAGGAGGATTTCGCGGCGCGACTGATCGGCAGCAACACCTTTACGCTGCGCCGTTTCAACAACGTGGGACCCGGCGGGAATCGCGGCTTCGATGCCCGCTCCGCGCAGCGACGTCCTCTCATCCGCATGCCGGATGTCGAGGCGGTACGGTCTGCCATCCCCGCCACGATGAAGTCCAGCATCGCGAGCGAGACCTTCAAGTACGCATCGACCCCAGGTACGCGGCCGCGCCAAGTGCAGGCGGTGGCGACCGACGCGAACTACTTCGAGATCAAGAAGTTCGCGGTCACCGTGGGTCGAGCCTTCACGGATCAGGAAGTCCGTGCCGGTGCGCGCGTCATCGTGATCGGCACCGAAGTCGCCGAGCATTTTTTTCCCGGCCTCAATCCGGAAGGACGCCAGTTACGCGTGTCGGGTGTGCCGTTCACGGTCATCGGCGTCATCGAGAAGCAGGGCTCCGTGTTCGGCTTTTCACTCGACCGCAACGCCATTGCGCCGTACAGCTCGCCGATGGGACGTATCATTCGCCCGATGCGCGATATCTCCTCGCTGATCGTGCAGGCGCCCACGCAGGCCGATCTCCCCGACGGCATAGAGGCGGCGCGCGGCGCGCTACGGTCGCTCCGCGGACTGCGTGCCGGTGAGCCCGACGACTTCGGCCTGATTACGCAAGATGCGGCCTTCGGTTTCATCAAGCAGCTGAAGGGTCGCCTCGTGCTCTTCGGTACCGCGCTCCCCGCCATCAGCCTCGTGGTCGGTGCGATGGTCATCATGAACATCATGTTGGTCGCCGTGGCCGAACGCACGCGGGAGATCGGCGTGCGTAAAGCGCTCGGTGCGAAGCGCGCCGATATCATGGCGCAATTCCTCGTGGAAGCCGCGACGCTGAGTACGCTAGGTGCAGCGATCGGCATCGGACTCGGCATCGGCCTGGCGGAGATTATTGCCGCGCTCACACCGCTGCCGGCAGCCGTCGCGCCGTGGTCCATCGCCGCGGCACTCGTAACAGGTGCCGGTGTCGGCATTGCCGCCGGCTTGTATCCGGCCAGCCGTGCTTCGAAGTTGGATCCCATCACCGCCCTCCGTCAGGAATAATCGCATGAATCGATTCTTGCTAATCTTCGAAGGCGTCGGGATGGCGCTCGAGTCGATCCGGTCGAATAAAGTGCGGGCTGCCCTCACCATTGCCGGTGTCGCCATCGGCGTGTTCGTCGTGGTGGCGATGGGTGCCGTGGTGACCGGGATTCGTTCGTCTTTCCAGCAGGACCTCGAGCAGATCGGTGCCACCACGTTCATCGTGCAGCGGCGTAGCTCGGGAATCTCCAGCTGCGACGGGACCGACGAGAAGTGCCCGGATCGTAGCAACCCGGCCATCTCGTTCGCCGAATGGGACATGATCAAGCGCATTCCGGGCGTCGAGAACGTGATCGGTGTGCTCGGCGGCCAAGGCAATTTTGCGTATCGCAACAGCCGCGTGGACAACGTCGGTTACGACGCCTACAGCGTTGAATGGCCGTCCGTCAATGCCTCGGACATTTTTCCGGGTCGCAATTTCACGCGCACCGAGTACGACGCCGGACAGCCGGTCGTGCTGGTGAACGACACCCTCAAGGCGCAGCTGTTCGGTGAGTCGGAGGCGATCGGAAAGCAGATCACGGTCAGTGGTCGGCAGTTCACGGTGATCGGCATCTACGCGCCCAAAGCCGGCTTTTTGAGGTCGCTGGAGGGAAAGGGTCCTGATACTCCCCGGGCGATCATTCCCATTCAGGCCGCCGTGCGCAGTCTCGATGCATCGCGCAACAGTCTCAGTCTGTTGGTCCGGCCAGAGAAAACCGTGACGCAAGGCGAAGTCATGGACGAGGTCTTGGCGGCCATGCGCGCGCGCCGCGGCCTTCGCCCGGCCGACCGCGCGACCTTTTACTTGGTCGAACAGGACCGTCTCATGGACACGTTCAACCAGCTGTTCGGCGCGATCTTCGCCGTCGGGTTGGCGCTGTCGGCCGTCGCCCTGCTCGTCGGTGGCGTGGGCGTGGTGGCCATCATGATGATCTCGGTAACCGAGCGCACCCGCGAAATTGGTGTCCGCAAGGCGCTCGGCGCCACGTCGGGCACGATTCGCTGGCAGTTCCTCGTGGAAGCGGCCACGATGACCAGCATCGGCGCCTTCGTTGGCCTCGGACTTGGCGCGCTCCTCGCGTGGGTCATCCGCTCCAATACATCGATTCCGGCCAGCTTGCCCGGAAGCATCGTAGCCACGGCGTTGATTGCCAGCGCCGTGACCGGCGTCGCCTTCGGCATGCTGCCCGCCATGCGGGCGTCGCGGCTTGACCCGGTGGAGGCACTGCGGCACGAGTAGTTCCGGCCATCATGCGCTTCTCCGACGTTATCCGCCTGTCGCTCGTGCAGCTTCGCGTGAACCCCATGAGAACGGCGTTCACCCTGCTGGGCATCGTCGTGTCGGTCGGTTTTCTGGTGGCGGTGGTGGCGATCATCCAGGGGATGAACGCGTATGTGAAGGAGAACATCGCCGACGCCATGATCGGCATGAACACTTTCCAGGTTCGACGACTACCCATCAGTCTCGGCCTGTTCAGCGACGACCAGTTCCGCCTGCTGCAGCGCCGTCCGCGCGTGGACGAACGGGATGCCGATGCCGTTCGCGAGGCGCTCCCCGACGCGCTGGCGATCTCGCTGCAATCCGGATGGCCTACACCACAGGCCGATGTCGTCTGGCGCGACCGCACCTTGGGCAGCGTGATGGTCTTCGGGGTCACTGCGGGCTATCAGGTGGTACAGGACTATCGGTTCACCGAAGGACGCCCGCTCAGCGACATCGATGTGCGCGAACGTCGCAACGTCATCGTGGTCGGTGCCGATGTCGCGCAGAAGCTCTTTCAGGGCGCCACGGCCATCGACAAGGATGTACGCCTGATGGGCCAGCGCTATACGATCGTGGGCGTCGTGGCGCGGAAAGGCCGCGTGCTGGGGCAATCGTTCGACGGCTTTGCCCTGATGCCGATTTCGGCCTTCGAAGCGATCTACGGGCGACGGCAGAACACCACGATTTCAGTCAAGATGCGCGACGCGGAGGAGGTCGGACCGGCGATGGCGCGCGCCCAGGAAGCCATGCGACTCGCGCGCAGACTGCGGCCGTCGGATCGCGACAACTTCGACGTCGGCACCGCCGACGCGCTCGTGGATTTCTGGAAGCAGCTCACCAAAGTGCTGTTCGCGGTGGTACCGGCCGTCGTCGCGATCGGCGTGCTCGTGGGCGGCATCGTGATCATGAACATCATGCTGATGGGCGTCACCGAGCGCACGCACGAGATCGGGCTACGCAAAGCGGTGGGAGCAACGGCGGCCGATGTGCGGCGTCAGTTCCTCGCCGAGGCGGTCGCGCTGGCGATTTGCGGCGGTGTGCTCGGGGTCGCGGCCGGCTGGGGACTCGCCGCGGCGATCGCGACCTTCTCGCCGCTGCCCGCCCGCGTGTCCCTGTGGAGTGTCGGTCTCGCGCTGTCGCTCGGCGCCGGAGTGGGCGTCCTGTTCGGCGTGTATCCCGCGTCGCGCGCCGCGAAGCTCGATCCGATCACCGCCATGCGCGCGGAGACCTGAACGGTGAGCCTTCGCGTCGGTGCCTTCGGCGAGAACGTCCTCATCGCTTTCGACGCGATCCGTGTGAACAAGCTGCGCTCGTCGCTCACCATTCTCGGTGTGGTGATCGGAGTGGCGACCGTCATGGCGATGGCCGCGATCGTGGAGGGTATTCGCTCACAGATCGTGACGACGATCGAAGTGGCGGGCCCCACCACGTTTTACGTGCTGAAGAAGTTCTCGCAGACGCCGCTCAATCCGGACAACCTGCCGAAGGAAGTCCGGAGTCGGCCGGATCTCTCGGAGCTCGAGGCCGATCGTCTGCGTCGACTGCCCGAGATCGCCTACGCCTCGCTGTGGGCGCAGACGTTGGCGCGCATCGAATCGAACGGGGTACGGTCGCAATCCATGGCCATCTTCGGCGCCGACGACGGGTTCACCCGCATTCAGGGCGGCGAGCTCGTGGAAGGGCGCTGGTTCACGCGCAATGAGCTGAATTCGGGCGCGCCCGTGGTCGTGCTGCAGGAGGCCACTGCGCGCCGTCTGTTCGGCCGCGAACGCATGCTGGGCCGGCAGGTCCAGGTGGGCGGTCGTCCAGTGGTCGTCATCGGACTTTGGCAGGAACCCGGTAACATCTTCGCGCCACCCGGGCAGGCGGTCGGCGCGGTGGTGCCCTTCAAGTTCATGGAGCGCAGCTACACGATCGACCGCACGAACGCCCTCTGGATTCCCGTCAAGCCGCGGATCGGAGTGAGCGTATCCGACGCACAGGGCGCGGCCACGATGGCCATTCGTGAAATGCGCGGCCTTCGCCCGGGGAGCAGCGACAGTTTCGACCTGATCACGCAGGACCAGATCCTCGACACCTTCAATGGCATCACGAGCATTTTCTTCCTCGTGATGATCGTGCTGTCGGGCGTCGCCCTCTTGGTGGGCGGCATCGGCGTGATGGCCATCATGACGGTATCGGTCACCAGCCGGACACGGGAAATCGGGGTTCGAAAAGCACTCGGTGCCACCCGCAACGACATTTTGCTGCAGTTCCTCATCGAAGCGTGCACGCTGACCGGCATCGGCGGGCTGATCGGCATTCTGGTTGGCCTCGCGCTCGGCCGCGTCGCGTCGTTCGCGCTCGACGTTTCGGCGCCGGTGCCCGTGTCACTGACACTCATTGCCGTCGCCGTCTCGGTGGGCATCGGCATCGTTTTCGGGATGGTGCCCGCCCGCCGGGCGGCGAGGCTGGACCCGATCGAGGCACTCCGCTACGAGTAGCGAGCCTCGCCCACGGGCGCCTGGCTCAGTAGCCGCGGACGGCCAGGAACGCGTCCCAGAACGGCAGGTACACGGGCATGCCGAGCACCGCCAACTCGAGCACGCCGAGCACGCCGAGCACCGACAGCAACATCATGCCTTGACGTCGCAGCGGCGATCGATCGCGGAGCGCATGAATGATGGTGCGCAACGTGAAGACGAGCAGCAGCGCGACGGAAATCGGCAACAACCAACTGTTGCGCTGCGGACCGAAGTACGACTCGAGATAGACGAGCGGCTCGGGAAAGAAGCCGCGCCCTGGATTCTCGACGCCGAAGAAGATGTTGATACTGGCCGCCTGATGTGTCGCCCAG
Source organism: Gemmatimonadales bacterium (assembly GCA_038210005.1). Lineage (GTDB taxonomy): Bacteria > Gemmatimonadota > Gemmatimonadetes > Gemmatimonadales > Gemmatimonadaceae > Gemmatimonas. The sequence continues at coordinate 33,147 of JBBQXC010000025.1, forward strand.
AAAAGCACCAGCGCCCACCAGCCCGCGCGATTCGCGCGTCGCGCCGTGAGGAAACCGGTAATGGCGAGGACCGCCAGCATCGCGAGCTGATACCAGAACATCGACAATACCGCGCGCACGGCCAACGACCAACTCGGCGACTCCGCCGGAATCGGCACCATCAACGACGTCGGCCCCACCAGCCATCCGCCGTAGAAGGCCACCTGCACCCACGTCCACAGGAACGCCGCGCCAAGAAACGTGCGGCGCGCTCCCGACGCGGTCCCGCGATCGCGCTCGAGATAGAGCAGCCAAGCGCCCCACACCGCCATCGCCGTCGCCAGCACCAGACCAAGCAGGCGCGTGCCCGGCGACCGCTCGAGTGCGAAGATCACCCCCGTCGCACTCCACCAGAAAAACACGACCACCACCAGCGAGCGCAGCGCCACGCGCAGCGTGGTGTCGCGCGTGGCGATATCGGTGTCGTGTAGCATGGACGGATGTCGCACGCGCACCAGTGACTGCCAGTGCCATGCGGTCCGACTCACGACCGGTGTCTCATGCACGGTCGGCCCCCTCGGCCATCTGCATCGCGGTACGTACCAGCCCGCCGAGTGCCTTGGCATTCGCCGCCGGCAACAGCACATATCGCGCGCGCATCGCATCGGCGACACGTCGCGCCACGGGTTCGCCGCGCGACGACGTATCCACGAACAGTGCCGGGATGTTCTGCTGCGCAAAGCGCGCGCTCGCCATCAACGCATCGCGCTCCGCGCCCGGACGTCCCGGCGCTCCGTCGCGCCCAATGTTGGCGCGACCATCGGTCAACATCACCACCAGCGGCGCGCTCCCGGCACGTTTGGCGGACAGCGCCTGCTCGAGCGCCGCCTCGATCGCATGCGCCAGCGGTGTTCCCCCGCCGCCGGGCAACGCCGCCAGCACCTTCTTCGCGCGCGCGAGGGCGCGTGTGGGTGGCAGCAACAGTTCAGTGCCCTGCCCTCTGAACGCGATCAGGCTCACGCGATCACGCCGCGCGTAGCTCTCCGCGAGGAGCATTTCGATCGCACCCTTTGCTTCGGACAGTCGATTCACCGCTGACGAGCCCGAGGCATCGACCACGAAGAGCACCGTCGTGCCGGTCTTCTCGATGAAGCGACGAATGCGGAAATCTTCGCGGCGGATGTTCACGCGCGGACGCGCCGTTGCTGGTGCGGCACCCTGCGCGGCACCCGGCGCGACAGCCGGCGCGGCATGCTTGAGTCGAGCGCGTTGCCAAGGCGCGGCCGCACGCAATGTCTCCAGGAGGTGCAGGCGCGAGCCGCCGCGTGGCAGTCCTGTGCGCGCTCCGCGCGGACGGCCACGTAGCATGTTCTGTTTTTCCGCGCCCACGCGGCCCTGCATGCTCCCGCCGTTCACTTTCTCCAGCAGTTGCGCGAGCATGCCCGGTGGCAGCGCCGACGTCACGGCCTCTCGCAGCATGTCGGTGCTGCTCGATGGCGGCGCCGGGCTCTCATCCTCCGACGCATCGTCGGCCTGCTCCGGCGGCTCGGGCGCGCTGTCCGGCCCGCTTTCCGTCGGCGGCGGCGGCTCGGGCGGCGTGGCGCCCTTGGGTTCCTCGCTCTTGGCTTCGTCGCTCTTGGCTTCGTCGCTCTTGGCGTCCTCGCTCTTGGCGTCCTCCGGCGGCATCGGCAGTCGTGTGGCCCGAGGCGCCAGCACCAACGCCGCCGCGACTTCGGCATCGGCTTCAGTGATCATCAGCCGCCCATGCAACGCCGCATGGGCGCGGGCGCACCGCAGCGCCAACAGCGGCGCACGCACCGAGTGGATACCGAACGAGTCCGCGGTCTCGCAGAGCGCCACGATCCACGATTCATCGACGCTCACCGACATCAGCCGATGCCGCGCGTCACGCGCGTATCGCTCCCACGAGGCGCGATCGCCTTCGTCGGGTTCATCGAACAATGCATCGGCGGCGGTGCCGCTCATGCGTACCACGAAGGCCAGACGATCACGCAGCGCCTCATGCACGACCTCATCGTCGATCGATTCATCGATGATGATCGCGCACACGCGGGCCGCGTGGCGTTCACCAATGCCATCGCGCGCGACCTGCACTTCCGCGTAGTCGAGCACTTCGCACAACGCCGTGCGCGCGGCGGTCGACAATCGCTCCGCCATCGGCACCACGATCACGCCGCCGTCGGCCGCTGCCAGTACGCCGCGCTCCGCCACCAGCGTTCCGGTGGAGAGCGTGGCCGCGAGATCGACACCGCCGTACAAGCGATCAGGCGTCACGCTCGACGGCACCCGTCGCAGCGGCGCACCGTCGGGAAGTGCGCGCTGCACCAGCAGCGAAAACGCACGGGCCTGCTCGTGCAGCGGATGGTCGAGCATCGCGCCACCGAGTCCGCGTGCATCGACCGCCAGCAACAACGCCGTCAGCGCGGGGCCACCGCGCGGCAGATCAGCGGGTGGCGACGACATCGCCCCACAGCTCTGCGATGGCACGCTCCACGCGCGTCGTCGACCCAGCGTCGTCGAGCACATTCCGGCGCAAGCGATGACGGAGCGCCATCGGCGCGATGCGGCGAAGGTGCGCCAACGTGACCGCATCGTCGCCCTCGTACGCCGCCATCGCGCGCGACGTGCGCAGCAGCGTGAGCTCGCCGCGCAATCCGTCGGTGCCAAGCTGCGAACAGAGCGTCGCGGCGCGTTCGAGTACGGCGTCCGACACCACCAGGGCATCGAGTCGCGTGCGCGCTTTCTCGAGATGACGACGAACTTTCGCGTCGGCTTTGTGCCAATGCGTCATGAACGCCACCGGATCGCGATCGAAGGCGTCGCGTCGCTTGATGACGTCGATGCGCGTCGCGATGACCGTCGGCGTGCGCACGTCGACGGCAAGACCGAAACGATCGAGCAACTGCGGACGCAGTTCCCCCTCTTCCGGATTGCCGCTCCCGATCAGCACGAATCGCGACGGATGACGAATGCTGACGCCTTCGCGTTCCACCACGTTCTCGCCCGTGGCGGCCGCGTCGAGCAACAAGTCGACGAGATGATCCTCCAGCAGGTTCACTTCGTCGACGTACAGAAAGCCGCGATGGGCGCGGGCCAGCAGACCGGGCTCGAACGCCTTCTCGCCCGTGGTGAGCGCCTTCTCCAGGTCGAGGGCACCGACCACACGATCTTCCGTCGCTCCCAGCGGCAGGTCGACGACCGGCACGGGAGCGAGCGCCGACTTGACGTGGACGCCGGCTACCGCCCGCGCCTGACATTCGTCGCAGCGGGCGCCGTTGGCCTGAGGATCACAGCCGTACCGGCAGCCAGCCACCACTTTCATGGGAGGCAGCAGCCCGGCGAGGGCGCGCACCGCGGTCGACTTGCCGGTGCCCCGATCGCCGAAGACCATGACCCCGCCTATCGAGGGGTCGACGGCCACCAGCAACAACGCCAGCTTCATCTCATCCTGGCCAACGATCGCGCTAAACGGAAAGACCGGTCGCATGCGGACTCAAAAAGGTTCGTGGTGGGACCGCGCAGGGGTCGTTCCACCCACTTCGACGTTAGGATCAGGGACACCCCATGGCAAGAGCTGTACACCTGATGTGTACACTTTTCTTGACACTCTCGTTTTCCCTGCTTAACGTCGGCCTGTGAACCCTCCCGAGCAGGCCATGACGCCCCCCCAGGCGCTGGCAACCGATCGCGCCAGAACGCCGAGCGCAGCCCAGCCCGCCACTGGACTGGGCGCCGTCGCAGTCACGCCACCGCCTGCTTGGCACGAGCGGATCCGCGACCGGTTCAATGCCCTCGTCGCCACCGACCGCTTCCAGCGATGGAGCGCCCGATTCCCGCTCACCCGACCGATCACGCTACGACGGTCCCGGGCGCTCTTCGACGTCGTCTCCGGGTTTGTCTATACCCAGACGCTGCTGGCCTGCGTGGAACTCGACCTCTTCGCCTTTCTGGCCGGCGGCGCCCGCTCCATCGACGAGATCGCCGAGCATGCCAACCTGTCGAGGGCCAGCACGGAACGGTTGCTCAACGCCGCGGTCTCGCTCCAGCTCATGATGAAGCGGCGCCACGGGCGCTATGCCCTCGGTAAACTGGGGGCCCCGCTGGTCGGCAACACCGGCGTGCTGGCGCTCATTCGTCACCACCGGATGGCGTATCAGGACCTCAGCGATCCCGTCGCCTTGCTTCGGCAGGGCGCGGATTTCCGTACCGAACTCTCCCGCTACTGG
>JBBQXC010000026.1:0-37169 GCA_038210005.1 Gemmatimonadales bacterium
CACCGTTGACACCCACTCCCCACGGCTCATGGCCCATGGCTGATAGCCGTTAGCCGACAGCCCTAAGCTTGGGAGCCCACAGCCCGCAGCCCACAGCCCACAGCCCACAGCCCCATTTTCGAACTCAGGAGCCCTTTCCACGATGCGCCCTCTACTTCTCTTTGCCCTCCTCGCCACCGCCGCGAGCACGGCAGTGGCCCAATCCCCGCGCCCAATCCGCAGTTCCGACATCTATCGCCTGCGTGACGTCGGAGCCGGCCGAATCTCACCGGACGGCGCCTGGATTGCCTACACCATCACCACCGCCGACTCGGCCAAGGACAAGAGCGACAGTGATGTGTGGATGGTGAACTACGAGGGCACCCGCACCATTCGGATGACGAGCTCACCGGAAGGCGAAAGCAATCCACGGTGGAGCCCGGACAATCGCTATCTGAGCTTCGTCTCCGGTCGCTACGAGTCGAAGGGTGGCCAGGTGTGGTTGCTCGATCGCGCCGGGGGCGACGCGGTGCGTCTCACCGACCTCAAGGGCGGTGTGGACGAATACGAGTGGTCGCCCGACGGCACTCGTCTCGCTGTGGTATCGCACGACCCCGATCCCGAAGACGCGAAGCCCGATTCGCTGAAGTCGAAGAATCCGAAGCCGATCGTCCTCGATCGATACGCCTTCAAGCGTGACAACACCGGCTACCTCGATCGACTGCGCGACCATGTGTACATCGTGGACGTGGCCACCAAGAAGACGGTGCAAATCACGACCGGCAACTTCGACGATCAGTCGGTGCGTTGGTCGCCCGACGGCAAGCGACTGGCGTTCGTGAGCGAGCGTAGTGGCACCGATCCCGATCGCACGAACAACGCCGACATCTACGTCGTCGATGCAGTGGCCGGTGCTACACCGATCAAGCTCACCACGTGGAGCGGCCCCGATGCGAGCCCGGCGTGGAGTCCCGATGGGCAGTTCATCGCGTATCTGCAGGGGAGCGAGCCGCAGCTGTCGGCGTACACGCAGAACACGATTGCGGTGCTGCCGAGTGGCGGTGGATCGCCGCGGCTCGTGGCCGCATCGCTCGATCGTGATGTGAACATGCTGTCGTGGAGTGCCGACGGCATGACGTTGCGCTTCCTGCTGGGCGATGATCGTGCAGTGCATCTCGCGAGCGTGCCGGCGAATGGCGGTACCGTGGGCCGCGTGCTCGAGGGCCGACGCGCGGTCACGTCGTATGATGCGTCGAACACTGGCCGCGTGGTGGTGAACAGCGCGACGGCCACGCGCTCCAGCGAGGTGTTCGCGTTCGAGAATGATGCGCTACGTGCGCTGACGCATGTGAACGATTCGATTTTCACTGCACTGTCGATCGGCACGACCGAAGACGTGCAGTTCAAAAATAAGGACGGACTCACCGTTGGTGCGCTGTTGGTGAAGCCGGCCGGATTCGACGCGAGCAAGAAGTACCCGCTGATGCTGCGCATTCATGGCGGCCCGAACGGACAGGACCAGCACGCGTTCTCGTTCGAGCGAGAACTGTTCGCGGCCAACGGCTACCTCGTCCTGGCGGTGAACTATCGCGGCAGCTCGGGACGTGGCCAGGCGTGGAAGAAGGCCATCTTCGCTGATTGGGGCAACAAGGAAGTGCAGGATCTCATGGCCGGCGTGGATCACGTGATCAGCACCGGCATCGTGGACACCACGCGCATGGGCATCGGCGGCTGGAGCTACGGCGGGATTCTCACCGACTACACCATCGCGACTACCACGCGCTTCAAGGCGGCCACCAGTGGTGCCGGTAGTGCGCTGCAAACCACCATGTACGGCAGCGATCAGTACATCTACCAGTACGAGAACGAACTCGGCGCGCCGTGGAAGAACCCCAAGTTGTGGGAGAAGCTGTCATATCCCTTCTGGCACGCCGACCGCATCACCACGCCCACAATGTTCCTCGGCGGCGAAAAGGACTTCAACGTGCCCATCGCCGGCGGTGAGCAGATGTATCAGGCGCTCAAGTCACTGGGCGTGCCGAGTCAGATGATCGTGTATCCCGGACAGTTCCACGGCATCACGCGGCCGAGTTTCGTGAAGGATCGGTATGATCGGTACGTGGGGTGGTACGCGAAGTACTTGATGAGGGTGACGCCGTAGCGGGCGTCAGTTTCTTGGCGCGCTATGCGCCCGCGGCGGTGATGCGCGAGCGCGGGAACTCGGGGGCCAAGTCGGCACCGCACGGCCAGACGACGGTGTGCAGCATCGGGTCGAGCCACCCCGTCGCAAAGTGGGCCGGATCTTTGAGGCGCTCGAGCACCGGCGCATCGAGATCGTGACACCGATCGGCCACGCCCTCGACGCCATCGTTGAAGCGGAGCCACAGCGTATGCACCGCGACGACGCGCGCGTCCGTGACGTGGAGAATCGCGGGGACAATCATGGACATGGGGCTATTCCCAGGGAGCGATGGGGACGACGGGGAGGCCGAGGCGTGCTCGGTTCCAGTTTGCACGAAGATTTGCTATTCGCGGAGCAATGCCAGTGGTCGACGAGGGAAGCGTCCTGACACCATGCCGGACTCGATCTCGACGGTAACTTCGTACTCGCCATTGAAGGTGTCGTCACAAGATTCGTCGAGCTCGTCACGACGACATAGCCGGCGCTACGAGAGCCACATTACTCGATCGCCATGATTCAGCGCGACGGGGACCTGGTGGACCCCGGGTCGCGTGCGCACTTTGAAGGCAATGTCGACTATTTCGCAGCGCGTGGTCGCCGCAGTTGTCTGGCGGAACGATCGGCTCCTCGTATGCCAGCGCCGGGCGCACAAGCGCCATGGCGGACTCTGGGAATTCCCTGGCGGCAAATGTGAAGACGGCGAGTCGGACCATCAAGCGATCACACGGGAACTCGCGGAGGAGCTCGGCGTGAAGGTGGTTGCTGTGGGAGACGCGCTATACTCGGCGTCGGATTCCGACTCAACATTCGTGATCGTCTTCCTCCCCGTAGAGATTCTCCGCGAGCCGGTGTGCATCGAGCATACCGCAATCGCCTGGGTATCCCTGCAGGAGCTGTCGCCGTACGCACTCGCCCCAAGCGATGCCCGCTTTGTGAACTTTCTCGGACACGCTGAATGAGCCTACCGATTGGTCTGTACGATCAACTCATCACCGATGCGTTGGCGGAGCGCATCCAGGCAGCCGGCGGTGCCGCGCAGATCGACGAACTCGCCGCTGGAGAGGCGACCGCCCCACTGCTCGATCTCATGGCAAGCACCCTCTCGCGCTTGCTTGAGTCGTTCACAACCGACCCGCGGGATTCGCTGCTCAAGCAGCTCGAACTGGTGAACGGGGTGCTCACGCATCTTCGTAGCCAAGCGAGCGGTGAGGTACGCGATGCGATCACGCTGCCACAGCGTCCGGCCCGCCGACTGCGCGCCATACGCGCTGGAGGCGAGGAAGCACGACTGCCGGAGACAGGACTGGCGGCCCCGTGGCTGTTTACGGCCGCAAAGGCGTCGCCATCGTTGTACCACGAAATCCAGCGTGAGGCCGCCGACTGCGACCAGATCGACATTCTGGTCAGCTTCATCACCGTCTCTGGCGTGCGCAAGCTGCTCGATGTGCTGCAGCGGGTCACGGCACCGGATGCGAGCGGCGTGGGGAGAACGCGCATCCGCGTACTGACCACGACCTACACGGGAGCGACAGAGCAAGCAGCGCTGGATATGCTTGCGCGTCTCACCGGCTGTGCCGTAAAGATTTCTCTCGACGGGCGACGCACGCGGCTGCACGCGAAAGCGTGGATCTTCCATCGCGCGACGGGATTCGGCGCCGCATACATCGGCAGCGCGAATCTTTCTGGCGCGGCATTGCTCGGCGGCCTGGAATGGACCGTCAAACTCACCGAGCACACCCAGCGCGTGATCTACGATCGTGCGAAGGCGCACTTCGAGACACTCTGGGAGGATAGCGAGTTTACCCGTTACGATCCGGATGATGCGGAGTGCTCGCGAACGCTGGCACGCGCACTGTCGAACGAGTCGTCGCGCTCGGACGGCGGCATGCCGGTGTTGTTTGATATTTCTGCGAAACAGTACCAGACGGATATTCTCGAGCAGCTTGCCTTCGAGCGGGAGCACGGTCGAACCCGCAACCTTCTGGTTGCGGCCACGGGCACTGGAAAGACCGTCATGGCCGCGCTCGACTACAAGGCGCAGGTGGCATCCACTGGTTCTCGACCGCGCCTGCTCTTTGTCGCGCACCGAGAGGAGCTGCTATCGCAGGCGCTGCAGACGTACCGCGCCGTGCTTCGCGACTACAGCTTCGGATCGCTACTCGTTGGGGGGCAGCAGCCGGAGTCGTTCGATCATCTGTTCGCCAGCATTCAGAGTCTGACCTCGCAACGGATCGTGGAGCGCTTTGGTGCGTCGCACTGGCACACCGTTGTTATCGACGAGTGTCATCGTATCGCGGCGCCACAGTTCGATGCGCTCGCGCGCAGCGTCCAACCGAAGCTCTTGCTTGGTCTCACCGCTACGCCCGAACGAACAGATGGTGTGCCGATCGCGACCTACTTTGATTCGCGACCGGATGGCGCGCCCGCGGTCGAGCTCCGGCTTTGGCAGGCGCTGGATCTCCAGTTACTCTCGCCGTTCGAGTACTTCGGATGTAACGACGAGACGGACTTCTCCGAGGTGCCATGGAATGGCGCAGGAGAGACGGCCGCGCTGGATCAGCTGCTGACTGGCAATCATGCGCGTGCTCGTATGGTCCTCAGCGAGTGGCACCGTTTGTCCGGCAATGCGCGGAGTACCAGAGCGATCGTATTCTGCGTGTCCGTGAACCATGCACGCTTCATGACGGAGCAGTTTGAGAAGGCGAAGCTGCCGGTGGTCTGTCTTACGGGCGCGTCTACTGACGCGGAACGTCGGGAGGCCCCGCAGAAGCTCTCGCGCGGCGAAATCTGCGCGATCATCACCGTCGACTTGTACAACGAAGGCGTCGACATCCCCAGCGCCGACACCCTGCTCTTTCTGCGCCCAACGCAGAGCGCACTCGTTTTTCAGCAGCAACTTGGACGCGGCCTCCGACTCGCCGACAACAAGAGCAGCTGCCTCGTGCTCGACTTCGTCGGACGTCATCGATCGGACTTCCGATTCGACAAGTTGATCTCTTCAGTGACTGGCCTCAGCCGCCGCGAGGTCTTGAAGGGCATCGAGGAGGGCTTCTCGACACTGCCGAGTGGATGTCATATCCATCTCGAAGCACAGGCGCGCGAGCGTGTCCTCGCGAATCTGCGATCGGTTGCACAGCAGAGCTGGACGCGGCTTCGTTCCGAGTTGCAAAGCTATGCCGCTGTGACCGGTCGCGTGTCTGTGCGACTCGCCGACTTTCTGCACGACCAGGACATCGAGCTGTCGGAGATCTACCGCGACACGCGTCCGAGTGGCTGGACGCCGCTGCGTCGTGCGGCCGGGCTACCTCTGCGAGACGAAGGCGGGGAGACTGAGGCCCTCACCTCTCGCTCGCTGCGTCATTTACTGCACGTCGATGATCCCGCGCAGATTAGACTCATTCGCAAGGTTGCGGAGTCTGGCAGTACCTACACGCCTTCCAGCAGCGCTGAGGCGGTGCGTGCCCAGATGCTCACGTATCAAGTGGAACACACGGGCACCCATTCATTTGCAGACTTCGCCCGGAAGCTGAATGCAGAGCCGAACGTATTGGCTGAGATAGGCGAACTGGCCGACGTGCTCGAATCCCGAAGCCGCATTGCGTCCCGCACCATCCCTGGCTTTGAAGATGTTCCCCTCGTGCTCCATGCCCGCTATCAGCGACGTGAGATACTCGCTGCCATCGGCGTGCACACGGCCACCGCGCGACCAGCGTCGCGTGAGGGCGTCTTGCGATTGCCGCATCGCAAGGTTGAGGTGCTCTTCGTGACGCTCGACAAGTCTGACGGCTTTCGCGACCAGGTGGCGTACCACGATTACGCCGTCAGTTCCACGCGCTTCCATTGGGAAACGCAGAATTCGGCAGGCCCTAACACCGATGCAGGCCGACGCTACATCGAAAGCGCGACGAACGGCTGGTCCTTCCAACTCTTCGTGCGAGAAACGCCAGATCACGCCTTCGTCGCCTGCGGCGGCGTTCGAGTGGCGAAACCCGGTGATGTATCCGGCGAGCGCCCCATGTCGATTTTCTGGACGCTCGAAACTCCACTACCACTTGCCGTCTTCGGCGCATTCAGTGTCCTCAAGCAAGGGCGTTAGGATCGCAGCGCTCCCCCGCGCCCCCCGCACCCACGCCGTCAGCACCATCACCCCACCCACTACCCCGGGCCCGACCAGCACCCCCACCGTCCCCTTCAACGCCACCCCTCGCACCGCAAAGAAGAACGCCGCCACGCTCGCGCCGCCAAGCAGCCACCCGGCACGTTCCAAACGTGACCATCCTCGCGTCACCGGCCGCGACACGTCGGCGATCAGCACCGCGCGCCACCGCGGCCAGTCCCACGCCAGCAGCCACAGATTCGCCAGCAGCATCGGCACGGTGATCATCGCGGTCCCTTTGAACTCGATGGCGATCGTGATCACCACCACGTTCACGAGAATCGGCAGGAAGATCACCGCGCCGTAGAACGCCGTCGAGGGAACGAGCAGGAGCGTGCCGGCCAGCACCTGCGAGAGCCCCAGGAAGCGCCAATAGCCGCCGGTCTGATACATCGCTTCGAAGAACGCCCCCACCGAGGTGTTCACCCCCAGTGAGGTGAACCGCTCACCCATCAGCTTCACGCTGCCGGTGGGGATGAATGCCACCGCCAGCAGGATGCGGCACATCAGCGTGAAGCGTGCAGCAGCGGGAAGGTTCATCACGCGGGCATTCAGCGCGTCGAGCGGCCGCAGAGACTCGTTGGTAGGCATAGGTGCACGTACGCGCGCGAGCCCGCGCGAGATTCTCTCGCCAAGTAGGCTCGAACGAGATCCGCTATCGAATCACCTGAATCGACACGCCAACATCAAGACGCGCCCACGCCCGATCGGCGGTGACCACGGTTCCGCCGAGTTGCACGGCGGTCGCGAGGCACATCGCGTCGGCGAGCGAAAGTCCCGCCCATCGCGCCTGCGCGTGCAACTCGCCCGCTGCGAGCCCAGCCTCCGTATTGGCGGTGACAACGGTGAGCTGCAAGTCATCGACGAACGCTCGACAGCCGGCCATGCTCATGCCGCGCTGCCGCAGTTTGCTCACGACTTCCGCGAGATTCGTGACCGTGATCCCCACGTGCGGACGAGACAAAACGATCATCGCCTGCTCGGCGCCGACTTCGTCGAAGGCGACGGCGAGGAGCGCCGACGCGTCGAGCAGCGTCGTGACCTTCACGGGCTGCGACGCAGTTGCTGCAACAGCGCGGGAAGGTCCACGCGCACCGGCGGTCCGTCTTCGGCCATCGAGGACTCCCAGTACCCGGCACGCTCCGCCAGAAACGCGTCCACGTTGGATCCGACGGTTTGGGGCGCCGGAGCGGCGGCGAGGCGCTCTCGCACCCGTCGCACGGCGGCGCGCCGCGAGCGGAGCACCAGATCATCACCGTCGATCAGCAGCGTGATCTCGTCGCCCGCCCGTAGGCCCAACGTTTCGCGCACGACCGCCGGAATGACGATGCGTCCGTTCGATTCCACTTTGGCCGTATATCGGGTGTGCGACTTATCGTATTCCATGACAATACGTTACAACGGCGTCTGCCATGGAACAAGAATATGGCAGCGCATTAAAATATGCCAGTATTCGTCGCACTCCCTCATTCGGTTGACCGACAGGCAAGCACCAGCTCATCGCCCTCACGCCGCGCACGCGCGCGCACTACCATCTCCTGCATGTCGTTCCCCAGCGAATCCCTCATGCATCGTCGCACGATCGCGATCGCTGCCAGCGTCATCGCGCTATCGGCCTGCCATCGCGCGACGAACTCCAGGCCACAAGCCACACCCCCCGCCGCCAATCGCGCGCTGTTACTCGACCCCGCCAACGCCGAGTTCACACGCCCCGCCCCGCCGCTCTCGCATCTCCGGTTCGAGACCACCAAGGGCGTGTTCGTGCTCGAACTGCATCGCGACTGGGGGCCGCTTGGCGCCGACCGTCTCTACAACCTCGCGCGTCTCGGCTACTTCACCGACACCCGATTTCACCGCGTGCGCGCCGCGTACATCGCGCAGTGGGGACTGCACGGTGACTCGGCCGTAAACGCCGCGTGGAAGGGTCGCTATCTCCGCGACGACCCGCCCCGCTCGCGAAACACCCGCGGCACGTTTGCCTTCTCGTACGAAGGCCCGGGTCGGGAGCACACGCGCAACGCGCAGATCTATGTGAACCTCGCTGACAACCCTCGAAACGACGCGGAGCCGTTCACCATCCTCGGCACCGTGACCGAAGGAATGGCTGTGCTCGATAGCCTCTTCAGCGGCTACGGCGAGGAGTCCGGCAGCGGCGTGCGCCAAGGCAAGCAGGGTCCACTCGAGCGTGGTGGCAATGCGTACATGGACCGCGAGTACCCCAAGCTTGATCGGATTCTCCGCGTGACGGTCCAGACTCGGTAGTCGCGCCCACAGCAGCGCGTGTTCCGCCAATTCCTTGATATTTGAAGTAATTGGCCGTACCGTCGGAGGGTGCCCTCTCACGGAGTAACTGCGGTGAACGTGGTCGTCGTCGGTGGTGGACCGGGTGGACTCTATGCCGCGCTGCTCATGAAGCGGCGTCATCCGCACGCGCAGATTACGGTCATCGAGCGTAATCGCCCCGACGACACGTTTGGCTGGGGTGTCGTGCTGTCCGATCAGACCGTCGCCAACCTCCGCGCCGCCGATCCCGAGAGCGGCGCCGAGATCACCGCGGCGCTCCACCGCTGGGATGACATCGACGTCCGCTTCGCGGGTCGATCGATACGGTCCGGAGGACATGGCTTTAGCGGCGTCGGCCGCAAGCGCTTGCTGGCCGTGCTGCAGCAGCGCTGCCGAACGCTGGGCGTCGTGCTTCGCTTTCAGAACGAACTCCATCCCGACCAGCTCGAGGCGCTCGTCGCGGCCGAAGAGGCCGATCTGGTGATTGTAGCGGATGGCGTCAAGAGCATCCTGCGGGAGCGGTTCAACGCGCACTTTCGCCCCGACATCGACCTGCGTCACTGCCGCTACGTGTGGCTGGGCACCCCCAAGCGCTTCGATGCCTTCACGTTTGCGTTCAAGGAGACCGCGCACGGCTGGTTTCAGGCGCACGCGTATCAGTTCGACGACGAGATGAGCACCTTCATCGTCGAGACGCCGCAAGAGGTATGGGAGCAGGCCGGCATCGACGAGATGTCCGGCACCGAGTCGATTGCGTACTGCGAGGCGCTCTTCGCCGACGTACTCGATGGCGCTCCGCTCAGAAGCAACGCGGCGCACTTGCGGGGCTCGGCGCAGTGGATCCGTTTCCCACGCGTGACCTGCGCTGAATGGGTGCACTGGCTCGATATCCCGCGCGATGACCGCGGCGATACGAGCTCGCGACGTGTGCCGCTCGTACTGCTGGGCGACGCGGCGCATACCGCACACTTCAGCATCGGCTCCGGCAGTAAACTCGCCCTCGAAGATGCCATCGCGCTCGACACGCATCTGGCGGCGCATCCGGGCGACGTCGCCGCGGCGCTGGCGCGCTATCAGGCCGAGCGCAGCGTGGAGGTGCTCAAGCTGCAGAACGCAGCGCGCAATTCCACGGAATGGTTCGAGCATGTGGACCGCTACGTCACGCTGGCTCCCGAGCAATTCGCCTATTCGCTGCTCACACGTTCGCAGCGCATATCGCACGAGAATCTCCGTGTGCGCGACGCGGAGTACGTGGGGGCATTCGAACGATGGTTTGCGCAGCAGTCCGGGGTGACCATTGCAGCAGAGACCGCCGCACCGCCGGCGATTTTCACGCCGTACACCGTGCGCACTGTCACGCTGCCCAATCGCATCGTCGTGAGCCCGATGGCCCAGTACTCCGCCACGAACGAGGGCATGCCGACCGACTGGCATCTCGTGCATCTGGGTGCGCGAGCCACTGGCGGCGCGGGGCTCGTGATGACCGAGATGACGTGCGTGGCGCCCGATGCGCGCATCACGCCCGTGTGTCCGGGCCTGTGGAACGACGACCAGCGCGACATGTGGGCGCGCATCGTGCGCTTCGTGCATGAGCACTCGCCGGCAAAGATCGGGCTGCAACTCGGCCACGCCGGAGCCAAAGGCGCAACTAAGACCATGTGGGACGGCATCGATCAGCCGCTCGAGCGCGGAGAATGGCCGCTGATCGCCGCGTCGGAAACGCAATATCTCGACGGCGTGTCGCAAACGGCCCGCGAGATGACGCGCGACGACATGCGGCGTGTCACCCACGAGTTCGTACAGGCGGCACAGCGTGGTGGCGCGGCTGGCTTCGATTGGCTGGAGTTGCACTTCGCGCACGGCTACCTCATGTCGGGCTTTTTGTCGCCGCTCACGAACCGTCGCACCGACGAGTATGGTGGCAGTCTCGCCGCACGTGCAAAATTCCCGCTGGAAGTATTCGCCGCCGTGCGAGCCGTCTGGCCGCCTGAGCTTCCGATCTCGGTCCGTATCTCCGCGCACGATTGGGCGAACGGTGGCAATACCGACGACGATGCCGTAGCAATCGCCGGGCTGTTCCGCGATGCCGGCGCCGACATGATCGACGTGTCCGCCGGTCAGGTCGTGAAGCGCGAGCGTCCGGTGTACGGCCGCATGTGGCAGACCCCGTTCGCCGATCGAATCCGACAGGAAGCGGGCATCGCGACGATCGCTGTGGGTGCGATTACCGACGCCGATCAGGCCAACGGCATCATTGCATCGGGACGCGCGGATCTGGTGGCGATCGGTCGTCCGCACCTGGCCAATCCGGCGTGGACCTTGATGGAGGCAGCCAAGTACGGCTACGCCGGCGCGACGTGGCCCGTGCAGTATCTGGCGGGCAAGTCACAACTGGATCGTCTTATCGACCGCGAGCGCACCACGCGCGCTGCCGCTGAGGGTGCTCCGCCAACCGGAGAGCTCACGTGAACCTGCATACGAGTGATTCGCTGCCGGTGTTGGCCGGTCGTCATGCACTGGTAACTGGTGCGAACCGCGGCATCGGTGCAGCGATTGCGCGCACGCTCTCGGCCGCCGGCGCACGTGTGTCGCTGCTGGTGCGTGATGCGCCACGCGCGGAAGCCGTGACGGCATCGTTGCCCGGACCGTACACCGTGGTCGTCGCCGACGTCACCGATCATGAGGCGCTGGTCGGTGCCTGCGCTGCGGCCGCTGAGGCGCTGGGTCCGGTCGACATCCTCGTGAACAACGCCGGCTCCGCCGAGTCGGCCCCGTTTCTCAGGAGCGACACCGCGCTCTTCGATCTCATGATCGCGATGCACCTGATGGCACCCGTGTGGGCTTCGCAGGAGGTGCTACCCTCCATGATCGAGCGCGGATTCGGGCATATCGTGAACGTGGCGAGTGTGGCGGGTCTGATGGGCGCACCGTACGTCACCGCGTACACAGCGGCCAAGCATGCGATGATCGGACTCACCCGTTCGCTCGCGCTGGAAGTCGCACCGCGCGGCATCACTGTGAATGCTGTCTGTCCGGCGTACACCGATACGGATCTGGTGACCGGTGCCGTCGATCGAATTGTGCAGCGCACGGGGCGTTCGGCCAGCGACGCGTTGCGCTCCATCCTGTCCGATGCGGGACAGACACGGATCGTGACGTCGGACGAAGTGGCCGAAGCCGTGCTGCTGTTGTGCGCGGCACCCGCCGGGTCGCCCGTCGGACAAGCCATCGTGATCGACGGGCGTGCGCCCGATGGTACGGTATGAGCACGGGCGATCTGGAGTCGCTGCGCCTCTGGCTGCGCTTGTTCACCACCACCACGCTCGTGGAGCGGCAACTGGACAGCGCCCTCAAGCGCGAGTTCAGCTCGACATTGCCGCGCTTCGATTTGCTGGCACAACTCGAGCGCGCGCCCGACGGGCTTCGCATGGGTGAACTGTCCGAGCGCATCCTCACCACCGGCGGCAACGTGACGTGGCTCGTGCGCGCGCTTGAAGCCGAGAAGCTGGTCACACGACGCGTGTCACCCACCGACAGGCGCGCCGCCATCGTGCGACTCACGACGGCGGGGAAACGACACTTCGCGGCGATGGCGCAGGCGCACGAACACTGGATCGCCGACATCTTCGCCACGCTGTCTCCCGATGACCGACGCGCTCTGCACGCGCGGCTTGGCGTCGTGAAGGATCGTGTCCGTTCCCCGAGGAGTACCACATGAGCAATCCGATGTCGGCGATGCGCCGATCACTCGCGGCACTCAACCCGCAGCACTTCGCGTGGTCTACTGTACACGACGGACGTGTGGGGGTGATCACGCTGAACCGACCGGCGCGCAAGAATCCCCTCACCTTCGAGTCGTACGCGGAGTTGCGCGATCTCTTCCGCGATCTCAGCTACGCCTCGGATATCCGTGCCATCGTGTTGACCGGCGCCGAGCACGACTTCTGCTCGGGTGGTGACGTGTTCGAGATCATCGAACCGCTCACGCGCATGGCCGTTCCTGAACTACTGGCGTTCACGCGCATGACGGGTGATCTCGTAAAAGCCATGCGCGCCTGTCCGCAGCCGATCATCGCCGCCGTCGACGGCGTGTGCGCCGGCGCCGGTGCGATTCTCGCCATGGCCTCGGATATGCGCCTCGCCACTCCGCAAGCGCGCACCGCCTTTCTCTTCACGCGCGTGGGGCTTGCCGGCTGTGACATGGGCGCCTGTGCACTGTTGCCGCGCATCATCGGACAGGGTCGCGCATCGGAGCTGCTGTACACGGGGCGCGCGATGGATGCGGCTGAGGGTGAACGTTGGGGCTTTTACAATGCGCTCGTCGAGCGCGATGCGCTGCTGGCCGAAGCCATCAAGCGGGCTGGCGAGCTCGCGAACGGACCCGCGTTCGCACACAGCATGACCAAGACCATGCTCGCCCAAGAGTGGAACGTGTCGGTCGATCAGGCCATCGAAATGGAGGCACAGGCGCAGGCGCTGTGCATGGGGACGCAGGATTTCCGTCGCGCGTTCGAGGCTTTCGCGGCCAAGCAGTCACCTGCGTTCGAGGGGAACTAGCCATGCACGCGGCAATCGCGCATCTGGCGTGGCCCTTCTTCGATGAGACGCATCGCGCGCTGGCCACGTCGGTCACCGAGTGGACGATTGCGCAGGGCGTCGAGGCAACCGTAAGCACAGAGGCTGCGGTGGACGACGCCTGCCGAGCCTGGGTACGACGGCTGGGCGACGCCGGGTTTCTGCGCTATTGCGTGCCGGCACCGTGGGGTGGTGCGCTTCCTACGCTCGACTCGCGCGCCCTGTGCGTATTGCGTGAAGCGCTGGCCGCGCACGATGGACTCGCCGACTTCGCATTCGCGATGCAGGGACTAGGCTCCGGGGCAATCACGCTGGGCGGCAGCGACGCGATGCGGGCCGAGTGGTTGCCGCGTGTGGCGGCGGGTACTGCCATTGCCGCGTTCGCGTTGTCCGAGCCGAACGCGGGCTCCGATGTGGCCGCCATGAATATGCGAGCCACGAAGACCGATGCCGGTTGGCAGCTGGATGGCGAAAAAACATGGATCTCCAACGGTGGTATCGCCGACTTCTACTGTGTGTTCGCGCGCACCGGGGCCGAAGTAAGCGGCAGCAAAGGCATCAGCGCTTTCTTCGTACGCGCCGACACCCCGGGGCTTCGCATTGCGGCACGCATTCCCGTGATGTCGCCGCATCCGCTGGCGCTGCTGTCGTTCGATCGGTGCGTCGTGCCGTCCAGCGCGCTGTTGGGTGCCGAAGGCGAGGGCTTTTCACTCGCCATGCGCACGCTCGACATCTTCCGCGTATCGGTAGCGGCTGCCGCCACCGGGTTCGCACGTCGCGCGATGCACGAGGCACTCCGCCAAGCCGAGTCACGCGCGATGTTCGGCGCGACGCTTGGTGCACAGCCGTTGGCGCAGGCGATGCTGGGCGATATGGCCACCGATCTCGATGCGGCGGCGCTCATGACCTATCGCGCCGCGTGGCATCGTGACACGCAGAGCACGCGCGGCACCGGCGTCGCCGCAATGGCCAAGTTGGCCGGCACCGAACTGGCACAACAGGTCGTCGATCGCGCATTGCAAC
The DNA here is from genome assembly GCA_038210005.1 of Gemmatimonadales bacterium. Classification (GTDB taxonomy): domain Bacteria; phylum Gemmatimonadota; class Gemmatimonadetes; order Gemmatimonadales; family Gemmatimonadaceae; genus Gemmatimonas. The sequence continues at coordinate 14,199 of JBBQXC010000026.1, forward strand.
TGCACGGCGGGCGGGGTGTGCGCGTGGGCGAAGTGGTGGAGCGATTGTATCGCGACGTGCGCGCGCTGCGGATTTACGAGGGGGCGAGCAAAGTACAGCGCCTGCTCGTGGGACGCGAGACCCTGAAGGCACACCGTCAACGCTGAGGCCACAGCATGAGCACGTCGCCATCCGCGCACACGTCAACCGTGCCGAACCCGGTACGGCTGCATCCGAGCGGCCATATCGACGGCTTCGCGCGTGAACAGCTGCCGCCAGCCGAACAGTGGCCGGTGATCACGCTGACCGGCGTGTATGCGGCGCCGCCTCGCGTGAACGCCGCGGTGGAGCTGCTTGACCGCGCCATCGAGGACGGCCACGGCGATCGGGTGGCGATCATCGTGCCCGATGGCGACGGCGGATGGGACGAGACCACGTACGCGCAGCTGGCGGCACAGGTGGATGCACTGGCGCATGTGCTGGTGCACGATCTCGGACTCGTGTCCGGCAATCGCGTACTCTGTCGGGGGTTCAACGGCCGCTTCATGACCGTGGCGTGGCTCGCGACGCTCAAGGCCGGCATGATTGCCGTGACCACCATGCCGATGCTGCGCGCCGGCGAGTTGCGCATGGTGATCGAGCGCGCGGAGTGCAATGCCGCGCTCTGCGATGCGCGGCTGCTGGAAGATCTCGCCAGCGCGGCAGCTGGTACGCCGAGCGTTCGTGCCGTGCGCTGCTGGGGCGGAGTCGGAGCCGATGCGCTGGAGCGTGCGATGGCACGACACACCACAGCGTTCACGGCGGCGGAAACCTCGAGCGACGATGTGGCGCTGATTGCGTTCACGTCGGGTACCACGGGCACGCCGAAAGGGTGCATGCACTTTCATCGCGACGTGATGGCGATGTGCCGTGGCTTCTCGGAGCAGCTGCTTGGTATCACCTCCGACGATCGGTGTATCGGAACGCCACCGATCGCGTTCACCTTCGGACTCGGCGGACTGGTCTGCTTTCCGATGGCCGCACGCGCGAGTGTGGTGCTACTCGAGCGGACGTCACCGGAGAGCCTGCTCGATGCGATCGCGGCCACCGGTGCGACCATCAGTTTCACGGCGCCGACGTTCTACCGGCATATGGCGATCGCGATCGGGCGGCACCCCGATCGCTACGATACCGCCTCGCTCCGCGTGACCGTGTCGGCCGGCGAAGCGCTCCCCGATGCCACGCGCACGCTCTGGCGCGAGGCCACCGGCGTCGAGATACTCGACGGCATCGGCGCCACGGAGCTGATCCACGTGTTCATCGGCGCGGCCGGCACGGATTGGCGCCGAGGTGCCATCGGCCGCGCGGTTCCCGGCTACACCGTGGCCGTGCTCGACGATGACCTGCGCGAGGTCCCCACTGGCGAAGTCGGCCGACTCGCCGTGCGAGGCCCAACCGGCTGTCGCTATCTCGCCGACGCACGTCAAACCACCTACGTGCAGGGCGGCTGGAATCTCACCGGCGATGCCTGCACGATGGACGACGACGGCTACGTGTACTTCAAGGCACGCACCGACGATCTCATCATCTCGGCCGGTTACAACATCGGCGCGCCGGAAGTCGAAGGCGCACTGCTGCAGCATGATGCGGTGGCAGAGTGCGCCGTCGTCGGTCTGCCCGATGAAGAACGCGGACAGGTCGTGTCCGCCTTCGTGGTACTGCGGGACGGCGTGCACGGGGACCTGGCCCTCGTGCGCGCTTTGCAGGAGCATGTAAAGGCCATGATCGCGCCGTACAAGTATCCGCGCCAGGTGCAGTTCGTGAGTGCGCTGCCCAAAACCGACACTGGAAAGCTCCAGCGTTTCCGTCTCAAGGAGAACAGCTGATGCATCGCACACTGCAGCCAGGTGAGTGGCCGCGCCCGCGTGGATACGCCAACGGCATTTCAGCACGGGGTCGGCAGATTCACGTGGCGGGACAGATCGGCTGGAACGCGCAGCAGCAGATGGTGAGTGCCGACTTCGTGGAGCAGGCGAAGCAGGCGATGCGGAATATCGTCGACGTGTTGGCCTGCGACGGTGCCACGCCAGAGCATCTCGTACGTCTCACCTGGTACGTGACCGACCGCAACCGTTATCTCGCCAGCGGCGTCGAACTCGGCGCCGCGTATCGCGAGATTTTCGGCCGCCACTATCCCGCGATGTCAGCGGTGCAGGTATGCGCGCTGATGGAAGCCGACGCGGTTGTCGAAATCGAAGCAACGGCCATCGTACCCGACAACGACGGCGGCCCCGCATGACCGTCGAGCGCGATGCATCGGGTGATGTGCTGGTCGGCGCATGCACCGACGGCGTCGTCATCATCACGATCAACCGGCCCGACGCCCGCAATGCGCTTCGACATCACACGATGAGCGAGCTGGCGGCGGCGATCGAAACCGCCGATCACGACGACGCCGTGCGCTGCATCGTGCTGACGGGAAATGCGCACGCGTTTGCGGCCGGTGCCGACATTCCCGAAATGCTGGCGCTGGATGGACCGGCGCTCGTCGACCATCCGCGCACGATAGCCTGGCAGCGTATCTGGAGTTCAGGGTGTCCGATGATCGCCGCCGTGGAAGGCGTGGCATTCGGCGGCGGTAACGAACTCGTGTTGAGCTGCGATATCGCCATCGCGGGATCGGCGGCGCGATTCGGTCAACCGGAAATCACGCTGGGCTGGATGCCAGGCGCGGGCGGCACACAACGGCTGGCGCGAAGCGCGGGCAAATCGATGACGATGCAACTCGTGCTCACCGGCGACCCCATCGACGCACGGCAAGCGCAGCAGGCGGGCATCATCTCAGAGGTGGTGCCGACCGGTAGCGCGTTAGCCCGAGCCACCGAACTCGCGCACCGTATCGCCTCGCACCCGCGGGGCGCTACTCGACTGGCACGGCAGGCCGTCCTCGATTCCTACGAGACGCCGCTCGGCGACGGGATTCGCGCCGAGCATACGTCGTTTCGCGCGCTGGCATCAAGCGACGAGCGGAACGCACGGTTGCGCGCGTTCCTCGACCGCTCCAGCACCCGCGCGACTTCTTGAACCGGTAACGCACGCTGCCGCTGGAGGAGTGCGTGTCGGGCTCCGTCCACACCGATGAGGAAGAACGCGGTCATTCCGCGAGGTATCGCCACGGCGCGGTCGGCGACGCACGACGCCAGATGGTAAAGAAGGCGGCACCGGGCGCCGGGGCATTGGGATCCTGCGGCATCTTTGGGCGGATCACGCCGAAGGTGATGCCGAGATCGCCGCTCGAGGCAACCAACGCCGTATCGGCGCCCCACGTGATGGCGGCCGGCTGGTCACCGTTCACCGGCGCCACCGTACGCGCGATGTTGGCGGCACCCACTACGAACTGGGGATCGTCGGGGCCACCCATGTTCACGGCATCGTCGGAGCCCAGGTCGGTGAAGGCGCGCGACAATCCCACCCGCTGCGCAAGCAGCGAGAAGCCCGCTTCGGCGTTTACCAGGCTACGGTAGTAACGCGCGATCACGTCGCGGTCGGCAGTCGCCTTCACGAGTCGCGGCGGCAGTGACGGCGGCTGCGGTTCGGAGGCCAGCGGCGCGGCGCCGATCGGACGACGCTTCCACGCGGCCACGCGCCACCCGCGCGGTTCGCGCACCCAGTAGGCCATGTATTTCGAGTGCGCGAGGCGACCATCGGGGTGTTCGGCCGCGAGATAGCCGAAGGTGAAACCGTGCAGTCCGTCGGCCGATACGCCACCGCGAATGGGCGCCCACGACAGCTTGGCCACGCTGTCGGGTGACTGCAGCATGGCGCGAACCACGGCGGCCTTGCCCTTCACGATCTCGCCGCGCGGCGACGGCGCGATCACGCCGTCGGCGAACATCGCGTCGAGTGCCGCCCGCATGGAGAGGTCACTGCTCGTCTTCGAGAAGGCACGATCGATGTCGAGCAGCGTGGTCACGGCCGCGAGCGACGCGGGATCTACCTCAGGGCGGTCTGCCGCACGACGCGGCGCGGGCGGCAACTGAGCCGCGAGGGGTGCCCCGCCGTGGTGAGGCGCCATCAGCGCGGCGAGGAGCAGCGCTGAAGCAGCGTGGAGTGTCGGGCGCATGGGAGAAATCTACGGCCCGACACCCGTCGTCGTTACACGCCTGTCGCTAGGACTCGCGCTGCAGCACGTTGTCGTAGTGCTTTTTCCCCCGACGGGCATTGTAGCTGCGCTGCATCTGGTACTTGGCATCGACCTCACTGAACGCGCGCTGCTCATACCGTTCGGCCAGCCCGTCGAGATCCCGTACCTGCGCTTGGAGTTCTTCGGCGAAGCTCGAGTCCTCCGCCAACGCGCTACTCGAGAGCGCATCAGAAGCCATTTGCATGACCTGCTGCGCCCCGTCGGCGTCTCCTTCGCGCTGTCGGCGCGCGGCCTCTTCCCGGGCCTTGGCAGCGCGGGCCAGCAGCACCGCGTGTTCCACCGCCGGTACCAGCGTGGACTGCGTCTCGAGGGACGCGGCCACACCGAGGGTCACAGCGCGATGCTCCACCCCGCCGCCATCGAGCAGCACGTCGGCCTGCACGACCAGCGTCGCGATCGGCGCTCCGCTGCTGGCCAAGGCCTCGAGTCGATCGGCCGGCACGAACAGCTCGAGCAGCACCGGCTTGGACTCGCTGGCGTACAGATCACCAAGATCGAAGGTGAACGCGTTCGCCTCCGGTGTCGCGGGCCAGCTCGAATGGGTCGCGAACACCGCGACCGAGTCTTCCAGCGTGAGCGTGACCGACAGCCCTTGGGCCGTGACCGACAGCAGGTTCCCCAGCTCCTCGGCGAGCACGTCCTGCGCCTGGTCGGGACGTTCGACGTACCAGCTATTGCCCCCGCCGGCGTCGGCCATGGCACGCAGAAGGTCGTCGTCGTAGCCCTCGCCGACGCCGATCGTGGTGGTCGTGATCCCCATCGTGCGGGCCGTCCGGGCCAGCTCCACCAGTGTGGACGGATCGATGATGCCAGCGTTGGCATGTCCATCAGTGAGCAGGACAATGCGGCGCGACGATCCCTCGAGCGAGCCCAGCATGCCTAGCGCCTGCTGCATGTGCTGACGACCGCGAAGCCATCCGCCGCTGAGGTTCGTGCTGCCGCGACTCTCGATCTCGTGCACCTGCTGCACCAGTTGGTGGTGCCGGGCCCGCGGGGCCGGCGGCGCAACCACATCCACCTGCCCGTCGAACGCGATCACCGAGACCACATCGTCGGGGTGCAGACGCTCGACGGCGCTGATGGACGCGGCCTTGGCGGCTTCGAGGCGGTCGCCGTCCATCGACCCACTGCGGTCGAGTACGAGCGAGAGCGCCAGCGGCGTCCGCTGCCGATGGGCCGGCACCTGGCCGGAGATGGTGAGGAGGGCCCGGACTACGACGCCGGCGGGACCGGCGGGCGGGGCGATGGGCTGGTGATCGACGAGAAGAACGGCATCCATGAGACAAACTCCGCGTTGGAGGATGTCTGTACAGTGCGGGAGGGGTCTGACAGTGGCGTCTATTCGTCTGGTGCGTGCTTGATCACGCTCTCGATCTTGGGCAGCACCGAGACGATTCGTCCGAGAATCAGGATCGTGAACGCCACGGCCACCAGCCCCTGCATCGCCGACACGAAGCGCGCGACCCCGAGCGGCCGAATGTCCCCAAACCCGATCGTGAGCTGCGTCACGACGCTGAAGTAGATCGCGTCCATCCACCCGTCGGCGCCGGAAAGCTTATCGAGCATGGTGACGTACACGATCCCGAAGCAGATCAACAGTTCGAGATAGTTGAGAAAGCTGAGCACCAGCGTCCGCACGGCAGACGAGATCACGACCTGCTCATCGGTTCGAAGCTGATCGAAGACGCTCAGATTCACCGACGACTGGAAGATGTCGATGATTCGGATGGATGCCAGCACTCGAGGAATCCAGAGTGGCCAGCCGACCTCGATTTCCGCGACGAGCAGCAACAGCAGCTCGATGGCGAACCAGGCCAGGATGTACGCTTCCTTGCGGCGCGACCTCGCGGCGGTCGCCCCTTTCGGATTCCGACGAAAGGCCTCGGAGTTCGCGTGCGCGAGGCGGCTACCGCCCAAGATCCGGCTGGGCGACAATTGATGGAGCAGCCAGAAGACGCGCTCGAAGAACCAGGTAATGATCGAGTATTCGCGCAACTGCTCACCGAGTATACGACGACGCATCACGCGTACAACGTAGCGCCGATTGCCGACAATCGCGAACACCCGTGAGAGCGCTGCTGGCGCACCGGTCATCCCTGCGCGAGCTTGCCTCGCAGCATCGTCCCTACGCCGCCATACCGACTCGAGCCACGTCTGCATGCTGTTCCCCCGCGCTGCCGGCATCCTGCTGCACCCGACCTCGCTGCCCTCTCCCGGCGGTATCGGGGATATGGGCCCCGACGCGTTCCGTTTCATCCGATGGTTGGCCGACGCGGGCATGAAGATCTGGCAGGTGCTCCCACTCGGCCCCACCGGATACGGCGACAGTCCCTATCAGTGCTTCTCGGCCTTCGCCGGCAATCCGTTGCTCATACATGTGCCGGAGCAGGCACGCGCGCGCTTCGGTGACGAGGTCGAACCAACGTCGGCGCAGGTGTGCGACTTCGGCACCGTGATCCCGGCGAAGCGAGCACTCCTCGATGCGTGGCTCGATACCATCCCGTACGACGATGCCGTGCGTCGCTTCGTCCGCGAACAGGAGTCGTGGCTGCCTGATTACGCGCTGTTCATGGCGCTCAAGGAGGCACATAGCGGCGCATCATGGACGTCGTGGGAGCGCGGAGCGTCGCGCCGCGAGCCCGAGTCGCTGCGCGCCTGGCGCGAAACGCTGCAACCAACCATCGAGCGCTGCTACAAAGCACAGCATGTGTTCTTTGAACAGTTTGGTGCGCTGCGCCGTGCGTGTGCCGCGCTCGACATTCAGCTCATGGGTGACGTGCCGATCTACGTCGCACATGATTCCGCCGACGTGTGGGCCGATCGCTCGCTGTTCAAGCTGCACGACGACGGCACGCTCGTCGTGCAGGCCGGCGTGCCCCCCGACTACTTCAGCGAGACGGGTCAGCTCTGGGGGAATCCGCTGTACGACTGGGATCGCCTGGCGAATGACAACTATCGTTGGTGGATCGAGCGCATGCGTGCGGCGCTGGCGATGTTCGATGTCGTGCGTCTCGATCACTTCCGGGGATTCGAAGCCTTCTGGGAAGTGCCCGCAGAAGACACCACCGCCGTGAATGGTCGTTGGGTGCCGGGACCAGGCGCTGCGCTGTTCAACGCGATGACGGCGGCGCTCGGTCCGATGCCGATTGTGGCCGAGAATCTCGGACTGATCACGCCCGAGGTGGAAACGCTTCGCACGCAGTTCGGTTATCCCGGCATGGCGATCCTCCAGTTCGCCTTTGGCGACCCGGCGTCGGAATTCATGCCGCATCGCTACGTCCGCGAGCTTGTGGTCTACACCGGGACGCACGACAACGACACCACGATCGGCTGGTGGAACTCGACCGGCGCGGGTGACTCCACGCGTGATCCGGACGATGTCGACAAGGAGAGAACGTTCGCGCGAAACTATCTCGCGACTGATGGCCGTGAGATCCACTGGACCCTGATTCGCGCGGCGTTCGCCTCGGTCGCCAACACCGCGCTCGTTCCACTACAGGACGTCCTCGGATTGGGCAGTGACACCCGCATGAATCTCCCCGGTCGACAGGCGGGCAACTGGAGCTTCCGCTTCACGTGGGATCAGCTGCCGACCTCGCTCACGGCGCGGCTGGGCGATCTCGCGCGGACGTACGGCCGTTAACGCGGTCGCGCGCCGCCAGGCACGTGCGCTTCATCCGCCTCACCAGCCGGCGGCGGCTCGTACGCGTACGTGAGCACCATCGACACGATCCAGCCGATCACCGTCCATCCCAGCAGCAGGTTGATCGCGGTAATCTTCCATCGGCGTGCGCTTCCACGCGTCCACGCCAACATCGACGGCAGGATATACACGCCGAAGCACGCGATGACCATCACGAAACCCTTGGGTATACCACCACCGGTGTAGGCACCGGTAAAGTCGGCAGGGGGCTCGAGCGATTGGAGCAGCAATACGGACACCATACCGGAAATATACACACATGCCGCACACCTTTCCGTTCGCCGACCTCGCCCTCGCCCGTCGCATCGAACGCGCCGAGGGACATGCCAACGCCGCCTTCGTGCACGCCCGCGCGCACGTCTCGCCGGCGTCCGGCGCCGCATCGCTCGACGTGGGCGGCACCTACGCCCTGTTTGACGGTGTGGATTCGCCGCTCACGCAGACCTTTGGGCTGGGGGTGCTCGAAACACCCAGCGCGCCACTGTTGGACACACTCGAGGCATTCTTCCGCGATCGCGGAGCGGCGGTGGTGCACGAAGTGAGTCCCACCGTCGACACGTCAGTGGTGACCCTGCTATCCTCGCGCGGCTATCACCCGATCGAACTGACCAGCGTGCTTTTTCGACCGGTCGACGACGCCGAGGTTGCGGTCAACCCAGACGTGTTGGTGCGTCGTGCGCGCGAAGAGGAGGCGGACCACTGGGCTGCGGTCGCGGCCAAGGGATGGGGCGAGTCACCGGACATCGTCAACTTTGTGCTGAGCATGGGACAAGTCAGTGCCCGCGCGAAGGATACGTATTCGTTCTTGGCGGAGTCGCAACGGGAACCGATCGCCACGGGCAGTATGCACCTGCACAAGGGCGTCGCCGTGCTCGCTGGTGCGAGTACGATTCCATCCGCCCGCCGTCGCGGTGCTCAGAACGCGCTGTTGTCAGCGCGCCTGGTGTTCGCCGGTAAGCAGGGCTGCGATCTCGCTGTGATGGGTGCGCTGCCCGGCAGCGCGTCGCAACGCAATGCCGAGCGGAACGGCTTTCGCGTGGCGTACACGCGCATCAAGTGGGCGCTGGGTGCATAGCGCGCACCGCCGTCAGAACTGCTGGCCGCCGCGTCCGCCGCCGAAACGCGGATTCACGACCGTATTGAAAATCGACCCGAAGGTGTAGCTCATACCGAGATTCATGAAAAAGCGGTAATTCGTGGCGAGCGCCTGTTGCCGCGCGATCACCTGATTGTCCGACAGCGCGCCGCGGCGCAAATAGAGCTGATCGTTCACGCGCGAATAGTTTCCTCCTACGTTGATCGCGAGCCCTTTGGCGATACGCAGGTCGGTGAACCCGCTGATGCCATAGCTGTTGAGGCTCAGGTCGTGGAGATACTGCGAGCCGTACACACCCATGTTCACCGAGCCCCATGGCTGCCGCGCCGTCCACGCCACCGTGAAGTTGTGGATGGGACGCGTCTCCGCGGTGCGATCGAAGATCGTGACGTCTTGGTAACGCATCGACGCCACGCCGATAGCATAGAACGCCGTGAGTTGGCGTCGCGTGAAGTCTTTATACGGGAAAACATTGTACTCCACGGCCGGCGTGACGCGCAGATTCAGATCGTAGTTGTTGAAGTCGGAGAACTGCGAGTTGGCCGTGATACCCGCCGAGAGGTGATCACTGATGCTCTTCACCATCAGCGCGTTGGCTCCGTAGTTGCGCTGTATGTTGGTGAAGCTCTTGCCATCGCCCAGATCGAAGCGACTCTGATCGTAGCCGAGATTCGCACTCAGATTCACTTTCAGCGACTGTGTCACACGATTGGCGCTGGTGGTCGCGAAACCGTTCACGAACGATTGCCGCTTCTCTCCATTCCCGAATCCGTTCACCGACACGCGGTACACCCAGAAATCCCAGGGGTCCTTCACTGATTTAGGGCTGGCCGATGCCGTACTCGGCGCCGCGTAGTTCAGCGTGATCCGCGACGCGAGCGGAGTTCGCGCCGCATACGGACCAAGCAGCAGGGAGAACGTGCGCGCCAGCTGTCGCCGCACCACGTCGTCGGCATCGTTGGGCGCCACGAACACCACGGCCGTGTCGGCGCGCCCCCGATTGACCGTCTGCCCAATGGCGGCAATCGTGTACTCCGAACCGCCCGAGCCCGTGCGCAGCGTCGTCACGAGCAACAGCACATCCGACACCAGCCGGTCACGAACGAAGTTCACCCATCGCATCTGGTCGCGGAAGAAATCGTAATCGCAGCGAGCGCTCTGGCAGTCGAGGTACACGCGAACCGCGCCGGCCTGCGCGGTGTCCGGCGCGGCACGCGAGGCCGGCGGCGTGCTCGGGACGATGGGCTGCGCTCCTGCCGCTCCGGGGGCAAGCGCCAGGAGCACGGACGTCACGGCGGGGACCAAACGCATTTCGGGAGGGAGAGGGGGCGGGAAGCGCTGCAGCGCCGTGACTTTCTCCAGTCCTGACGCCATCATCATGTAGACAGCGCGAGCGACCTGGATCGTTTACACAATGCGGTCACCCCCTCCTTTCCTTACAAATTCCCCCATGAGCAACGACCGTCGCATGTTTCTGAAAACGGCCGGACTCAGCGCAGCGGCGCTGGCGTCAACAGGGTCCCTGCTTCACGCCGCCGAACCGGCAGCCCTGCCACTCAACACCGTGGCCGAGGAACTCGAGTCATGGGAGCAGGCCCGGGCCGAGACATGGGATACGAGTTGGACATCGAAAGTCACCGGCAAGCACAAGGCGATGTTCGACGTGCCGGAGATTCGCGATGGCGTCGGCATCTTCCGCGCCGGTATTTGGGGGCGCCAATACACCGAAGTCCTGAAGCTCGCCCCGGGTGACCTGAGTACCGTGATCGTCATTCGTCATGCCGCGATTCCGCTGGCGATGAACCACGACTACTGGGCCACGTACGGCGTGGGCAAGGCGCTCAAGCTGAAGGACGCGAAGGGCAAGAAGTGGGCAGTGGCCAACCCCATGCTCTCGACCGCCAGCACCGACATGAAAAGTTCGTTCTCCGCACTGCTGCTCGACAAGCAGATGGAAAAGGGCGCCATCGTGCTCGGCTGCGGCATGGCCTTCAATCAGATCGTGTCCACGGTCGCGAAGCAGGACAAGCTCAAGACGGCGGAAGCGCGCGAAAGAGCCAAGTCGTTCCTGATACCCGGCGTGATCATGCAACCGTCCGGCATCTTCGCCAACGTGATGGCGGAAGAGGCGGGGTGCGCGTTCGTGAACGCGGTGTAGGCGGTAAAGCAACGGCAAACTCCCCAGGAAAGAGGGGGGAGGGTTTCAGGGAAGAGGGTGCAGGAACCGCGCGCGGTTCACCTGCCTCCTCCCTCCTGAAACCCTCCCCCCTCTTTCCTAGGGAGTTTGCTGTTCCCAGTTTGCAGTTTCGTTACGGATTACACCGCATCCGACAACGAGCTGAACGTAAAATCCCTCACCTTGATCGGCGGCATGTACACCGCTCCGCCCGCGCCGAGGTTCTCCGACGCATTGATGCGAATCGTCGGACCCATCGCTTCCAGATTGTTCAGGAAAAAGATCGGTGACTCGTTGAAACGGAAGTTCTTGATCGGGCGCGTGACTTTGCCATTCTCGATCAGGAACGTGCCGTCGCGCGTGAGTCCCGTGAACAGAATCGTACGCGGGTCCACGCCGCGGATGTACCAGAAGCGCGTGACCAGAATACCGCGCTCGGTGTTCTTCACCATGTCGGCAATGCTCGTGGTGCCGCCAAGCATGCGGAGCGCCGATCGCCCACCGGAGCGCGTGGGCTGCACACCCTGCTTCTGCGCCCAGAAGCGATCGTAGTTCAGGTTCTTCACCACGCCATTCTCGATCCACGTCACCTTTTCCAGCGGCATGCCGTCGCCGTCGTACCCACCACTCGTGCTCGGTGCATCGGCGGGGTCGGTCAGCAGCGTGACACGCTCGTCGACCACCTTGAGTCCGATCTTGTTGCCACCGCCCGGCTTCGAGAAGAACGAGCGGCCTTCGTCGGCCGACCGCGCCTGCATCGCGTTGGCGATCAACTGCACGAGGTTGCCCACGGCCGTCGGCTCGAGAATGGTGGTGTAGCGACCGGGCTCGATCGCGACCGGGCTCCGCGAGTCCTTGGCCTTCTGCACGGCGGTTGCCGCCACCCGCTGCGGATCAAGATCCGAAAACGTATTGCCGTCGGTGCACGCCCAGCCCGAGCCCGTGCCGTCGGGCGAGCGCACCGTGGTCGTCATCGTCACCGTCGAACTCGAATCGTAGGCAAACAATCCCTTCGAGTTGGCCAGCGCCGTCGCCGACGCACGGCATTCGATGAAGCCCGTGGCAATCAGTTCGTTCGCCCGCGCCAGCTCGGTCACGATCTTCGAGGCCGCCGCTCGCTCAGTCGGCGACGGCAGGGTGATCACCCGCTCGCGCGGCGCCGGATACGTTTGCGCGCCAAGCTCCGGCATGCGCTCCGGATTCGGCGGCACCAGCTTCGCGATCTCGTACGCCTGCTTCGCGGCCGCCGCCAGCGAGGCTTCGTCGAGGCGATTGGTATTCACGCTCGCGGCACGATTGCCGGCATAGGCTGTAATCGTGACCTGCGTATCCTGATTCTCACCCGACGTGGTGACCTGATTCAACGCGAAGCGCGTGTCGGCACGCGCCGCACTGTTGATCGAAACGCGTGTCTCTTCCGCCGGCGAGTTCCGCAGCGCGCGCTGCGCGATCTCCTGCGCCTCGGCGCGCGTCAGGATACCCGCTGGTGCGTACGCTGGCGTGTAGAGAGAACGGGGGCCGAATTCGCTCACGCCCTCCTCCCGGTGTTGATGATGTTGGTCTGCTGAAAGAGCGACGGCACACAGCCGTGGCTCACGGAGTTCGACTGACCCGGCTGTCCCTTGGCATCGCCGAAGGCGCCGCCCAGCTCGTAGCTCTTCTGGCCGCCGATCGCTTTCAGCGATTTCCAGAAATCCGGCGTGCGGAACTGGTACGCCACATCCTTGAGCTGACCGACGATCTTGCCACCCTTCACTTCGTAGAAGATCTGACCGGCGAACTGGCCGTTGTAGCGCTGCTGATCGATCGAGAACGAGCCGTCGCCCACAATCGCGATGCCTTTGTCCATGGTGCCGATCATGCTCTCGAACGTGTTGTCATTGTTGCCCGGCACCATGCTCACATTCGGCATGCGCTGGAACTGCACATCGGCCCAGCTCTGCGCGTACGAGCAGCCGTACGAGCGCACCGGCTTGCCGACGCTCGTGTAATAGTCGGTCATCATCGTGGCCTGCTCGCGCGTGGTCTGATAGTCCACGAACACGCCGTTCTTGATGATGTCGAACTTCACCGGCTTCACGGCTTCATCGTCCCAACCGATGGCGCCCAGCGAGCCTTTCTGCTCACGATCGCCGACCACGTTCAACAAGTCCGACCCGATGCGCAGTTTACCGAGCACCTGCGCCGGCGGCGCGATGAAGCTCGTACCCGCATAGTTGGCCTCGAAGCCGAGCGCGCGATCGAGTTCGGTGGGGTGCGCGATCACTTCGTGCACCGTGAGCCACAAATTCGACGGGTGCAGCAGCAAGTCGTAGCGACCCGGCTCCACCGGCTTGGCACTCAGCTTCTGCACGGCCAGCTCGGCCCACTTGGGCGCGCGTTCGGCCATCTTGGAGTTGATGACCCACTCGTATCCCAAGCCCATCGGCGCAATTTCACTACTCTGCACCGTCTGGAAGTCGGAGAAGTCGGCTGACACCGCCGTGATCGACATGCTCGGCGATGTGCGATAGATCGTCTGCACCAGAAAGGAGCCGTCGCTCGTCATGAGCGACTTTTCTTCGCGCAAAAAGAACATGCTCGACGACACGTTGCGCACGCCCTTCACCTTGAGCGCCGATTCGTTGGCGGCCAGCAGCAGCGCCACCTTGTCGGTGATCGGCACGTTGAACGGATCGGTTTCGATCGGGCTCTTCCATTCGCCGATCTGATTGCCGGGTGTGGGGGCGAGCTGCACGGGGCGCAGCTGACTGGCGCGATTGGCGCGCGCCTGCTCGAGCGCCGCCCGCGTCGCGGTGGCCACCGAGTCCTTGTCGAGCCGGCTGGTGGCGGCGAAGCCCCACGCGCCGTCGACCAGCGTGCGCACGCCGAGTCCGAACGTGTCGGTGTCGCTCACCCCCTGCACGATGCGGTCACGCGTGTTCACATTCTGCTGGCGGCGGGCCGCCACGCGGACGTCGGCGTACGAGGCACCGCCCGACTTGGCGACGTCGAGCGCCGACTGCATGAGGGCCTTGACGGCCGGATCGTCGGCCGACGGCAGGTCGGACGAAATGAGGCCGGGGGCGGCGATCAGTGAGCCAGAGGGGGCCATGGCGGCGGCTGATCGCGAAGCGACCAGACTGCCGGCAGCCACGGCGGCGCTGGCCTTGAGGAAATCGCGGCGGGAGCGTGTCATGAGCAGATCATGAGCAGGGCGGGAGGAGACGCGGACAGCCCACGGGCGTGTCCGGTATGGACCAACGGTCGTTGCAAGTTACGCGACCGACGCCGGTCCTGTTGAGCGCCACACGCTTGCGGGCCACCCGCACGATTTCGCGATAGCTTTCTCGGGACCGGCTCGCACCATCGCGGCGCGTTCCGTCCCTCACGATTTCGCCGTTGGAGCCTTCCCGACTATGTCCCTGCTCCGTCGTCCCTCGCTGGCCGTCGCGCTGGCCGTCGCGCTCGCCATCGCCGTGCCGCTGGCCTTCCCGCACGCGTTGCCCGCGCAGATCCTCCAGAAGGCGCCGGGCGCGCCCACCACACTCACGCCAGCGCAGCGGGACGCGCGCGCGATCTACCAGGAGATGGTCGAGATTAATACGGTCGATTCCGTGGGATCGACCACAAAGGCCGCTCAGGCCGTCGCGGCCCGCTTCAAGGCTGCTGGCTTCCCGGCCGCTGATATTCACCTGGTGGGCCCCGCCAGCGCCCCTGCCAAGCAGAATTTGGTGGTGCGCTACCGCGGCAAGGGTCGCGGCAAGCCCATCCTGCTGTTGGCCCACCTCGACGTGGTGGCCGCGATCCGCAGCGACTGGCCGCGCGATCCGTTCACGATGACGGAACAGGACGGCTACTTCCTGGGGCGCGGTGTGGCCGACGACAAGTCGATGGCAGCCATCCTCACCGCGAACCTGCTGCGCTACAAGAAAGAGGGCTGGGTGCCGGAGCGTGATCTCATTCTCGCACTCACCGCCGACGAAGAAGGCGGCAACGAGAACGGGGTGAGCTGGCTGATCGCCAATCATCGCGAGCTGATCGATGCCGAGTACGCCATCAACGAAGGGGGCGGCGGCACACTACAGGACGACAAGCCCCTCTTCCACTCGATTCAGGCGGCGGAAAAGGTGTACAACGACTACACGCTGACCGTGCTCAACACCGGCGGCCATTCCAGCGTGCCGCGCAAGGACAATGCGATCTACTCGCTGGCGTCGGCCCTCACGCGCATCCAGCAGTACACGTTCCCGGTCGAACTCAACGACGTCACGCGTCCGTTCTTCGAGCAGACGGCGAAGGTGGAAATGCCGTCGATTGCGGCTGCCATGAAGGCGCTGGTCGCCGATCCGGCCGACACGACGGCGGCGCGCATCATCTCGACCGATCCGCGCTACGCGTCGATGCTACGGACCACGTGCGTGGCCACGCGACTATCGGCCGGACACGCCAACAATGCGTTGCCCCAGACGGCCACTGCCAACGTGAATTGCCGGATCGCCCCCACGAGCACGGGCTCGCAGGTGAAGGCCACGCTGGAGCGGATCATCGGTGACGCGACGGTGAAGGTCGCGGGTGCACGCGAGGATCGGAAAGACGGCGCCCCGGGTGCCATCAACGCCACGCTGCTGCAGGCCACCACGCAACTCACGAACAAGATGTTCGGCGGCGTACCCGTGATTCCCACGATGAGCACCGGCGCCACCGACGGCTATCGGCTGCGCGCCGTGGGTATCCCCACCTACGGCGTCAGCGGCATCTTCTCGTCGCCCGGCGAGACCAACGCGCATGGGCGCGACGAGAAGTTGCGCGTGAAGAGCTTTTACGACGGACTCGACTTCCTGTACGAACTGGTGAAGCAGGTGGCCGGACCGAACGCTGGCAAACCGATTTCCTAACTAGGCCTTCATGCCAGGTTCGCTGTCGATCACGGCGCGTGCGATATCGACCATGCGCACCGAGCGATCCTGGCTGCTGCGCTGCATGATCCGATAGGCTTCCTGTTCGCTACTGCCGGTGCGGCGCATGAGCATGCCCTTGGCGCGTTCGATCAGCTTGCGCGCTTCGAGCTGCTCCTTGGCTTCGGCCGCCTCGCGACGGGCCGACAGCAGCTCGCGCGCGCGCGTGACTGCCATGCGTAACGTGGCATCGAGCGTGGCCGGCGGCGTCGGCTTGGGCAGTAAGGCCACCGCCGTGCTGCGCAGCACGTCGGCCGAGCTCATCGTGAGGGACAGATCGCCGGTGATCAGCACCACCGCGGTTCCGGGCAGCGCCGCCGCAATTTCTTCCGCGGCCTGAACGCCACTGGCGCCCGGCATGTGCATGTCGAGGAGCACGGCATCCGGCGTGAACTGCTGCGCCTTGGCGATGGCCTCCGTCCCGCTCTCGACTTCAGCGACCACCATGTGGCCAAGCACGCCAAGCAGGTCTACGAGGGTAGACCGCTCGAGCGCATTGTCTTCTGCTACCAATACACGAATGGTCGACGGCAGATCCGACATATTTTTACTCGTTGGTAGAAGCGGGAGCAGCGCACCCCGCAATGTGAGCCTGCAATTCGGCGGCGCGCAACGGTTTGCGGAGGACAAATTCCGCCCCGTGCGACTCACCGGTGTCCGCGATGGGTTCCCAGCCGGTAATCACCCCGACGCGGACGTCGGGCGCCGCGCGGCGCACATATCGCACCAAGTCCCAACCGCTGCCGTCGGGTAGGCCGACATCAGTGAGCAGGAGATCGTACGGGGTGGGCGCGCCGGACGCGAGTTTTTCTCGCGCGTCGGCACACGTGCCGACCGCGTCCACCCGGTGGCCATCGGCCAACAGGATGCGACGCAGGAACTCGCGCCCGTCATCATGGTCCTCGACCACCAGGATATACTTCGGCACCACCGGCTGTGGCGCAGCGTCCGGGGCCACGTCGGCCGGCTCGACGGCGACGGCGCGCGGCAGCCGCAACGTGACCTCCGTGCCACGTCCCGGAACCGAAGAGATGGTCGCCGCGCCACGGTGCCGACGGGCGATGCCATACACCTCGGACAATCCCAGTCCCGACCCCTTCGACCCTTTCGTGGTGAAGAACGGCTCGAAGGCCCGCTCCCGCACATCGGCACTCATCCCCGTTCCGGTGTCGCGGATCGCGAGACAGGCGTCGGCCCCCTCCTCGAACGTGCGCACGGTGAGCGTCCCCCCCTCGGGCATCGCGTCGACCGCGTTCTGCACGAGATTGAGCAGCGCTTCCCGGATTTCACCGGGCAGTCCACGCGTGCCGACCGTCGGCGCGAACTGGCGCACGATGTGGATCTCACCACTCTCGCTCGATCGACGTAAGCGCATCGGCTCGGTGAGGTCGAGCACTTCCTCGGCGAGCGCCGACAGGTCGAGCGCCTCGTCGCCGCCGGCATGCACTGGCTCCTGACGGATGAAGCGACCCACACGCGACGCGGTGGCGGCCCCGATCTCGGCCGCTTTCTGAATGCGATCGGCATAGTCACGCACGGCATCGGGCGACTCGGCGTAATGCCGCAGCAGATACGCCGCCGCCATGATCGGGTTGAGCGCGTTGTTCACATCGTGCATCACGCCGGCGGCCAGTTGCCCGACGGCGGTCAGCCGACGCTCGCGCAGACGATCTTCCTGTGACGCGATCAGCGCGCGCGAACGCTCTTCGACCAACCGTTCGAGATGCTCGCGATCGTGCGTGACCTGCTGATGCAGCTCGGCTTCTCGGGTTTCGCGCTGCTCCATCTGACGCGTGAGCCGCTCGCGATCGGTGACGTCACGATCGAGCAGCACCACGCCGGTCACGTCCTGCTGTGCGTTGCGGATCGGCGAGGCGAACGACTCGATCACCCGCTGCGCACCGAGACGCCGCACTTCGAGCAGCTGCCGACGCACCACGTTGCCCGCGAGCGCACGCATGGCCGGCGAATCGAGAAATGACAGCGGACGATTGTTGGCGACATCGTGCGGCGCATCGCACTCCCACAACTCGCGCACGGTTGCCGGCTGTCGCGTGGGATGCTCGAGGTCCGCCGTACCATTCGACTTCAGAATACGCCCCGCCACATCGGTGATCCGCACCGCAGAGGGCTTGAGATCCATCAGCGTTGCGAGCTCGCGCTCGACCCGTGCCGCCTTGGTGCGCTGTTCGTCTTGCGTCGTCGCATCGGTCGCGGTGAACAGGAGCAACTCGTGGTCGAACGGCACGGCGCGCACATCGACCATGCGCCCCTCGCGACCGAGCGGCAAGTGGTCGGTGGTCGGCGCTTCTCCCGCCACCACGCGGTTCAACAGCGCGTGACCAGCCGACCCCAGCGGCAGAAGCACGACGTTCCACGACTGCGACGACAGCGGCGCCCGCGAATCGACGACAAACCAGTCGCGCCCGAGCATGTTGACGGCGTACAGCATCCCCGAACGCAGAAAGAACGCCGCAGCCGACGGCAGGGCCTCCAGCAACGCCGTCGCACGCGTCAGATCGGGCGTGTCCGGCACGGTGGGTCTTATCTGGTTCGATGAACTGAGATCAGTCATTCTCTCGCCGCTCAGATGTCGGCGCGATCCACACGCGACGGCGTTGTCGCATGTCGGAGCGCTCCATCATTCCGGAATTTCAGGCATCCTACTGTCACAACACTAGCGAACATCGGTCCCCACGGTCAAACACGAGATCCCGAAGCGGCACCCGGTTTCCAGTCGCGAGCTGACCATGCTTGCGCGCGTCACGTAGAATGAGGGATCGTCACGATGATGCCGGCCGCGCGCCACGTCATTGCCGAGACTGCTCGCGCCTCCTTGAACATCCCATGACCCCGTTTGAACTGATTGCGGCCCTCACCACGGCCACGGCGCTGTTCGCGTACGTGAACTATCGCTGGCTTCGGCTGCCGAGGACCATCGGGCTGATGGCGATCGCGCTCGTGGGGTCACTCGTGATGCTCGCGCTGGGCCGTGCCGGCGTCCTTGACCTGGCACCACTCACGGAATTCGTGAACGCGGTGGACTTCGACACCACACTGCTGAACGGCATTTTGGGTGCGATGCTGTTCGCGGGCGCGCTGCATGTCGACCTCAACCAGCTCCGCGCCCAGATGCTGTTGATCTCGGTACTCAGCACCGTCGGCGTGCTCGCGTCCACCGTCCTGGTCGGGGCAGGGGCGATGGTGATCACCTCGCTCCTCGGCACACCGGTGCCTTTCATCTGGTGCCTCGTCTTTGGCGCCCTGATATCCCCGACTGATCCGATCGCCGTCGGTGCCATCCTTCGACAAGCGGGCGTTCCCAAGGACCTCGAGGTCACCATCACCGGCGAGTCGCTCTTCAACGACGGTGTCGGTGTCGTCGTCTTTGTCGTGCTGCTTGGCGTGGCCGCGGGAGGCGATGCGATGACCCTCGGCCACATCGCCGAGATCTTCGCCGTCGAAGCGCTTGGCGGCTGCCTCTTTGGCGCCGTGATCGGCTGGGGCACGAATCGCATGCTCTCCAAGGTAGAAGACTATCAAGTCGAGATCCTGCTCACGCTCGGTCTCACGACCGGCGGGTACGTGCTGGCCAACCACCTGCATCTCTCCGGCGCGCTCGCGATGGTCGTGGCCGGCCTCATGGTTGGAAGCAGCGGCCGCGCCTTCGCGATGTCCGCGCGCACGCAGGAGCGACTCGACGACTTCTGGGAACTGGTCGACGAATTCCTGAATGCGATGCTGTTCGTCCTGATCGGCGTCGAGGTGATCATCGTGGAGTTCACCGGCGCGTCCGGGCTCGCCGGCGCCCTCGCGATCCCGATGGTACTGCTCGCGCGCTGGATCAGCGCCGGCGGAGCGATCGCCGCGCTGCGGCGCTGGCGTACATCGCCCGCAGGGGCACTCCCCATTCTCACCTGGAGTGGCCTGCGCGGAGGTATCAGCGTCGCGCTGGCACTGTCTCTCCCACTGAGCCCGCATCGCTCCACGCTGGTCACCATGACCTACGTGGTCGTCTGCTTCTCGATTCTCGTACAGGGGCTCACTGTGCAGCGCGTCGTACAACGTGTGCTGGCGCGTACGAGCCCAGCGAAAGACGCGACCGTCCTTTAGGTTGGAGCTATGCCTACCCCGTTTCGCACGACACTCTGGCGGGTCCTGCTGATGCAGCTGGTGGCCCTCATGCTGCTGGGCCTCCTGCAGGGACGCTACAATCTCGTGGCCGCGCCCTGATGCATTGGATCAACTGGACGATCGTGGCCGTGTATCTGACCATCGTCGTTGTTGACGGCCTGCGCCGCACGCGCGGCACCACGAACATCGAAGGATATTTTCTCGCGAATCGCAGTCTGCCCTGGTGGGCGGTCGGCCTTTCGGTCATGGCGACCCAGCTCTCGGCGGTCACCCTCATCGGCACCACGGGACAGGGCGCCACCGACGGCCTGCGCTTCGTGCAGTTCTACTTCGGACTGCCGATCGCGATGGTGATTCTCGGCGTCACCATCGTGCCGTTCCTGCACGGCGCCAAGGTGTATACGGCGTATGAGTTCCTCGAGAAGCGCTTCGACGCGAAGACGCGCTCACTGACGAGCTTCCTGTTTCTGCTCTCGCGCGGCATGTCCTGCGGCACCATCATCGCCGCTCCCAGCGTCGTGCTGTCCGCGATCTTCGGGTGGGACATCACCTGGTGCGTGGCCCTGATCGGCATTCCCACGGTCATCTACACTGTACTGGGCGGCGTGCAGGCCGTGACCTGGGCCGACGTGAAGCAGATGGTCATCATCGTCGGCGCGCTCACCGCCATTGTGATCGCGCTCGTGGTCAAGATGCCGGTCCCCATCGACGATGCCTTCCGCATGGCCGGCGCCGCCGGTCGTATGCGTGTCTTCGACTTCAGCTTCTCCCTCACCGAGACGTACACGTTCTGGTCCGGCATTCTCGGCGGCACGTTCCTGATGCTGTCGTACTTCGGCACCGACCAGAGCCAAGTGCAGCGCTATCTCTCAGCCAAGTCGGTCGACGAGGCGCGCAGTTCGCTGCTCATGAGCGCCTACTGGAAGATCCCGCTGCAAGCGTTGATCCTGCTGATCGGCGTGCTGGTGTTCCTCTTCTATGTATCGACGCCCGCGCCGATGCTGTTCAATCCGCGCCACGATGCGGTGCTGATGGAAAAGGAGCCCGCCACCTACGCGGCGCTACAGACGCGATACGACGTCGCCCGCACGAATCGTGTGACCCAGTCACAGCGTGTCGTCGCGGCGCGCGGCAACGCGTCGGCGGAAGCAGTCGAACAGGTGGCATTCCGCGATCGTCAACTCTCTCTCGACAGCGTCCGCAACGATGCATTGGCTGCCGTGGCCCGCGTGACCGGCGAGTCCTCGCGCGACGTGAACTATATCATGCCGCGTTTCGTACTCGATCAGCTGCCACTCGGCTTCGCCGGCGTCTTCTTTGCGGCGGTACTCGCCGCCGCGATGTCGAGCATTGCGGCCGAGTTGAACTCGCTGTCCACTGCCACCGTCGTGGACTTTTACCAGCGATGGTTCAAGAGAGAAGGCAGCGACGCACACTTCCTGTTCGTCTCGAAGGCCTCCACCGCCGTATGGGGCGTGTTTGCCTGCGTCGTGGCCGTCTACGCCGCCAACCTCGGCTCACTGATCGAAGTCGTGAACCGCTTCGGTTCGTTCTTCTACGGCTCGATCCTCGGCGTGTTCGTCCTCGCCATGATTCCGCGCACGAATGCACTCGGCGCGTTCGTCGGGTTGCTGAGCGGTATGGGCGCCGTGGCCGCTGTGTCGTTCGGGGTGCCGAGTGTGAGCTTCCTGTGGCACAACGTGATCGGGGCGGTGGTGGTGGTGGCGGTGGGTACGCTGCTGAGTGTGGGCGGGGGGACAGAAAACTCCCAGGGGGACAGCAAACTCCCAGGGGGACAGCAAACTCCCTAGGAAAGAGGCGGGAGGGTTTCAGGGGGCAGGGAGCAGGCGTCGTTCCCCTGCCTCCTGCCTCCTGATAGCCTCCTTCCTGCTCCCTAGGGAGTTTGGGTTCGTCGTTCTCTCGGATCTGTCCTACATCTTCCGCCGCACCACCGCCGGCGCCCCGTTCACCAGATTCGCCAGGATCCGCGCCGCGCCCGGCACGCCGTTCGGCAGCTGGCGGAACAGCGCCAACGTGACGTACACGTAGCGCCCTTTGCCCAGCGGGGCCACGAGTAAGCCGCCCTGCTGCACGGGCTCGTCCGGATCATTCATCGCCAGCAACGGCGTATAGCGCTTATCGAACGTGCTCGGCATGTACGTGGCGCGCTCCTGTACCCAGTCGGCCCAGTCGGCGGTGCCGATACGGTTGGGGCTTCCCAGCAACGGGTTCGCAGGCTGCAACACGGTCACCGGTGCCTGCTCCATCGTGACGCGCGCGGCTGGACGCCCCCACTGCATGGGATACGGCACGACCGTCGGGAAGCGGTTCATGTCCTGCGCGCCGTACTGCACTACCAGTGTGCCACCTTTGCTGGCGTAGTCGAGCAGACGTCCGTTGTTGCGCACCAGGACGTCGCTCGCTTCATACGCACGCGGTCCCACCACGATGCTGGTGAAGCGCGACAGGTCGATGCTGTTCAGCATCGACGGTTCGATTTTTTCGACGGCGATGTCGAGCTGCTCGAGTGCCTCAAGTCCGGTATCACCGACACCCTTCACGTAACCCACGCGGGCGCGCGGCGGGAGCTTCACGCTCACGGCCGACAGATACATGCCACTCCCGCCGTACAAGCGCATCGGCGTAATGTGGTCGTACTGGATATTGAACACGCTGCTCGTGCTCATCGCGCCGTCATGCAATGCGAGCGCCACCAGCTCCAAGCGGCCTTCCTTCACGATACCGCGCACACGGAAGGTGAGT
>JBBQXC010000027.1:0-35359 GCA_038210005.1 Gemmatimonadales bacterium
GGCGCTGTATTGACCCACGGTGAATCCACCGGCGTCGTTGGACGCGAGCTCGCGCGACGCACCGCCAGTGGCGTCCACTTCCCACAGGCGATTGTTGCCGGTAAAGGCAAGCTTCTGGGAGTTCGGCGCCCAGGTAATGTCTGCCTTCACCGATGACTGCGTGGTGAGCTTGCGGCGCTGGCCACTGGCGAGCTCGAAGACCCACACTTCTTCGTCACCTGATTCGTCGGACACGTAGGCCATGCGACGACCATCGGGTGAGTAGCTCTGGAACCGCTCACGCCACGGCGACGAGGTGACCTGCGTACGCTCGCCGATACCACTTTCGGTGGGCACGATCATGATCTCGCCATGCACGTCGACGGCGACGTAGTCACCAGTGGGTGACGGCGCAAAGCCATCGGCGCGGTTCGTCGAGGTGATCGTGCTGATGTCGTTCTCTTTCGCATCGGCAGCAACACGCAGGTTGAGTTTGCGCGACGCTCCACTGGGCACATCCAAGACCCACAAGTCGAAGTCGTTCTCGTAAATCAGATGACGTCCATCCGGAGAGATGGATGGGAACTGTACACCATCCTCTTTGTGCTTCGTTACTTGCGTCGGTGTACCGCCCGTGGGCGCAATCTTCCAGAGATTGAAGATGCCGTCACGTTCAGAGGCGAAATAGATCATACCGTCGGCACCCCACATCGGATGCACGTCGTGCGTGAAGCTCTTGTACTCCTTCAGCGCGGTATCAGTGAGCTCGGTAATGACGCCGGTGCGGAGATCCTGCACGGCAATATCGGCGTTGCTGTTACCGCGATAGCCCTTTCGCCAGTACGACGGCAGTGTGCGATTAAACGCCACCATGGTCGCATCCTGCTTCATCATGCCGGCGCGCCCGAAATCCATCGCCATGGCCCGCGGGGCAGACCCGTTGAGCGGCAGACGATAGAGCGGTGAGCCGAATGGATGGGTGCCGCGGTTACTGGTGAACACCAGCTCACGGCCATCGGGTGTGAAATAGAGGGCCTGATCGTCGCCACTGAACCATGTCAGCTGTTTCGGTTCGCCACCGGCGGTGGGCACGACATAGATGTCATTATTTCCCATCCGATTGCTGGTAAAAGCAATCGTTTGTCCGTCTGGCGAAAAGCGCGGCATGAAATCGCGCGCCACATGCGCCGTCAGCCGACGGGGATTAGCGCCATCCTTGTCGGCGATCCAGATGTCATCCTGCCACGTAAACGCTATCGTGCCATCGTTCGCGATATGCGCATATCGCGCAAACTTGATCGGCGCATTCGTCGGTGCCTGCGCAGCAGCGATCGATGGGGCGAACAGCACGGCCAGCGCCAGCCGCGCCAGAGTACGTCTTGCATCCATAGGGCACCTACTCCGCAGAAATGTCGTACGACGAACACAGCAGGAAGCAGCGTGTGGAATGGAAACCCGGGGAACGTCCATTCGCCATAGGCGAGTCGCCAAGCTCAGCCGTGTAACGTCGACGCCAGGCGTGCGAACGGCTGCGCGTCCTCAGCGCCCATGGTAAATATCAGAGGATAATCGGAATTCTTCAGACGAATCAGGAGTGTGTATGTCGCTGAGAACCTTGTGGCGAAGGGTCCTGCCCGGTTCAGTCGCGCTGATCGGCGCTCTCGCCGCAGCCCCTTCCCTTTTCGCTCAGGCCCCCGCGCCCATTTCCGTTGACAGCTACACGCTGTCCAATGGCCTCAAGGTCGTACTCGCCGAGGACCATGCCGCACAGGTCGCGACGGTCAACGTGTGGTACAACGTGGGGTCACGGAACGAAAATCCCGGGCGCACCGGTTTCGCACACCTGTTCGAGCACATGATGTTTCAGGGGTCGGCCAACGTGAAGAAGGGCGAGCACATGTCGCTCGTGCAACAGGCTGGCGGCGACATGAACGGCTCGACCGCCGACGACCGCACCAACTATTACCAGACGCTTCCCTCGAATCGTCTCAACCTCGGACTCTGGCTCGAGGCTGATCGTATGCGCTCGCTGGCGATCACGAAGGAGAACTTCGAGAACCAGCGCGAAACGGTGAAGGAAGAGCGGCGGCTGCGCATCGACAATCAGCCCTATACCGGCGCCTTCCTGCAGGGCATCACCAGCGTGTTCGACGGCAAGAGTTGTTTCGGCTACGCGCATGAGACCATCGGCTCGATGGACGATCTGAATGCGGCCACGCTCGGGGATGTGCAGGCGTTCTTCGACACCTACTACGTGCCGAACAACGCCACGCTCGTGGTCACCGGCGACTTCCAGGTGGCCGAAACCAAGGCGTTGATCGAACAGTACTTCGGTGGCATCCCCCGTCGTGCCGATCCGCCGGCCGTGACCTGCGATCAGCCGTTCAACGGCGGACAGCAGCGGAAGAGCGTCACCGACAGCAAGGCCAATCTCCCTGCGCTGTTGATGCTGTGGCGCATCCCGGAGAACAACAACGCCGACTCACCGGCGCTCGAGTTCCTCGCCACGATCCTCGGCACCGGTGAGAGCTCTCGTTTGAACCGCTCCGTGGTGCGCGATGCGAAGGCCGCCGTGGCCGCGCAGGCACTTGCCGGTCTCGGCCCGCGTCGCGGCCCGAATGTGTTCGGTGCTCTCGTCATTGCCAATCAGGGCATCACCACCGATTCACTCGAGTCGCTGGTGTCGCGTGAAGTCGCCAACGTGGTCATCAACGGCGTTTCGGCGGAAGAGCTGGAGAAGGCGAAGAATGCGTACCGCGCACAGCGGATCGCGACACTCCAAACGACCATGGGACGGGCTGAAGCACTGCATGCGGCGGCGATGTTCCGCGGCGACCCGAAGTTGGTGAACGCGGAGCTCGATCGCTTCATGAGCGTCACGAGCGGCGACATCAAGCGGGTCGCGGCCAAGTATCTGCGCCCCGAGAACAGCGTCATCACCCTGATCAAGCCCGAGGCGAAGACACCGTGAAGCGCTCCGTCACCCTCACCGCAGCGCTCCGCATAGGAGGCGTCGCCCTGTTGGCCATCGGGTCGTTGCCTACACGATCGAGCGCACAATATCCCACGAAGCCGCCCGCGTCGGCGCCGCTCAAGCCCGCCTCGCTTCCGCCGTTTCAGGAAGCGCTGCTCACGAACGGGGTACGCGTGGTCCTCGTCGAAGATCATCGCAGCCCCGTAGTCGCCTTCCGTCTCGCACTGCCGGCAGGCTCGGTGCACGACCCGAAAGGGAAGACGGGACTCGCCTCGATGGTGGCAGGCTTGCTCACGAAGGGGGCCGGCAGTTCGTCGGCCGAACAGATCGCCGAGACGATCGAACGGGCCGGCGGCAGCCTCGTTGCGTTCACTGAGAACGACTTCCTGAGCGTCACGGGCAATGTGCTGTCGAACGCCACGCCGCTGGCGTTCGAGCTGCTGGGCGATGTCATTGCGCGCCCCGCCTTCTCCGCCAAGGAAGTCGATCTGGTGCGCACGCAGACGCTGTCGTCGCTGCAGCTCGATGCCGCTGATCCAGCTTCGGTGGCATCACGTTTTTTCACCGCGGGCCTGTACGGCGCGCATCCGTACGGCGCGAGCGCTACGCCGTCGACGGTCCGTGCCATTACCGCCGCCGACCTCAAGACGTTTCAGACGGCGCGGCTCCGTCCGCGTGGCGCGGTGCTGGTCGTTGCCGGTGATATCACGATGCCGGTGCTGAAGCAGCTTTCGGAAAAGGCCTTCACCGGATGGACAGGAGCGCCCGCCGCTGCCGCGGTCGTAGCGCCGGCACCGGCTCGCAGCAAGAGTGAGATCGTGCTGGTGCATCGTCCCGGCTCCGTGCAGTCGAACGTGCTGATCGGCAATCTGGCGATGGGCCCGGCCGACAGCGCACGTTTGGCGGCCAGTCTTGCCGTAAACATTCTCGGCGGCGGTGCGGATGGCCGGCTGTTCACGATCCTTCGCGAACAGAAGAGCTGGACATACGGAGCGTATGCGCAGCTTACACGCGTTCGAGGCATCGGGTACTTCTTCGCGAGTACCGAAGTCCGCACCGAAGTGACCGACTCGGCGCTGATCGAGGCGATAGCACAGATCAAGCGCATCACCACCGAGCCCATTCCGGTGCAGGAGTTCGAGCGCAAGAAGGGCTCGATCGTCGGATCGTTCCCGCTCAGCATCGAGACGCCACAGCAGCTGGCCGAGCGGGTGGCGTCGGTGAAGTTGTATGGGCTGCCGGCGAACTATCTGCAGACGTATCGCACGAAGATGTCAGCGGTCACGCCCGCGCAGGCACAGGCGGCGGCGCGACGCGTGATGCGTCCCTCCGCCGCGCTGGTGGTGGTGGTCGGCGACGGCGCGAAACTGTATGACAAGCTGGCGAGGATCGCGACGGTGCGCATCGTGAATGTAGACGGTGACGTGATGCAACCCGGTGACCTCACGCCGAAGGCGATGACGCTGGCGCTCGACTTCAGCAAGCTTTCGGCGCGGCGCGACTCGTTCGTGGTGTTCGTGCAAGGCAATCCGCTCGGGAGTTCCGTGTACGTGCTGGAGCAGCGCGATGGCGGATGGACGTACGGCGAGAAGACGAACGTGATGAACGGTATGATCGCTCAGGAGACCAGCCTGCAGACCGATGGCGCACTGGCTCCACAGAGGCTCTCGCAGTCGGCGTCGATGCAGGGGCAGAAGACACAGACCACCATCGACTTCGCGAACGGTCGTGCGAAGGGAACCGCCGGCGTGCCCTCACAAACTGGTCCGACCACCAAGGCCATCGACGTCGAGATGCCGGCGGGCACGCTGATGTCCGAAGGGTTGCAAGCGGCAATCCCGCTGTTCAGATGGGCCGATGGCGCGACGTTCACTGTCAACCTCTTCTCGAGCGGGAAGGGCATCGTACAGCCGGTCACGCTTACGGTTGTTGCCAGTGAATCGGTGACGGTGCCCGCCGGAACGTTTGACACGTGGAAGGTGGAGCAGAAGGGCGGCGAGTCGACCGTGGTGTTGTACGTGTCCAAGGACGCCGCACGTCGCATCGTGAAGATCGCGCCGGTTGGGCAGCCGATCGAACTGCGACTGGCCAAGTAGATCACGCCGCAGCGGCGGCGAACCAACAACCTCCCTGCACATCGATGAGCCAGTGACTTGTCTCCGATGTGCTTTCGGTCTGTCTTCGGT
The DNA here is from genome assembly GCA_038210005.1 of Gemmatimonadales bacterium. GTDB lineage: Bacteria > Gemmatimonadota > Gemmatimonadetes > Gemmatimonadales > Gemmatimonadaceae > Gemmatimonas. The sequence continues at coordinate 5,140 of JBBQXC010000027.1, forward strand.
GTTCTCCTTTCAGGTTCCGCCGAGATGGACGTACAGGAAAAACTCGCTGTGCTCGCGGACGCCGCCAAGTACGACGCGTCCTGCGCCAGCAGCGGATCGAACGGCCGACGCGCCAGCAGTGGAGGCATCGGGTCCACCGAAGGTATGGGCATTTGCCACAGTTATACGCCCGATGGACGTTGTGTTTCGCTGCTCAAGATTCTGCTGACCAATTGGTGCATCTACGATTGCAGCTATTGCATCAACCGCAAGTCGAGCGGCGTACAACGCGCGCGGTTCACGCCACGGGAAGTCGTCTGGTTGACGCTCGAGTTCTATCGACGGAACTACATCGAAGGGCTGTTTCTCAGCTCGGGAATCATCCGCGGTCCGGATTACACCATGGAGCAGCTCATCTACGTGGCGCGCTCCCTACGCCGTGACCACGGGTTCGCGGGCTACATTCATCTCGAGCTCATTCCGAACGCAGCAGCCGAGCTGCTCTCGGAGGCGGGTCGCTGGGCTGATCGCGTCAGCATCAACGTGGAATTGCCGAACCAGCAAGACCTCGACCGACTGGCGCCGGACAAGGAACTCGTGCAGATCCGCAGCGCCATGCACGGTGTGCGTGATCAGATCACGGCGGCGAAGGCGGACGCGCGTACGTCGAGACTCGCGCCTACCGAAAGCGTCGTGACAACGGCGCGACGTGAGCTGCCACGTTTCGCGCCCGGAGGTCAAAGTACGCAGCTCGTTGTCGGAGCGACCGACACGGATGATGCGTCGATTCTCTCGCTGGCCGATTCGCTGTACACCAACGAGCAGTTGCGGCGCGTGTATTACTCGGCCTTTTCGCCGATTCCACACGCGTCGCCGGAGTTACCTTCGGTGACCTCCCCGCTGGTTCGCGAACATCGGTTGTACCAAGCGGACTGGCTGCTGCGCTTCTACGGCTTCTCCGTAGACGAAATCACGCCGAGTGACGCACGTCAGCTCGATCTCACGGTCGATCCCAAGACGGCGTGGGCACTGCGCAACCGTGCCGACTTCCCTGTCGACCTCAATCGCGCGCCACGCGAATCGCTGCTCCGCGTGCCTGGACTCGGGGTGCGTAGCGTGAATCGCATCGTAGCGGCTAGGCGGTGGAGGCGCGTTCGCATCGACGACCTCGCACGCATTCGTGTGCCGCTCGCGCGAGTGCTGCCGTTCATCCAGACCGACGACCACGTTCCGCGCGGCCGACACACGCCGGACAGTGGTGCGCTTCGTGCGATCGTCACGCCGCAGCAGATCGATATGTTCGCGATGGCGCAGTCCGCACTTCATGGCGAAGTGTAGCTGGTGAACATCACGCGTGTCATTGGCGACGATGAATTCTGGCGCGTTGCGGCACGCGCATTGCTCGGGCGTCACATCGCACCATCGCAGGTGTGCTGGCGGGATGCGGGCGATCAGCAGGACAGTCTGTTCGCGCACGTCGCTGATGCCGACGAGGTGGACGATCGTGACTCCGACACCCTGCGCGTAACACGACGATTCCTGACCATTGCCGGAATGCACTGTACCGCGTGCTTTTTCGGCTTACCCACGGCGAGCCCTCGCTGCTCGATGTCGTGACAGATCCCGATGTCCATCGTCTCGTCGCGATGAACAAGGACATGCGCCGCGACGTGCATAAAATGCATGCGTCCGTGCGCTTCCGCGCCGTCGGAGCTGACGGAGACACTGCGTACATCGCTTGGTTCGAGCCGCGTCACTACATCGTCGAGCGCGCGGTAGAGCTGTTTGTTCGGCGTTTTGCTTCCCTGCGCTGGTCGGTGCTCACGCCGAAAGCAAGCGCGCATTGGGACGGACAGGCGCTGGTACTGGGAGCAGGTGTCACGCGAGGCGAAGCACCGTCAGGCGATTCGCTCGAGGAGCTGTGGCGTACGTACTATGCGCACATCTTCAATCCCGCGCGCGTGGCGGTGCAGACCATGCGCGCCGTGATGCCGATGCGCTACTGGCACAACCTGCCGGAGGCGTCGCTTGTACCTGCGCTTACGCGGGATGCGCCGGCACGAGTGCGACAGATGCTCGCCCTCGACCTGCCGGCGCAGCCATTGCCCGAGGAATTGGCGGCCGATGATCTGGCGCCTGATCCCGACGCAGCGTGTACACACGCTGCGGTCGTCTCAGCGCGCTCCGCGCTCAGCTCGTCCCGAGACGGCGACGATTGTCGTGAGTCGCAGACGCTGTTTCAGGCCGGATATCACCCAGTGCACGATGCCGGCGCTCTCACGGCGCGACATCGCGCAGAACATGTGCGAACGCTGCTGCAGTCGCCCCGAGCGCAGAATGGCCTGTTCGTTCATGGGGTGGCCCTGCGTGTGGGCACGGCATCGTGGACCGACCCTACCATGCTACAGCGTGGCGTGTTCTATCCCGACAGTGTCACCACCGCTGAGCAGCGCCTGCGATTTTACGCCAGCAAATACAGTTTGGTGGAGGTGGACAGCACGTACTACGTGCCTCCCGTTCGATCGACGGCAACGGCGTGCGCACAGCGCACGCCGAAGTCGTTCCTGTTCCACGTGAAAGCCTTTTCGCTCATGACCGGTCATGCGGCCGAGGTGAAGCGGATGCCGGATTGGTTGCGTCGGCTATTGCCGCGCTCCTCGGTCGGCAATGCGCGAGTCGGTGCCGATGAGCTTCCCGCGGCAACGCTCGACGAGGTGTGGCGGAGATTCATCGACGCGTTGCAACCGCTTCGGGATGAAGACAAGCTCGGTCCGATCCTGCTGCAGTTTCCCCGCTGGTTCAGGCCATCACGCAGCAATGCCGATCGACTGCGCACTGCGCGTGAACACCTGGGCGACCTGCCGGCGGCCGTCGAGTTTCGCAATGCGGATTGGGTGTCGGGGCGGTTGTTGTCGCGCACTTTGTCGTTGTGGGAGCGATTGCAGCTCACGGATGTCATCGTGGACGCACCGTCGGGTACATCGAGCTCGATGCCGCCGATCACTCCGATCACGACTCCGTCGCTGGCGGTGGTGCGCCTGCATGGTCGCCGCACGAGTGCATGGGAAGCGCGTAATGCCGTCGTGTCGGAGCGCTATCGGTATCTGTACGACCGCCCGGAACTCGACGAGTGGGCCACGCGCATCGACCAGATCAGTTCGCGCATGGCTACTGCTGTCGGCACTTTTCCAGACATGGCCAAGGCGCGGCAGGGCGTGCATGTCGTCGTCAACAATTGTCATGCCAACTACGGCACCACCAATGCCGACGAGATCACCGCACTGTTGATCGAATTGGACAAGGAACGGCTGCAGACTCGCGAGTAGTGGAGCCAGAGCGGATTGGTCATTGCCCGACCGGCGGCTGCCAGCGTTCCACCTTGTTTCCCTCAGGATCGATCACCCAGGCGAACTTCCCGTACTCGGAGTCGTCGATCTTCTCGCGCACGCGGCAACCTTCTTCGCGCAATACGTCGACCCGCTCGTAGTGATCGTCCACCCGGTAGTTGATCATGAACGCGGATGCGCTGGGCGCGAACGGATCAGTCGTTGCCGCAGCAATCGACCAGATCGTCGTTCCTGCAACGGGATCGCCGTCGCCGTCGGCCCACGTGAATGCTGCTCCGCCCCCTGCCTGCACATCGATGCCGAGGTGGCGCTTGTACCGGGCCTGTAGTGCCGACGGATCATTCACTTTGAAAAAGCCGCCACCGATACCGATGACTCGTTTCATGGAAACTCCCGGGTGGGTGGTGGATCAAGAGCGCCGTTCATCTCCTCAGTATCCTTCCGTGTGATGCGGTGCGAGCAAAAATGAGATTCCATGAAAGCTGAATATGTGCTGGTATTCGAGCGACTTCACAGATGTTCGTCGACCAGGAAGCGCTCCAGAATCGAGACGAGCAACGGAGGGGTCTCCTGCATCGGGTAATGCCCGGCATCGGCAATGGCAACTACCTCGAGCGGGTCGCAGAGAGGCGTGAGCGCAACATGCACGGCCGCGTGCCGCATGTGCTCACCGTCCTGCTCGCCGGTTACAGCGAGCACCGGCACAGCAATGGCGGCGTTTGGATCAGGCAGCCCGTCTTGCGCGAACATCCGAACATACCCGGCGACGGCGTGCGGATCAGCGCGGGCGCGCCAGCGTTCCACCTTGAACCTGATCCAGCTTTCTGAAAGGCGATCGCCCCACATCGCCCGCAACGCGCTCGTCCGCGTTGCGTCGTCCCCATGCGCCATCGCCCACATGGCGTCGAGCGTGGCGTCATCGACGCCGAAGCTGGTCGGCGGCGGCGGCGGCGGCCCCCATCCAGATACGCACGCGCGCCATCCCAGGACGACGTGTCGCAGAGCCAATCGTTGAAAATCACGACCGCGCGCTTGCCCGACCCTACCGTCTCGAAGCCGATCATGTTGTGCTTCACTTGACTGTGCGTTCATCCGGTCGTCGCTGGCGAGCTCTCCCGCAGTCGGGAACTCCAGACTCACGGCACCGCCACGCCACGTTGGCACGCCTGCCAACATCGTAACGTCCGAATCCATGCATACGACCGCGCTATCCGCGCGATGTCCCGTGCGCACAGCGAGCCTAATGCTTCCGGATGAAATCGGCGATGTCGAGAGCGACCTGCGGATCGACAGGTTTCGCGATGCTGTATTCCTGCGGCCGCGGGATGCCTTCACCGGACGTGAACAGGTGCGTCAGTGACGGATAGCGAATCACCGTAAGATCCTTGCGCGGGCCCACGACCCGTAGCCAGCCGTCGAGTTGGTCGGGCGTCACTTGATAGTCGCGCATGCCCTGCAACACCAACGCGGGTATCTGAATCTCGCGCATCGCCTGCGCCGGGCTGGGCGTTGTCAGGTCGACCCAATAGCGTGGGCTCGTGCCACCCATGCCGGGAATCGGTTTCGTGTCGGCAGCATCGGCTGCGGTGAGTGCCCGAATGCGTGCGATGCCGGGGCGCGCCGGCTCGATCGCCTGTCGCACCTTGGTGGAATCGGCGCCGGATATCGAAATGATGTAGTCGTACTGCCGGTCCATCTGTTCGCCGAGATTGAGTTCCGTCGCACCGGCCATGATGATGAGCCCCGCAAGCTTCCCGTCGGCCTTCGCGATGCGTGGCGCCAGCATGCCACCCAGCGAGTGTCCGAGCACAAACGTGCGCGACGTGTTCACCTCTGGCTGTTCGCGCAGATGCGCCAGTGCGCTGACCGCGTCGTCGATCGTTTCATCCCGGACCGTGAAGCCCGGCTTCATGAACCACGCGGGACTGACGTTCGAGCGTTTATCGTAGCGCAACACGACGATACCGCGCGCGGCGAGCCCCCAGGCGATGTCACGGAAGGTCTTGTTGCCACCGATGGTTTCGTCACGATCACCCGCGCCCGAGCCGTGAACGAGCACCACGCCGGGAAATGAACCGCCACCTGCGGGCACGGTGAGTGTACCCGGAAGCGGAACGGGTCCATTGACCGTGATGGCGCGTTCGACAAGTCCCGTGGGGAGCTCCAGCGCGGTCGGCACCTGTGCGTCAGCCGGTGTTGCCAGTGGCAGTAGTGCGCCGAGCGCACAGAGCGACAGGGAGGCAAAGGTAAGCAGCATCGATTTCACTTCGTAGGAATGGCGGAGGCTTCACTCTTCCACACGAAGTAGCTCCGAATGCTGGAGACGGCGGACACGAGGACTACGCCCGGCATCAACACGAAGCGGACAGCGTCCGGACGAAACGCGCCGACGATGATGACGGCGATTCCCAACACGACTAGGCCATAACCGCCCAGGCGATGTGCCTCGCGCCACGCGCGGTCGCTCGAGAGTGTCCACGGTGTCCGGATACCGAATATCCAGTTTGGACGAACACGCGGTAGCACGTTTCCCATCACGACGAACAAGGCACCGAGACCGTACCCCAGCCAACTGATCTGCATGTTCCAGCCGGCGTTGATGCCGATAGCCAGTACCGTCGCGCCGGCGAGCAAGGCGAGGACGGCGTTCGTCACGAGCCAATACGCGCCCTCATGCGTGACGAAATTTTCTCGGCGCGGGTCCAAGCGCGGGGCGAACGCAGAGACCAACGCCACCAGAAATCCAAGCGCGTGAATGCCGATCACGAACCCGAGTCGCGACGTCCATCCGTTCGGTTCGCCGTCAACAGCCCAATGCGACACCACGACGTTGGGAAGGCGCGAGTACATAAACGCGGACAAAACGGCGGAGGCGGTCAGAGCCACCAGACCGGGCCAAAGTTTGCGCATCACGACTGCTGTACCTCTTCCAATGGCGGTGGCGACGCCTCAGGCGTTGCCAGTGGCACGATGTCGAGCAGGTGCTGCAGCGCGTCCTGAAAGACTGAGGTGTTGAGCGAGTAGATGATGCGTTGGCCTTCTCGCCGCGAGAGCACGAGCCCAGCCTCGCGGAGGACCTGCAAGTGGTGGGACACGGAGGCAAAGGCCATGTCGAAGTGCGCGGCAATGTCACCGGCGGCGAGATCACCATCGCGGAGGAGGGCGAGCATGCGCCGTCGACTGGCATCTGCAAGCGCCTTGAACGTCCGGTCAATCATAGACAATAAGATAAACATCTAAATGAGCTGACACAAGACAATGGAAGGTCGAAGGCGTTTTGCAGCGCGCCTTGGGTGACGGCCGTGCACTCATACGCGGCGTTCACGGCGGTGACGACACGCGCGACGCCGATGTAACGGCTGCTCCTGCCCATCGGCGATCGATGCCAACTCGGCGCACGAGTACATGAGTATCCGCTCCGCGCCGCTGAGCAACAGCGACAACAACTGCAACAGCAACAGCCCGAGCACCGAAACCACAGATTTCACGGAAGCCGCAATGATGAGCTGAAAGACGCTGTGCATCTTATCAGCGTGCATTCCGTGTCATCCGTGGTCTCCGTGTTCCAGCGGTTGCTGTTTTCCGTTGCAGTTGCCGTTCGCTGTGCCGAACTGCCCCCGCCTACTCCAGCCCGATCTTCCGGCGAATCTCCGCGTTCGGTCCTTCAAACTTCGGGATCGCCACGTTGCCGATGTAGCCCAGGTCTCTCCACCCCTGCGGCGTGGTGTAGAACGCTGTTGCCGTCTGATCGCGAACAGTGTCGAAGAACTGCGCCGCGAACAGATGTTCCGGCTTGGCCTTCGGCACGTAGCAGATGTCGTCGCAGATCGCCGTGCGCTGCGCGTTGGTGGCCAGATGGAATCGCTTACCGAAACGCGTGCTCGATTCGCGATCCAGCCAAGCCAGTCCGCCGCGCACCCGCACCAGGGAGGCGACACCGCCGGGCCGACTGGCCCATTCGTTGATGTACGCCGGCGCACCCACCGCCGATGCCGCCGGGCTCTTGGCGTCGGCGGGGATGATCATGTCGCACAATGCGGCGAGCGTGGCCAGTTCGCGCGGCTGCAGCTTGTTCGGCCAGTCGGCCTTGGCCACCTGCAGCACCGGATCACTGGGCGTGCCACGCGGGCCTTTGCGCTTCGTTTGAGCGTCCTCGAACAACGGCAGCGGCTCGCGTGCAACCGGCGTCACCGGTGCGGCCGCCGCCGACTCGGGCAGCATCGGCACCATCGCCGCCGCCGCCATCGCCTTCAGCGCATCACGCCGCGCGATGCCCTGCCCCGTCGGCTTCGATTCGTCCTTCACGTGATCGTTCGCGTCGTCACGCATCAGAGATTCCCCCGCTTCAGTTCGGCCACGAGGTGATCGCAGCTACGCCATGCGAGTGCGAGAATGGACAGGGTCGGATTCTTGTCGGCGTTCGACACGAACGTGGCGCCGTCAGTGACAAAGAGATTCTTGACGTCCCACGTCTGACCGAACTCGTTGAGCACCGAGGTTTTCGGATCGCTGCCCATGCGCACCGTGCCCACCTCGTGGATGATCGAGCCGCCCGTCGCGATGGCTTTGCTGCCATCGGTCTGCACGGTACCCTGCACCGTGCCGCCCATCTTGTCGATGATCTCGGCGAACGTCTTGTGCATGTGCGCCGCCTGCTGCGTTTCATGCTCCGACCACTTCCAGTGGAAGCGCAGCGCCGGAATGCCCCACTGATCTACGGAAACGGGGTCGATTTCGCAGTAGGAATCTTCGTTCGGAATCATCTCACCACGACCGTCGAAGTACATGAACGAGCCGTAGTATCGGCGCGCCTCTTCCTTGAACTTGCGGCCGTACGCGCCCTGCGTGAAGCTCTCGAGTCCGCCGAAGATGCCGGGGCCGGGCATGCCGCGACCGCCACCGAACTCGATGTGATAGCCGCGCGCGAACGACATCTTGCCCGCCTTCTGGTCGCCGTACATCCACCATGGCATGTACATGTGGATGCCGGCCGTGCCGTCTTCATTCACCGGCGGCAGTCCTTCCAGGCGAGGAATCTGCGCAGAGAGTCCAGCGCCCACGGTATCCATGAGATACTTGCCGACCACGCCGCTGCTGTTGGCGATGCCGTTGGGGAAGAGCGTGCTCTTGGAGTTGAGCATGATGCGCGACGTTTCACACGCACTCGCCGCCAGTACGACCACCTTGGCCGTCACGTGATGATCCACGCGCGTGAGCTTGTCGATGTAGTGCACGCCACTGGCCTTCCCCTGCGCGTCGACCGACACCTCACGCACCATCGCGTCGGTGATCAACGTGACATTGCCCGTGGCCATCGCGGGCGGCAGCAGCACCGTGGTGCTCTGAAAGTTCGCCTTGATGGAGCAGCCGCGACCGCAGTCGGTGGCGTAGAAGCAGGCCATGCGCTCGTTCATGCTCTGCCGCAGCACGCGTTGCGCGAGCGCATTGCCGGGATGCAGCTTGGCCGGTAACCGCACCGAATCCTGCCGCTGCGTGAGCACCGCGCGGTGTGCCGGAATCACCGGAATCTCGAGCGGATCGCACGCCTGTTTGGCCAGCAACTCGTACGAGCGCGCGGCCGGTGGCGGCTGCAGGACGCCGGGCGACGAGCGCGGCGTGTTCTCGAGATCGTCCTCGCCGCCGTACACGCCGATCAGCAACTCCGTCTTGTCGTAATACGGGGCCATCGTGTCGTACGTCATGGGCCAGTCGGCACCGAGTCCGTCGCGCGACTTGGGCTTGAAGTCGTAAGGGCCCATGCGCAGCGAGATACGGCCCCAATGATTCGTACGGCCACCCAGCATGCGGGAACGCCACCAGCTGAACTGACTGCCCGGCGCGATGGTGAACGGCTCACCGGGCACGCGCCAGCCGCCGTCGACCGTGGCATCGTAGAAGCCGAACGGTTTGTCCGCGTTCCCGCTACCGCGCAGGGGCGCGTCTTTCGGCGTCTGGAACATGGGCGTTTCGGTAACCGGGTCGTAGTCACGCCCGGCCTCGAGGAGCAGCACCTTGAGCCCCTGCACCGACAGTTGGTAGGCGGTCATACCGCCGCCCGCGCCGGAGCCAACCACGATGACATCGTACTGCGGCGCGACTTTGGAACGACGGGAGTACACGAAGAACACTCCTCTACAGGCGGGATTCGGGAGGTGCACCGGCGCACCACCACCCAAGCTACCGTCGGGGTCGGAGACGCGTCAGGCGTGCCGGACCGGATGCAGCGCTCGCACCACGCTCCGGTCTGTGGGAGCTTACTGTGCAGTACGCCCGATACCCGTCTCCTCGCTCTTTCTCACCGTTTTCCCGTCGGCACCGACCTGTGACCGTTATCGCCACCGTTCTCGTCACTCTCCTTCTCACGGTTTTCATCCTCAATCTCACGTCCAGCGAGAAGAAGATCCAGGAGAGAATCGACGCGCCCTCTCGTGTGGCGGACGCGCAGTTTCTGCGCTCGATGGGCACGCTGCTCGGCCCGCCCATCACCAGTAGAAATCTCGTGACACGGCTGCGCAACGGTGCCGCGATTTTCCCGGCCATGCTCGAGGCGATCGAGGCAGGGACGCGCGCCATTACGTTCGAAACGTTTATCTACTGGTCGGGAAGCATCGGTCGCGATTTCGCCGATGCCTTGAGTGAGCGCGCCCGTGCGGGCCTTCGCGCGCGAGGTGGGGCAAACTTTTGCATGCCGGAGTCATAATCCACGAGTTTCAGCCGACCATGTATCATTGTAGATTCATGTCCGGCTGAACGACGAAGCAAATCTCAATGTGTACGACAACGGATTTCCAGTGAGCCAAATCGCGGATTTCGAAGCGGACCGTGCACGATCACATCAGGTGACGCTCGAAATGTGGACGAGTCGACCGTGGCGTGAGAAGCTCTTGGAACACACGGTCGCGCTGCTGCGTTCGCCGATGTGACGTAACACAGGCCATGAGTCGCAGGTCGCTCATCGACAGGTGAATATCAGGACATCAAACCTTCCTCGCGCACAGCCGTCTTCGTCTCATTCATAACTCTGGATGCGACGCTCCTGGCTTTCTCTTTGAGGTCGTCGGCCACCTCTTCGATCTGATCGACCACGCCGTCGCGAGCATCTCCCATCATCCGAATTTCGCGGTCGCTCACCGGCACCGAAAATCCGGCGGCGAGACCGACCGCGAGCGACATGGCGCCGAGCGCCATCGGGTTCTCGTAAAAGGCCTTTTCCACTCGACCAGCGCTACGCTTCGTGGTGTGGGCTACAGAGCCGGCAAGATCGCGCGCCGTATGCCCCGCGGTATCGACCGTGTCGCGCGCTTGATCCGCCAATTGACCCGCGCGGTCGCGAGCCGAATCCGTGAGATCTTGTACGCCCTCTTTGATACGATCCATCGAACCGTGCTGGTCCGGACTCGATGAGCGACCGTTGAAGAACATCCAGCCAAGGCCGATCGCGATCATCGCCGCTGGGATGGGATTCTCCCGGATCGTGTCCGCGACGCCTGATGCGCTACGTGTTACGCTCGTTGCCGCGCTCTGTGCCATGTGGCTGACCCTCCCGATGGTGGCTTCACGAATGCTATCCTTCACGTTGTCCTTGATGGTCTGCGGATTGAGTCGCGCGCCAAGTGCGTCCAACGTTTGGCTCATGCGTGCTCGCGTTTCGTTGATATCCGCGCGGATCGCGTCAGTGTTGTCCGCATTGAACGGTCGCGCTTCTACCCCGTCGTCATGTAGGCCGCGGCTCGACTGATGCACGTCGTCGACCTCGAGCCACGGAGCGCCCGCAGTCATGGATGCCTCCCGCCACCGGCTCGTGTATTGTCAGGCGCCGTTGGCTCAACATACACGTCCAGACGACGCTCTTGGTCCTGTCGTGGTAGCAGGCCGCCGTTGGCCCCGTACTGACTCGCACCCGCCTGTTCACCGTTCCCCTGCCGCTCGCTATTGTCGTGATGTGAACTTCTGAAAAACCGCGCGGCCAGAATACCGATGGCAAACGCGCCGCCGATGAAGACCGCAGGCTGTGCACGGGCATACGCTTCGGTCCGTCGCGTCAGTTCGCGCGCATCGGTGGTATCCAGGAATTCGGCGGCCCGCTGCACCTGCTCCCCTGCCTGCCGAATGTACTGACCGAGTCCATCTTCCTGCTGGGCGCTGCCGTTGAGCAGCGATTCGGCGACGCCGTGCAGTGCACTGGCCGCACGCGTTTTTCCGGCACTGATACCTGAGCGAACCTGCTCGCCTGCTTTTGCTTCGGCCTGCGAGACCATCTGGCGCGCCTTCGAACCCATCGACATGCTTTGGTTGGCAGTACCGTCTTGCTGTTCATAGCTTTGCATGGTGTCCTCCTTACAGCGTGGAAGATGATGTGGAGTAACTTCGCGATTGATTCGTCAAATCGCGCTTGAGATCGCGCCCCTCACGCTTGGCCCACTGCTGATTTTCACGTAAGCTGTCGACTGTCTGCTGCGGGGTTATACCGCGGTCGCCTATGTCCTTGATGGCGCTTTTGACCATGGCATAGCCCACGCCGAAGGCCACGACTCCGACCAGCAACGCTGATAGCCAATAGCTGCCGCCGAGCACCTTACCGAGCGCGATGATCAGAAAGGCCGTCAGTGCGAGCCCGCCTACGAAAGCGAGCGCCACGGCCACTCCTATTTTGGCCGCATCCTTACCGAGCCGGATTCCTGTCTGCTTCAGTTCAGCCTTGGCGAGCGCCACTTCCTGTTGTACAAGCGCGGTCGTGTCGCTCGTGAGACGTGATAGCAGGTCTCCCAGCGAGGCTTCCTGCTGCGCATGCCGATCCGACCCGAACGCGTTGATTCTGTCGCGCGGTGTTTTCACGCGTACTGCGGTGTCGCCGTTTTGCATGGGTTCCGCTGCGGTCAGGGTGAGCTCTGCTGAGGCACGGCGAGCAAGCGCTGCGCCATCGACATGGTAAGCCGGTACGCCCGACGACTCTCGAGTACAGCCTCGAGCAGTGCGGCGCGGGGATCCTTCTTTGCGTACGACATGAGCGAATCGGCCGCCCGATCGTGATCATGCGCTCGCTCCATGCACAGCGCAGCGTATGCTGGCGACTCGATCAGACTGGACGCCTCGATGAACGCGTTGCGCGCAGTACAGGTCGCGACCAGCGCCTCGCGCACGTTCGGGTCGAAACGATCATCGTTCATGATGCGCTACCGGTGAAGGAGTTGGTCTGCATATCGATTGAATTCGACGGCCGTCGAGAGGGATCGCTGAACGAGAATCTCTACCCAACCGTCGTCCTGGCCTATGAACCCGTCGGGCGATCTTCGAGTAGTCCGTTGTGGAGGTGCCGGATATCGCCCGAATGGACAATACGGAAATCGCCTACTTGAATACTGGAAGTCGGCGCCGGCGTTTGCGAAAATGTCGTTCCTATTCCCCTTCACTTGGATATCGTATGCAATCCCGAGCTTCCGATCAGCCGCTGGCCTCTCACCGTGATCTGCTCTGCTTCTCCCACCTACGTTGGGAGTGGGTGTTTCAACGTCCACAGCATCTGCTCACCCGCGCTGCACGAGATCGCCGGGTGTTCTTTATTGAAGAGCCGGTGCACACCGACGCGGACGCCTTCATGGAACGCTCGAGTCCTGTCCCAAATGTGGTTGTATTGAGACCGCGCTTCGCTGGCGGTGTCGACGCGCACGACGCCGTGCCGATGCAGCGCAAACTTCTCGATCGCTGGATGACCGAGGAGACTGTGATGCCGGACACACTTTGGTTCTACACACCGATGGCGTTGCCGTTCGCCTCGCACCTTTCCGCCCGGGTGCGCGTGTACGACTGCATGGACGAACTGTCGGGCTTTGCCGGTGCACCTGCAGCGCTGAGACTCCTCGAGAAGCAGCTGCTTGGCCTGTGCGACGTCGTCTTCACCGGCGGTCACAGTATTTATGAGCTGAAATCGCAGTTCCACACGAACTGTCACGCGGTGCCGAGCAGCGTGGATACTCATCATTTCGCCAAAGCGAGGATGAACGATTGCGAGCCGGAGGATCAACGGGCGATCCCGGGACCCATCCTCGGCTACTGCGGCGTGCTCGATGAGCGTCTGGATCTGGACTTGATCGCTGCGGTGGCGGACGCGCGACCGGATTGGCAGCTCGTATTTATCGGGCCCGTGTGCAAGATCGACGAGTCGTCGCTGCCGCGGCGTACCAATGTGCACTACCTCGGCGCTCGCCGATACGATCAGCTGCCGTCCTACCTGTCGGGATGGGACGTGGGCATGCTCCCCTTCGCCATCAACGACGCGACCCGTTTCATCAGTCCCACCAAGACGCCCGAGTATCTTGCCGCCGGCTTGCACGCCGTTTCGACGCCGGTGCGCGATGTCGTCCGCGGCTGGGGTAACGACGGCTTGGTACGTATCGCCGCCACCGCGTCTGAATTCGTGATCGCTGTCCAGGAGTGTCTCGGCGACACCGACACTACACGCCTGTCACGCGTCGATCGGGTGCTTGCGCAAAACTCCTGGGATGCCACCTGGCAGCGGATGCAGGACATCATGACCAAGACCGCGGCTGCCGCGGCTTGATATGCACAATCGGACATTCGACTACCTCATCGTGGGTGCCGGTTTCGGCGGCAGCGTAGCCGCCGAACGCTTGGCGTCCGTCTTCAACAAGCGCGTGCTCTTAGTGGACAAACGTCCACATATCGGCGGGAATGCCTACGATCATCTCGACGCTCACGGCATCCTGATCCACAAGTACGGCCCGCACATCTTCCACACCAACTCGCTCGAAGTGCTGCAATATCTGTCGCAGTTCACCGAGTGGCGTCCGTACGAGCATCGCGTGCTTGCCTCGGTCGAGGGTAAGCTCTTGCCGATTCCCATCAATCTGGACACGGTGAATCAGTTGTACGGGTGGCAACTGTCGCAGGAAGAGCTCGAGGCCTACTTCTTGTCCATCGCCGAGCCTGTGGCTCAGGTACGGACGTCGGAAGACGTGATCGTGGCAAAGGTCGGCCGGGACCTGTACGAAAAGTTCTTCCGGAATTACACGCGCAAGCAATGGGCGCTCGATCCCTCGGAGCTCGACGCTTCGGTCACGTCGCGCGTACCGGTGCGCACCAATCGGGACGACCGCTACTTCGGCGACCGCTATCAGTGCATGCCGCTCCACGGTTACACCCCGATGTTCGAGCGCATGCTCGCGCATCCGAACATCACGGTCGAGCTGGGCGTCGACTATCGTGACGTCATGCAACGCGTACGGTATCATGAGATGATCTGCACCGCACCCATCGACGACTTCTTCGAACATCGCTTCGGTCCGCTGCCGTACCGTTCACTCGAATTCAAGTTCGAAACGCGCAACGTCGAGCGTGCGCTCCCGGCGGCGGTGGTGAATTGGCCCAACGAGCAGGAGTACACGCGAGTCACCGAGTTCAAGCAGCTCACCGGACAGAGCCACGCGAAGACCACCCTCGTGTACGAATATCCTCGCAGCGACGGAGACCCGTACTATCCGGTACCGCGACCCGAGAATGCGCAGCTGTACGAGAAGTACCGCGCCCTCGGCGAGTCGGTGAGTACGGTGCACTTCACCGGTCGACTCGGCACGTACCGGTACTACAATATGGATCAGGTCGTCGCCCAGTCTCTGGCCCTCTGTACGCGGCTCACGGGTGTACGACGCTCGGAGCTATCTGCTGCCACGGCATGATAGAGTTGTGGGCAGGCTTGGAATGCACGGTCAACCGTGTCGGCGAGCTGTACTTCGATCAGCTCGCCCGTTCGGGTCACGCCGGGCGCCTCGGTGACATCGATCGGATCGCTGCGTTGGGCGTGTCTCGCCTGCGGTACCCCGTGTTGTGGGAGAATGTGGCACCGCACTCGGTGGCTGATGCAAACTGGATAGGCACCGATGCATTCCTGTATCGACTGCGCGATTGTGGCATACGCCCCATTGTCGGCCTCATGCACCACGGGAGCGGACCGCGTCATACCGATCTGTTGGACAGCGCGTTCCCCGAGAAGCTCGCCCAATATGCGGGCGCCGTCGCGGAGCGTTATCCGTGGATCGACGCGTACACACCGGTGAACGAGCCGATGGTCACCGCACGATTCGCCGGGTTGTACGGACACTGGTATCCGCACTGCCGAAACGATCACGACTTCGTGCGAATGGTGTTGAACCAGTGCCGCGGTGCGGTGCTGGCCATGCAGCGCATCCGCGCCGTGAACCCCGCAGCGCAGTATGTGTGCACGGAGGACGGGGGGACCACGTTCAGCACGGCGCCGCTGACGTATCAGGCGAGCTTCGAGAACAGCCGGCGTGATCTGGCGCTCGACCTGCAGTTCGGTCGGGTCGATCGCGCTCACTCGCTGTCTGCATACCTCCGCGCGCACGGCGTCGACGACCACGAAGTGTCGTGGTTCCAGGAGCACCGCAGTCCGCCGGATGTGATCGGTATCGACTATTATGCCACCAGTGACCGTTATCTCGATCACGAAGTCGGCAAGTATTCAGCCGACGTGCACGGCGGGAACGGCCGCGATGCATACGCCGACGTTGCCGCTGCCGGTCATCTGTCCAGCTGGAGCATCGGCTTCACTACGGCATTGGAGCGTATACATGCCCGGTATGGTCGGCCGGTAGCGCTTACCGAAGTTCATCTCGGCTGTACGCGAGACGAGCAGCTCCGGTGGCTGTACGCCGCTTGGCATGGCGCCCGGGTGGCGGAGCGAAGCGGCGTGGATGTGCGTGCGGTCACTTCATGGGCACTCTTCGGCGCGTACGACTGGGACACGCTCGTCACTCAGGAATCGGGACGATACGAAGCAGGTGCTTTCGATGTGCGAGCGCCGCAGCCACGACCGACGGCGATTGCCCATGCCATTGGTCAGCTCGCGCGTCACGGAGATATGCAGCACGCCGTTGCGTCACAGCCGGGCTGGTGGACGCGGAGTGTGACACCCGGTTTCCTGTGTACCCTCCCTCTGGAGTCCAGGAAGCAACAGCCACTACTGATCCTCGGCGCGCACGGTACACTGGGAAGCGCGTTCGTTCGACATTGTGAATCGAGAGGGCTGTCGTATGTGGCGATGAGCCGGGCCGATGTCGACATCACGGATGGGAAAGAAGTGGACGACGTGGTGGCCGGCACTCGTCCATGGGCGGTGATCAATGCCGCTGGCTTCGTCGATGTCGACGCCGCTGAGCGCGATCCCGTGAGCTGCCACCTGGCGAACGCTCAGGGGGCGTTGAACGCCGCGGCGGCGTGCAAGCGTTACGGTGCACGTCTACTCACGTTTTCGTCGGATCTCGTGTTCGACGGAGAACGCGATACGCCGTATGCAGAACGGCACGCGACCAACGCGCTCAATGTATACGGCCGTAGTAAGGTGCAAGCGGAACAGGATGTCCTTGCGCGACTGCCCACGGCGCTCATGGTGCGTACCAGTGCGTTCTTCGGTCCGTGGGACGACCATAATTTCGTAACCCAGACGTTGAATCAGCTCGCCGGCGGTAAGACGCTGTACATCTCGACGAGTGTGGTCACGCCGACCTACGTACCGTCACTCGTCGATACGTCGCTGGACTTGCTCATCGATTCGGAGTACGGCATCTGGCATCTCAGTAATCCCGAACCGCTGAGTTGGCTGCAGATCGCACAGATGGCCGGCGCGATGGCCGGGTTGAGCACCTCCGCCCTGGAGCCCGCTCCGCCCGTCTCACCCGGTTCGCTTGCCGTACGGCCACGCTACAGCGCCCTCGGCAGCGAGCGGGGCGCACTCATGCCATCGCTCGCGTGCTCTCTGGATGCGTACCTGGCGGCTCGCCGAACCGGCTGAGTATGCGCAAAGAGTGCGGAGGCCTATCGGCCACCGCACTCTCACATGTCGCTGCCCACAATTGTGTGCGCTCAGTTGCGCATCGGCTCAGCGACTACGAGCTCCCTTCTTGGTCGACTTGCTGGATGCCGAAGCGACCTTGCGATCAGCTGGCTTGCCCGGAGCACGCGTGGCGGCTTTCGAAGGCGCGCGCGTTTTCTTCACCGCCACCGAGCTCGATTCCTCTTCCGAATCATCCGCGTCTTCCGACTCTTCCTCGTCGTTCGCCAGGTCGAGCTCCTCGATACCAGTCACAGCGAGCGTAGTCAGCAGCCTGTCCGTCTCTTTTTCTTCGTCGAGCGTAGACTGTAGAAGAGTCAGGATCTCATCGTGGCCCAGCGCTCGGGCGTACTCGCACACCGTGCCGTATGCGGCAATCTCGTAGTGCTCCACCCGCTGTGCGGCAGCAATGAGCCCGGCGTCCAGCATTTCGGGCGTGATGTCTTCTTCGGCGATTTCCTTGCCCTCTTCGACGAGTCCTTCCATCGCCTTGCACTTGGGTCCACGGCTGGAGACGCCGAGCTGTTCGAACACCTGTTGCAGGCGATTCACCTGCTCCTCGGTCTGCTCGAGGTGCGTAGTAAACGCGTCTTTCAGGTCTTGCGACGTCGCATTCCTGGCCATTTTCGGCAACGCCGCTACCAGCTGGCGTTCGGCGCTGTAGATATCGCGCAACTGATGAACGAACAAGTCGTCGAGCGTCTCGATGGGGGGCATTGTGATCTCCGGAAGCGGTTGTCTGACGAGGTTCGGTGTAGTCGAAACGAGCTTGTGGCTCGGCACTAAATTCAGGCGCTCGCGGCCGTTGCGACATTGCTCTTTCGAGCGATCTTCGCGAGACACCTTCGACAAGGCACATTCGGCGCATTCATGCGGCCGGCTTCATCACGACCTTTATGCACCCGTCCTGCTTGTCGTTGAATTCGGCGTAGGCGTGTGCAGCATCGTCCAGCGAAACACGATGCGTGATGATATATGAAGGGTCGACATCACCGCGCACGATGTGCTCCAACAGTGTGCTCATATACTTCTGGGTATGGGTCTGACCCATCTTGAACGTCAAGCCTTTTCCGAAGGCGACGCCCATCGGCATTTTGTCGATCACCCCGGTGTACACGCCGGGAATCGACACCGTTCCGCCTGGTCGGCACGCCTCGATCACTTGGCGCAATGCGGTCGGTCGATCGGTCTGCAGTCTGAGCACCTGCTTGGCGCGATCGTACAACGCCATCGCACCGCTACCGTGCGCTTCCATGCCGACAGCATCGATCACGGCATCAGGGCCGCGCCCGCCGGTCATCTCCTTGAGCGCCTCCGTGACGTCTTCCGTCTGGTCGTAATTCACGGTCAGGGTGCCCAGCCGAGTCTCCGCCATCGCCAGCCGCTCGGTGACGCTGTCGATACTGATAACCTGCTCCGCGCCCAGGAGTTTGGCGCTGAGCGCCGCCATTTGCCCCACGGGACCCGCGCCGAACACGGCAACGGTGGCACCGGGACGGATGTTGCAATTCTCTGCCGCCATGTAACCGGTGGGAAAGATGTCGCTCAGAAAGAGCACCTGATCGTCCGTCATGCCGTCGGGAATCACGAGTGGCCCGACATCGGCGAACGGCACGCGCACGTATTCGGCCTGTCCCCCCGCATACCCTCCGTACATGTGTGAGTAACCGAAGAGTCCACCGGCGGGATAGCCGTTCACGGCAGCCGGTATCATGCCGTTGGGGTTGCTGTTTTCACAACCGGAATACTCGTCGCGCGAGCAGAAATAACACGAGCCGCAGGCGATGTTGAACGGAACGACGACGCGGTCACCTCGCCTGATTCGCTTCACCTCAGACCCGATTTCGACGACCTCACCCATGAACTCGTGACCGAGGATATCGCCCTCTTTCATGGTGGGATTATATCCGTTGTACAGATGCAAATCACTGCAGCAGATCGCGGTACTGGTCACGCGAAGAATGACATCGGTGGGCAGGAGGAGCTGCGGATCGGGAACGGTTTCGACCGTGATGTCCCGCGTGCCGGAAAAGCAGACGGCTTTCATGTATGCGCCCCTTCCGCCTGGGCGACGGGGCGATCACTGTCGCGTTCCGGTCCGCCATGCGACTGTCCGTCGGTGGTGGCGATGTGCCCTGTTTCCAACAGCATCCGAAAGAGCATCACGCTTTCGTCGAGCTGCTTCTGGGGATCGTCGCCGGTAAGGCGCGCCATCAGCTCGCCCAGTACCCCGGCCGGCTGGTCGTACGTGAGCGTGACGCGCATCTCGGTGCCACGACCTTGCAGCGCCGGCTGAAACGTCACGTCACCGGTGTTGGGTATGTCCGCACCCTCGAGCGAGCGCCACGCAATGCGGTTGGGCCGTACATTGATGGTGAGCTCGGCGTCCCATTCTACATCGCCTCCGTGAGAACGCACCACCCAATGTGAACGGTTGCCGTTCTCGTGTATCGATTTCACGTGCCGCATGAACGTCGGCAGGCGCGACAGCTCACGCCATGTGTCGAACAGTTCCGATGCGGGACGACGAATGGTGGCCAGTCGGGTCACTCGCCGTACGCTGGATTCCTCAATCACCTCTTCCGCCATGTGCACACCCTCGCCGGTCAAGCCACCAGCATCTACCGTGCGCCTATTCGAACGGGAGGTGGTGGTCACCGCGAAGAGTGTCGCTGAACATAGCGGCTTGCGACTGTCCGAAGGGAGTAAATCCGCGTCCTACCTACAGATCACGTACGATCCCTCGCCTGATAGCGGTCATCACCGCTTGCGTCCGATCGCGAGCGCCAAGCTTGGCAAGTATGGCTTTCACATGCGCCTTCACCGTGCCTTCACTGATGAACAACGTGTCGGAGATCTCCGCGTTCGACCGACCTTGAGCGAGCGCGCGCAACACATCGGTCTGGCGAGCAGTGAGCGTCGCCGACGACACATGGAGTGCGAGCTTCGCGGCAATTTGCGGTGCAATCACGGTACGGCCGAGATGGACGAGCTGTAGTGTGCTCACGAGCTCTTCGGAGGCGACATCTTTCAGCAGATAACTGGCCGCACCTGCCTGTAGACCGCGAAACACTTCCTCATCGGTATCGTACGTCGTGAGCAACACCACGCGAGCGTTCGGGTCACGCGCTCGAAAGGCTGCCGTGATCTCGACACCGTCCATTGGTGTCATGCGCACGTCTATCACACTCACGTCCGGTCGCTTGGATTCGAAAAGCAAAATCGCCGATTCCGCGTTTGCCGCCTGCCCGACCACGTCGATGCCGTGCGCTCCCAACACTGCCGCAAGTCCCTCGCGCATGAGCGTATGGTCGTCCACGAGCAGAACACGAAGAGGTGGCGGCATTTGGAGCGCGGTCATGGAGTGGAATCGCGAGCTACGCGGACATGTGCTAACATGTCCATGGTTTCGCACGACCGTAAGCCCACCCGTTGGCTACGTGGCTGGCTGTGCGCCACACCCGTCCCGCAACTCCGATCTGCCCTGCTACCGCCCGCATGCCTACGGAAGAGCCGCCCATCGCACCTGATCAGCTGACGCTTCTGCTGGAGCTGCTCGATGGCATTGCTCACGACCTGGGCAGCACGGCCGGTGGCCTGCGCATGCGGGCCGAGGCATTGCGCCTGGGGGCGTCCGCGTCGGGTGCCGAGGGCGCGATGCGAACCGCGGCCGCTGGACTTGCACGCACGCAGTACACGCTTCGCTTACTGATGGGCCTGCAGAACCCCACGCATGGGCCAAGCACCGTTGCTCATACGCAGTGGTTCGAAGTAATGGCCGAGCTGTTACCGATCATGCTCGGGTCCGGCTATTCCGTGCAGATGAGCGCGGTGCAAGCAATGCCGACTCCACTCGAGGTATCCGCGCTATCGGCGTCGATGCTCGCTCAGGCGCGGGCACATCGTAGCGAAGCCGGAGCGCGTGGTCAGCTACGGTTTGTCGAGTTCGGCGCTTCGCCGTCAGTCGAAGGCCTGCACGTGTGGCTCGATATATCGGCCGTCGCCGCACCATCAAACGGCCCGAAACTGGACGCTCCGGCGCTGAGCCCGTGGAGTCGCTTGGCGGAGCAAATCGCCGCCCAGCATGCGATCCGGGTCGAGCAGTCCGGTGCGTGCACCCGATGGTTTGTGCCCCGTCATACCAACAGTGAAGCAACCCGTCGTGTCGAATTTGTCTGACGGCGTCGAGGCGGCGCTGGTCGAGATTCTGACGCTGGTTCGCCGTGACGCGAATCACGATTTTTCAGCATACAAGCGCGCCACCTTGATTCGTCGCTCGATCCGGCGCATGCATAAGCTGCGGGTCGAGTCGGTCGCGCAATACGTCGAAGGCCTGCGAAACGAGCCGAACGAATCGCGAGCGTTGTTCCACGAGTTGTTGCTCGGTGTTACCGGTTTTTTCCGAGATCCGGACGTTTTTGCGTATCTGGCGGCGCAGGTGCTCCCCGGTGTGGCCGAAGCGCACGAGGCGACGGTGCCGCGAATCTGGGTGGCGGGCTGCTCCACGGGAGAGGAAGCGTACACGATCGCTATGTTGTGCGATGAACTGGGCGACCGCTGGCCGGCACTGAAACGCGTCCAGCTGTTCGCGTCGGATGTGGACCCGTTGGCGCTCGACGCGGCGCGGCGCGGCGCGGCGCCTTCCCGGCGTCTCGTGCCGCCCATGTCACCCCAGAACGCCTGGATCGCTTCTTCGACACCACAGGACGTGAGCTACAGGTCAAGCGATGGTTGCGCGACCGGATTGTCTTCGCGCGGCACGATCTGCTCGTCGACGTTCCATATTCGCGTCTCGACTTGATCTGTTGTCGCAACGTCCTCATCTATTTTGGAGAGCGGGAGCCAGATCGCCTGCTCGCGGACTTTCATCGCTCGTTACGTCCGCAGGGCACGCTTCTGCTTGGTTCGTCGGAATCGGTACGCGGTGCCAATGCGCTGTTTTCGCCGATCGACGTTCGACACCGTGTGTACCGGCGAGTAGGAGCCGATTCCACGTCCGCCGTTCACATCTCCTCTTATCGCGCCCGCCCTATGCCTGCCGCTCACGACGACGCCGACTATCTGGAGCCTCCCACGGTGCCTGCCCGTCTCATCGACGACAGCGAACGCTCGCCGGACTCCAACGGGGCGGGCGACCACGCCGACGTCGAAGGGGCGCGCATGCCCGATCCCGGGGTCGTAAGCGTTGCACAGCTGGAGCGAGAGGTGCGCGACGCACGGGCCGACCTCCGACGCGTAACGCGCGAGGCAGATGCCGTGAGTGACGAGCTCAAATCCACGATCGAAGAACTCTCGTCGATGAACGAAGAACTGCAAGCAGCGATCGAGAAGTTGGACCGGTCAAAGGGTGAGCTGGAACACGTGAACGACGCGCTCGCCGACTCCAATCGCGAGCTCGCGAAACTGCTGGACAGTACGGGCATTCCAACCATTCTTCTCGATCGCTCCGGCGCGATACGGCGCACCAATCCCCATGTTGGCCGTATCTACAATCTTGTTGCCAATGATGTCGGACGGCCACTGGCGCACGTCACCCACCGCGCCGTACTGATGCCGCCACTTCCCCCTCACGACGAGGTGAACGCGGCTGCTGGTGCCATCGAGCATGAGATCGACCTGCACGACGGATCCACGTTTCTCCGTCGGGTAAGCGCCTACTCCAATGCCGGAGAGCAGGAATCCGGGCTTTCCATCACCTTCACCGATGTCACCGAACGCGTGCGCTTCCAGCGTGAGATACGCGCCAGCGAATGGCGCTTGCGGAGTGTGATCGACGCCACGTTCGCGTTTATCGGACTCATGGCGACGGACGGCACATTGCTGGAGGCCAATCAGGCCCCATTGCAGGCTGCCGGACTCACGCGCGCGGATACGATCGGTCGGAAGCTGTGGGAGTGTGCGTGGTTCGACCACAGTGCAGCGGTGCAGGAGCGACTCCGGCTCGCCTTCGTGCGCGCCACCGCCGGCGAACTGGTGCGTTATGACGAAGAAATTCGTGTAGCCAACGACGCGCGCATGACGATCGATTTCATGCTCCAACCGGTGTTTCAGGGGGGCGTACTCCAATTTCTCGTACCGTCAGCGGTGGACATCACGCATCGCCTGCTCGCCGAGCAAGACCTTCAGGCTCAACACGCCCTCGTACGTGCGATCACGGACAACGCGTCCACCGCCATCTTCGTACTCGACAGTGATGGCCGGTGTACGTTCGCCAATCCGGCGTCGATAGCGGTGACAGGTCTCGCCCACGATGACCTGATCGGTGAGATGTTACACGATTGTCTGCACCCCACAGACGGGGTGACGCGGGCCGAGTGCGCCGGGTCGACGTGCACGCTGCATTCTACGCTACGCGGGGCGACGTCGGCGCGTGAGCTGGTAGCCGCCGTGGTACGGGCGGATGGCACGCAGCGGTCGGTGGCGATGTCGGCTGGCCCCCTCCTGATTCCAGGATCCACCGCGCAAACCGTCGTGGAACTTCGCGACGTCACAGAAAGTCTTCGCGCGCAACAGGAACTGCGGTCGAGCGAAACCCGCTTCCGTCAGCTGGCCGAGGCGATCGGCCAGATGGCATGGATCGCCGATGCCGACGGCGACATTTTCTGGTACAATCAGCGGTGGTATGACTATACGGGAAGCAGCTATGCAGATGTGCAAGGCTGGGGGTGGAAACGATTCCACCACCCGGATGTTCTCCCTACCGTTATCGAGCGGTGGCAGGAGTCGATCCGTGCGGGTGTTGTGTTCGATATGGTATTCCCGCTTCTCGGAAAGGATGGAACGTTCCGACCTTTCCTGACGCAGATCAATCCGCTGCGTGGAGAGAGCGGCGACATTGAAATGTGGTTCGGCACAAACACTGATTTGAGCCACGAACGCGCTCAGAGTGAGGAGCTGCGTCGAAACGAGCGCCGTCTCCAATCGGTCACCGACGCCATCCCCGATGTGCTCGCTCGCTTCGACCGCAACTTCCGTCACACGTTCGCGAATACATCGGCACAACAAGTCCTGGGCTTGCCGCTGTCCGAGGTGCTCGGCAAGACCACCCGCGAAGTGGGCTTACCGACTGCCGTGTGCGATCAGGTCGAATCGGCCGTACACAGAGTGTTCGCCACGGCGGATCGTGAGTCGCTGGAGGTCGCTGTGCCCGGCCCGGACGGCGTCCGCAGTTTCGCCGTGCTCCTCACCCCTGAGCTGCGCGACGACGGCACCGTCGATCATGTGTTGAGTTTGGCCCGCGATCAGACTGCGGAACGCGAGGCCACCCAAGCGTTGCGAGAGGCCAACTACCGCAAGGACAAGTTTCTCGCTACGCTCGCACACGAACTCCGCAATCCGCTGGCGCCGCTTCGCAACGGTCTCGAGATCCTGCGCCGCATCTCCCGTGACGACGAGCAGGTGAATGCCACACGTGAGATCATGGAGCGGCAGGTGTCGAGTATGACGCGCTTGGTGGACGACCTGCTCGACGTGTCTCGCATCAGCCTCGGCAAGGTCGCACTACGTCTGGCAGCCCTCGATGCACGTGAGGTGATCGGCGATGCACTGGAGGTCACGCAACACGCGGTGCAGCAACACCGGCACAACGTGATCACATCGTTGCCAGAGTCACCGGTGATGGTACACGCAGACCGGATACGGCTGGTTCAGGTGGTGTCGAATCTCATCAACAACGCGGCCAAGTACACGCCAACGGGCGGCGTGCTCACTATTTCGGTGGAGACCGCAGCGGACGAAGTGATCATCAGCATCACCGATACCGGCCGGGGCATCGCGCCGGAAGAGTTGGAGCGCGTTTTCGATGTGTTCGTTCAAATTCCGCATGGTGGTACGACACCCGAAGGGCTGGGCATCGGATTGTCCCTGGTGCGCGAACTGGTATCGCTTCATGGTGGGACCGTGCACGCTGCCAGCAACGGACTCGGGACGGGTAGCACATTTTCCGTGCGCCTGCCCGCCGGTATTACCCAAGCGGACGCGCCTACTCCCCACGAAGCACCCACGACAGAAGGGGCGCGCCCCTTGCGCATTCTGGTGGTCGATGACAACTGCGACGTGGCGGACAGCCTTACTACCGTGCTGCAGCTGATGGGTCATGACGCCGCCATGGTGCATTCTGCGTCGGATGCGTTGGCATCGATAGCGAGCCGCACCCCCGAAATCGTGTTTGCGGACATCGGACTGCCCGACATGACCGGCTACGAGCTCGGCGAGGCGATCAGGCGTCTGCATCACGATCAGCGAATCGTCCTGGTGGCGCTCACCGGTTGGGGGAGCGAAGAGCATCGACGCCAAGCCGTCGCGGCCGGGTTCGACTACCATCTCGCGAAACCCGCGGAGATTTCTGTCATTGAGCGCATTCTGGCACACACGCTGCTCGAGGTGCGCTAGGCAGAGCCACGTACTGAGCCGCCCGCTTATCCCTTTCGGGTAATAGTTCTCGGCGCGCGCGCCGGTACCTTTTTATCCACGTGCGACGTCTCCGGACACCACGTCGCGCATTCCCCTCGTCATCGGCGAGACACCGACGTATGCCATCGACCCGACCTGTGTGGAAAGGACAGCTCCGCCTGTCGCTCGTTTCAATTGCCGTGGAACTGTTCACCGCCACCAAGTCCAATGCCAAGCCGTCGTTTCGGCAGATACACGAGCCGTCGGGCAAGCCGATCAATTATGAAAAAGTGGTAGCGGGAATCGGTCCGATCGATCGAAGCGAAATCATGAAGGGCTTCGAGTACGCGAAGGGGAACTATGTGCTCCTCACCGAAGCGGAGATCAATGCGGTGAAGCTCGAGACCCGGAAAACTCTCGAACTCACGCAATTCGTGGGAGCCTGCGAGATCGATCCGGTATATTTCGACAAATCGTACTTTGTCGCGCCCGCCGACGATCTGGCGGAGGATGCCTTTCGCGTGATCCGTGATGCCCTCCGCGAGTCGGAGAAGGTAGGCCTCGGTCAACTCGCGTTACGCGGCAAGGAATATCTGGTGGCCCTCAAACCTACCGGTACGGGACTGATGCTCGAGACGTTGCACTACGAGCAGGAGATCCGCAAATCAGACGAATTCTTTTCGAAGATCTCTGCCAAGCACGCCGACGCGGACATGCTCGAAGTGGCGGTCGCGCTGATCGACAAGAAGTCGGCACCCTTCGATGCGGCAGCGTTCAAAGACAACTATCAGACGGCCCTCCGCGAAGTGATCGACGCGAAGCTCGCGGCGAAAGAAACGCTGATGACCGTTCCGGGTGTCGCCTCGGCCGAGCCGCAGGCGCCGACGAAGGTGCTCGATCTGATGGCCGCTCTCAAGCGTAGTCTCGAGGGGAGCGACGGTACCGTGAAGGGGAAGGCGCGATCGGTCTCGAAGTCGGCGGTGAAAACTGCGAGCAAGAAAACGACCGGGGGCGGCCGGGCCAAGACCGCGAACAAACGCAAGGCGAGCTGACGTGTCGGTTCCGTTGCCGGTGTTCCGGGCGCCGCAGTTGGCGACGCTGGTCGATGTTGTGCCATCCGGTTCAAACTGGCTCTTCGAGATGAAGTATGATGGGTACCGTTGTCTGGCGTCGATCAGTGCGCGCGAGGTCTGTCTGTACACTCGTAGCGGCATCGATTGGACCCACAGGTTCAACGTACTCGTCGAGCCGTTTTCTCACCTCACGAAAAGTACAGCACTCATCGATGGCGAGATCTGTGCACTCATGCCCGATGGTCGCACCGACTTTTCGAAGCTCACCGGCGCGCTCGCCACGGGAGCCCCGCTGGTGTTTTTTGCCTTCGACTTGCTGGAGGCCGATGGCGCCGACCTGACCTCGCAGCCGCTACTCGAACGGAAAGAACGCCTCGAAGCGTTGCTCGGCCCGATATCGGACACGTCTCC
The DNA here is from genome assembly GCA_038210005.1 of Gemmatimonadales bacterium. Lineage (GTDB taxonomy): Bacteria > Gemmatimonadota > Gemmatimonadetes > Gemmatimonadales > Gemmatimonadaceae > Gemmatimonas. The sequence goes on from JBBQXC010000027.1 coordinate 32,205, forward strand.
GATCCGCTTCTCTCATCACGTACGCGGCAAGGGGCAAGAGGTCTTCGATGCGATTTGTCGCGAGGGCCACGAAGGCGTGATCGCCAAGCAGGCGACCGCCACGTATCATGGTGCGCGCACGAAGAGTTGGCTGAAAGTGAAGTGCGGCCGACGGCAGGAGTTCGTGGTGGTCGGTTGGACGCCGTCTTCTCGAAAGGACACCTTCGGCTCCCTGCTTGTCGGGAGCTGGGAAGACGGTCGCATGTTGTATCGCGGTCGCGTCGGCACCGGTTTTGCCGTTAGCGAAGCGGTGGAGCTACAGCGCAGTCTCGATGCCCTCGTGCAGACCGAGTGTACCGTCGAGGACGTACCGCGCGAGATCTCGAAATCGGCGCGTTGGGTAACACCGACTCTCGTGGCGGAAGTTGCCTTCACCGAACTCACGCCGGACAAACGCCTGCGGCACCCGTCCTTCATCGGTCTGCGTACGGATAAGTCGGCGCGCGACGTTTCGTACGAGGTGGCCGATCTCGCATCGCGCGGTGTGAGCGCGGCGGAGCGTATCGGCCAGCGGCTCACGAGCCCGGAGCGCGTCGTGTACCCCGAGCAAGGCATCACGAAAGGTGCCCTGGTCGGGTACTACGATGCGGTCAGTGCGCAGATGCTACCCTACATGGTCAATCGTCCCCTCAGTTTGGTGCGCTGCCCTCAGGGCAGGGCGAAACACTGTTTCTTCCAGAAGCACGACACCGGCGCGTTTCCCGAGGCGATGGCGCACATGGAGATCACCGAGAAGAACGGCTCCACGGAGCAGTATTTCTTCGTCCGTGATCTCGCCGGTCTCGTGGCGGGCGTGCAGATGAACGTGCTGGAGTGGCACATCTGGGGCTCCTGTGTCGAGAGCGTCGAGTACCCGGAGCGGCTGGTATTCGATCTCGATCCCGACGAATCGCTCGGCTTCGCCGAGGTCCGCGATGCGGCGCGTACAGTCGCGTCGCTGCTGGAGGATGTCGGCCTGCTCAGCTATCCGATGCTGAGCGGCGGAAAAGGTATTCACGTGATCGTGCCGATCGTGACCGGCGCCGACTGGTCGTTCGTGAAGCAGTTCTGCCGTGACGTGACCGACGTTCTGGTGGCGCGCGAGCCGTCACGCTTCATCGCGACCATGTCGAAGGCGAGACGCAAGGACAAGGTGTTCGTGGACTATCTCCGGAACGAGCGTGGCGCCACAGCCATCGCGCCGTGGTCGACGCGATCGCGGGCGGGCGCGCCGGTCGCGGTGCCAGTACGGTGGCAAGACCTCGACCGCTACGACAGCGCCGGCGCGTTTTCAATACATTCGGCGGCGGAGCTCGCACGCGGCAGCGCTGACCCATGGCCGGAATACTTTTCGCTGCGACAGCATATGCCCGATGCCAGGGCAGCGCTCGACTCGTTCCAGGATGCCCACCGCTGACATTGCCGACGGCGACGTCGCGTTCACGCGAGCCATGAACCGTGTCACGTAGCCGGTGACAGCAGCTCTTCGTAAACCCGCGTCACCGAAGTGACTGCTGCAGAGAGCGTACAATCCACACCGAGCTGCGCGCACCACGACTGCACGACGATGGCCGCTGCCGCGTCACAGGCTTGAAGCCCGTACGAGTAAGGACGGATTCCCGTAGCATGTGGTTAGGCAATATCATGGATTCGCTGATTCGATACGCCGTCCCGTCCGACCAATCGGTAGTAACCATCGATCGCCACGCCACCCGATCGCAGTGACGATCCGCCAGCGCGCTGCACCAGTTCATCGGCATGGGATACCGCGAAATCGTTCGGCACGCCGTCGCGGAAACGCAGGAGCGCTCTGGTTGCCGTGCCCTCTGCCGCCAAGCTCGGGAAGGGGTACGCTTCGAAATCGAGTCCGCCTTGGCCACTGCAATCGACGAACATACGATACTGGTGATCGACCACATGCCCGTCGTTGTCGATTTCAACCGTCGTGTCGCCGGTGCCTTTCGACTTTATCGTGACTCGGCCTGGCATCAGGTCGAGACGGCCGGCGTCGCGCAGCGCAAGCAGGATGTTGGCCGAATGCAGGGGCATCGCCGATGTCACGTTCATCAGGAACGGCATCACGACCCGTCGGTACCGTAGATGGTCTTCGGCCGACAGCAGCTCGTAATGAAAGTTCAATGTGAACATCAAGTCGTCGAGCGTTTCCTTCCAGAATACGGGCGTACCTTTGCGAAGCGACCGCTTGGCGTCGTACAACTCCTCGCGCATCAGTGCGAACGGGTCGTCTGCGGTGTGCTCGTCGCTCATTCGCTTTACGAACGATTCGAGCGAGCACCGCGCTGTGCCAAGGAGCTCCACGATGTCCGGGCGACCATCCTTGTGGAAGGCGACCATGAGCGCGGGTCGACAGACGCGGTCGAAGTAGTCGTTCAGCGGGAGAAAACCAGAGCGGTCGCGCAAAGAGAGCATGGTAGCCCGATCCACGTGCCGGTATATCTCGCGAAACGGCTCCATCTGCTCGTATTGCAGATGCGGCAGCCATCCCTGAGACGAGTGAAGAACCATGCGAAAATGATCGGTGTCCGGAACCGGTTCGTACGCCAGCGTCCGGTCACGACGCACGAACGTGCCGTGACGGTGCGCGAGCGAAGAGACGACGTCGAACGCGGACAACGACGAGCCAAGCATGCCGATCTCGAAGTCGAAGAGCTGGCCCGACGCGGGAAGCAGTTTCTGCATCGGCCACGGGGAGGCGAAATAGCCACTACCCGGCTCATCCGACTGCGTGAACGCGTGGCCGGTCGCTATAACCACGCGGTCCACGACGATTCGCTCATGTCCATCAAGGCAGATTTCGACGCTACCAGCGTCGGGATGATCGTCGACGTCACGCACCGTGCAGTTGCGGAACTCGTGCAGCGTGATACCCTGAGCGCGCAAGGCGGCAGCGATCGCCGTGTACTGCGCGTGGAAGTAGTCACCCAGTGTCGTGCGGCGGTACGTCTCGCCGTCGTCGATGTCCGACCGCGCGATTGCCTGCGCGGAGAGCTCATCGTCGCTGAGAGCGTGCAACCAGTGCACCAACGTCTCATCCAGCGGCGGTATCTCCGCCGACGAGATGTTGCAGAGATTGTAAACATCGGTCGTGCTTCGATCGTACGGCATGCCCACGCCGA
>JBBQXC010000028.1:0-34775 GCA_038210005.1 Gemmatimonadales bacterium
CGCGCGGATCATCGGCATCGCGATCTTGGCGATTGGAGCGACAATGATGGCGGTCAGGAGCAAGCGGCCAGCCCCCCCTCGCCCAATCATATGCAGTCGGAAAACCCATAGCCCACGGCCCACGGCCCACGGCCCACGGCCGAGAGCTGAAAGCCCTCAGCCCTTTGTAGCCTGAGAGCCGATAGCCCACAGCGCGCTTGTTTTGGGGCTGTGTTTTGTGGGCCGTAGGCTGGGGGCTGTAGGCTGTGGGCTGTAGGCTTAGGCCGTGGGCTGACGGCGTTCGGCTCTCGGCCGTGGGCCATGAGCCGTGGGCCGTGGGTTTTCCGCCTGCGTCGTCAATGCCGACTCTCCCGCTCCCCATTGCGGCCAGCCGCCTGTGCTGTGTATACTCCAATACACGCTTTGAGAAACATTCTCATCTAACACCGTGGCCTCGATTCAGCTCCCCACCCTGCAGTCGCAAAACAGCTCCGCCGCACGGACCACGTGCGCGCTGAACGCGTGCCCTGCAGGCACCCGGGTTACCGTCGTCGATATCGAATGCTCGGGTGACGAGGCGTGCCGTCTCCGCGCGCTGGGCTTCTGTGAAGGCACCAGTGTCAACGTCATCGACGCGCGCGATGCCATGCTCCTCGAAGTCCGCGGCACCCGCCTCGCGTTGGGGTCGGCCCTCACGGCCGGCATCACCGTTCAGCCCGTCAGCGCGCGCGCGTAGCGCGTCTGGCGAGGCGCCCGACACGCGGCCACAGCGTCGCGTCTGCGTCAGGATCCGGTGAGTACTCTGCAAAGCCCCCCGTCGCCCGACGATTCGGCGATCATTCCCGGAAACGCGAACCGCGTCGCGATCAGCGGTGCGGGCCGCGACGCGCTGCGGGTTGCCATCATCGGCAATCCCAACACCGGTAAAACCACGCTCTTCAACGCCCTGACCGGGCTGCGCCAGCGCGTCGGCAACTTCGCCGGCGTCACGGTCGAGCGGGTCGAAGGGGGCTTCAAGGGCCCTGACGGCCGCCGTGTGACTGTTTTGGACCTCCCGGGCAGCTATTCCCTGTCCGCGGGCTCCCCTGACGAGCAGGTGGCGCTGGAGGTCCTGCTGGGCCGCGACGCCGACCGCTGGCGCCCCGATGTCGTGCTCGTGGTCGCCGACGCCTCGCACCTCGAACGCAATCTCTTTCTGGCCAGCCAAGTCATCGAGCTTGGCGTGCCCGTCGTCATCGCGCTCAACCAGTTCGACGTAGCCGAGGCCGAGGGACTGCGCATCGACGTGCCGGAGCTGATTCATGAGCTCGGCGTGCCGATCGTGCCGACCGTCGCCAAGCGCGGCGAAGGGCTCGAGCCGCTCAAGAGGGCGCTCATCATTGCCGCTGAGCTGCCGGCGCCGGCGCGACAGTTCTCGATTCCCGAGCCTGCTCAAGACGCGCTCGCGCCGCTGGAAGCCTGTCTCGTGGCCGACGGCCTGTCGGCGACCGCCGCGCGGATGGAAGCGCTCCGACTGCTGGGTATGCAACGGGTCGGTCCGCATCTCGACGGCGTGCCGGGACTTCCCGACGCGATCAAGGCCGCATCCGACGAACTGCGCAGTGTGGGGTTCGTGCCCACGCGTCTCGAATCGGAAGTGCGCTACGCCTGGATCGCGCAAGTCATCGAGCGCACCGTCACCCGCGCCCGGCCGGCCGGCTACAACGTCAGCGATCGCATCGACCGGTTCGCGCTGCATCGCGTTTGGGGACCGCTCATCTTCCTCGTGCTGATGATGGTGGTCTTTCAGGCCGTCTTTTCCTGGGCGACCCCCATGATGGACGGGATTGAAGCCATCATTGCCGCCGCCGGCCGTGCCGTGGGCACCGCCTTGCCTGAGGGTGATCTGCGATCACTCATCGTGGACGGCGTCTTCGCCGGAGTCGGCTCGGTCCTGGTGTTCCTGCCGCAGATCGCGATTCTCTTCGCGTTCATCGGTCTGCTCGAACACTCCGGCTACATGGCGCGCGCCGCGTTCCTCATGGATCGCATCATGCGCCGTGTGGGCCTGCACGGAAAGAGCTTCATCCCGATGCTCTCGGGCTATGCGTGCGCCGTGCCCGGCATCATGGCCACGCGCACCATCGAAGATCCCAAAGATCGTCTGGCCACGATCATGGTCGTGCCGCTCATGAGCTGCTCGGCACGACTACCGGTGTACACTCTGCTCATCGGCGCCTTCGTGCCGGCGACCTCGATCGTTCCGGGGCTCACGCTGCAGGGTGCGACGATGCTGTTCATGTATCTGCTTGGCACCGTCGTCGCGCTCGCGGTGGCGGCGATCTTCAAGCGCACGCTGCTCAAGGGCCCCGTACGTCCCATGATCCTCGAGCTACCGCCCTATCGCTTCCCGAGTCTCAAGTCGCTTGGGATTTCCGTGGTACAGCGCTGCCAGCTGTTTCTGCAGCGCGCGGGGACCGTGATTCTGGCGCTTTCGATCGTGCTGTGGGCGATGGCCACATATCCGAAGGCCTCGGTTGACGCGTCACTGCCGGTCGAGGTCCAGCAGGAGCAGCAGCTCGGGTACTCCGTACTGGGCCGTATCGGACACGGGATCGAACCGTTGGTGCGCCCTCTGGGGTATGATTGGAAGATCGGGGTCTCGATCGCCGCCAGCTTTGCCGCACGCGAAGTGTTCGTGTCCACCATGGGCACGATCTACGGCGTCGGCACCGAGAGCGAACAGGCGCTCACCACGCGCTTGCAGTCGGAGCGGAACCCCGTCACCGGCAAGCGTGTGTATACGCCGCTGATCGCCGTCGGTCTGATGGTGTTCTACGTGTTCGCACTGATGTGCATCAGTACGATCGCGGTCACCGTGCGTGAAGCGGGCGGTGGTCGCATCGGCTGGCAGTGGGCCGGCCTGCAGTTCGCCTACATGCTGGCGCTGGCGTGGGGCTCGGCCTGGCTGGTGTACGCCGGCGGCACGGCCCTTGGCTTCGGAGGCTGACGATGAATACCCAACTGATCGTTGTCGCACTGATCGTGGCGAGCGCCCTGTTCTTCGTGGCGCGCCGCGCGTGGCGCTCGATCGCGGCTGCGCGCAAACCGAAGAGCGGCTGCGGCTCGGACTGCGGCTGCGGTTAACGTCGCGCGCGGACATCGCGCGCTACCGCAACTCGCTACTGTAACTCGACGGCGAGACCGGGCCAGGCCTCATCGGCGGCGGCGAAGACGCCACGAACCGTCTCCACCCATTGCCGCCAGTCGGCAATGCGCGTGTCGAGTGCGCCGCCACGCAACGCGTCGCCGGCCAGCCCCATGATCTCGATGGTGGTGAACACGGCCTCGGCTTCTTCCTCGAGCGCCGCTTCCACGGCACGCTGCTCCGCAGCATCGCCGGGCGCCTTCGTCGCGGCGATCTCGCTGATGGCCCGCGCAATTTCCTTCGCGAGCGTGGCGGCGTCGAGCAGCATGACCTGACGCGCCGGATCGCTTACCCCTTCCAGCGACCGACGCGCGGCCAGCAGTGGCGCAAACCAGCGATCGTGCGCAGCGGCCGGCGTCCCGCGCGAGGAACCGAGTGACTTGAGTCCACGCGTGAGCTCCGGCATCGCGCAGGCGCGATCGAGCAGCTGCAGTCCGAGCGATCGAAGCTGTTCGTCACCACGCAGTTCGAGCACATCGTTGCTCACGAGATACACCGTGAGCGACGATGGGCCGCCGGCGATCCCTTCGATACCGCTCAGCGACAATCGCCACGGCGTCGCGTCCTCCCACGCCAGCACCAGCGTGTCCTGATCGATCGTCACGCTGGCCGATGTATCGATCTCACGACCTCGTACGATGCCGACGACGCGCGCCTGCGCCGCGATCGCCGACGTCATCAGGCGAGGATCGCCGACACGACGGCGTCGGTGTCCGCGAGATTCGTAAACACCGCGGCCGGATCGTGTGTGGCGAGATCGTCGATGCTGTACCGTCCGGTAGCCACGCCGATCGCCCGCACACCGAGCGACCGTCCGCAGTGGATATCGGCCGGCGTGTCGCCGATGATGACCATCCGATCGCCCGCGATGTCGAGTCCGAGGAGGTCGAGGGCACGACGCTGCGCGACAGCCGGCAACTCGGGACGGTTTTCGTGATCGCATCCGAACGCATTGGCGCGAAACTGCGCGAAATCGACCTGCACCGCGTTGAGCTTGGCGCGTGCGCCACGCTCGATGTTGCCGGTGAGCAGTCCCAGCGTGACTTCGTGGTGACCGCGCAGCGCCTGGAGCAGCGGCGGAATACCATCGCACAGACGCGCCGGCGTGGTACCCTCTCGCGTGAGTTCGGTATCGAGCCCGTGTATGTACTCGTTGAGCAGGTCGTCGAGCCGACTGGAAATGGTCGCGTCGGTGAAGCCCGCTTCGCGCATCTGTTCGCGTGCGATCTGGCGATCGGTCTTGCCGTCGTAGCGATAGCTGGTGTCACCGGTCGTGCCGAACACGCGCAACAGGGCGTTTTCCATGGCGCGGCGGCCGGCGCCGTCGGACCAGAGCAGCGTACCGTCGATATCGAACAGAACGAGCTTCACGAGGTCTGGACTGAGGTGGAAACGGAGACGGCGCGTGCGGCTATCGGCTTTGCGTGCGCCGTACGCGACAGCAGGAGCCCCGCCATGATGAGCGCGGCGCCAAGCAGCTGCCAGACCGTGGGCTGCTCGCCAAGCATGAGCCAGGCGAAGGCGATCGCCACAATCGGCTGCAAGTTGCCATACATGGCGGTGCGCGTGGCACCGAGCACTCGTACCCCGCGATAGAACAGCAGATACGCCACCACCAGTGCACCGATGCCGGCGTAGCTCACCGCCCCCCACTCCAGCAGGGACACCGCGCCCCAATCGAGCTCGAGGAGGTCGGGCAGCGCGATCGACACCAGCACCAGCGCGCCGCTGGCCATGGTGATGGCCGACAGATGCAGCGGATGCGTGGTCATCGTATACGGCTGCAGCAGCACGCTGAAGGTGGCCCACGCGATACTGCCCAGCGCGATCAGCCCCGCCCCCAGCATCACGTCGCGCCCACCCTCGAAGCCCTGTGCGCTACCCACCACACAGGCCACGCCCAGCAACTGCAAGCCGATACCACTCCATCCACGCAGCGGCAACCGCTCACGTCCGAGCATCCGCGAAATGATCGCGATCCACGCCGGTCCGGCCGCCACCACCAGCGCGGCCACACCGGCGCGCGTACGCGACATGCCGAAGATGAAGAACAGCTGATACACCCCGTTGCCGATCAGGCCGAGCAGCGCCAGCGCTATGATATCCCGACGCGACGGGAGCTTGGTATCGCGCACGAATGCCGCAATGACGAACAGCACGATCGCCGCCATCGCGACCCGCAACCCGTTGAACGTGAGCGGCGAGAGCGTACGCAAACCCGCTTTCACGACGCTGTAGTTGATCCCCCAGATCAGCGACATGAGCACGAGCCCGAGGTCGGTGCTCCCGAAACCCGGACGGGGTACCGCGACTGGAGGCTGGGGCGATGTCATAGTCCCCGAAATCTAGGCACCTCGCGAGCGACTCGCGCGTGGTGGGTGGAATCCCCGCCTCAGGATCGGTAGCTTCTCCGCATGCATGTTTCCTTTGCGCTCTTTGCCGACGCAGCGAACATCTCCCAGGAAGGGAAGCTCAACATCCTGGGCGTATTCGACGCCGTCCATGTGGGTCAGCTCCCGGCCCTGCACCCCCGCGCCACTTTCGTGGTGCGCATCAAGGCCCACCCCAGCGACGCCGGCGATCATCCGATGACGCTGCGCTGGGTGAACCCGCGCGGCGCCGAGCTGTGGGTGTCGAACGCCGAGCTCTCGATCGCCCCGCCACCACCGGGTACCACGGAACTCGACATGCCGGTGATCGTGCAACTCGACTTGCCACTCGATCTCACGGGTGACTACCGCATGATCGTGGAACTGCGCGACGAAAAGCGCGGGGAAGCGCTGCTGCACGTCAAAGGGCAACCGGTCGTTATGGGTACGACAGCAGGGATGGTTTCTTAGGGACTGATCAACGGCGCCAGGAATTAGGGGCGCCAGGAATTAGGGGCGCCAGAAATTAGGGGCGCCAGGAATAAACGGCGGCACGGCGAACTGCGCTGGCAGTGCGTTGTTCCGCTTCCTATTCGTGGCGCGGTCGATTCCTGGCGCGGTTTGCCGTCAATTCATACCGCCGTTCGTACGTCGACAAACTGTTCTCTCAGCTTGCCGGTCAGCTTTTCTTCCACGTGTATTCCGCCGCGCGCGAGTGAGCTGTGGATCATGCGGCCGTCGCCGGTTGCGATGCCGACGTGCGTGATACGCTGGTCCTCGCGGTCGGAGAAGAACAACAGATCGCCGGCTGCGTGCTCCGCGCTCATGTCGACGGTCACCAGCACCGTGTCCTCGGCTTGCTGCCACGCGTCACGACGCAGCGGGACGCCGTGCAGCGCGAAGATCCGCTGCACGAAGCCTGAGCAGTCCACGCCCCACGGCGTGACGCCTCCCCACTGGTAGCTGGCGCCCGTGAACAGCGAGAGCGCGCTGCGCACGATGGCATCGCGCTCGCGCGGGAATTGTGCGGCGCGTGCCGCCGGACCGATTGCCACACCTTCCAGCACCTCGAGCCCCGGCGCCACGCGCGCACCGAGCGGCAGCGCACGTCGTTGTCCATCGGCATCGCGCGTGACACAGCCCAGCGAGATCCGCCAAGTGGCTTCTGTGCCCGTGAACGGCACCAGATAGCCCACGTGTGTCCATCCCTCGTAGTCATCGGCGCCGCGCACGTGCAACCAGTCGCCGCGTCCGTCCACCAACTGCAACACTTCGCCGGCCAGGAGTTGGGAGATGATCGGTGCGGAAATGCGCGCATCGCCAAGGAGTGGCGCAATCGCCGAACGGACGGTGAATCGGTCGGCGGTGGAGAGCGTCAGTGCAGTGCCCAACGGTGATCTCTCAGCAGAAGGGACACGGATGAGTCGCGAGGCACGATCGGGCCAACGCCCAAGCGGTCGTCCCGGAAAGTCAACGCGACTCCTGAATCAGCTGGGCCACACGTGTCTCGAGTTCGAGTAGCGTGAACGGCTTGGCCAGCACCGGCCGACCGGTCATGCGGATGAACCGCGAGGCGGTGGCGCTGTGCAGGTCGCCGGTCATGAACACGACCCGGCCGGCCTGATCCGGATCCCGCGACTCGATCAATTCGTACACCTGCTCTCCCGTGAGCCCCTTCATGCGGAGATCCAGTAGAATCAAGTCGTACGAACGGGCGGCCAACAGATCGAGTGCGTCGGAACCACCCTCCGCCACGTCCACCACGTAGCCCGTGTTCCGCAGAAACCGGCTGATCGCACTGCGCAGTGTGACCTCGTCTTCGATCAGCAGCAGCGACCGCGTCGGCACCGCTGCCGCCGCTGCGGTTCCGGAACCGTCGGTCGTGCTCGGCAACGCCGACAGCGGCACCGCCGACAGCGGCTCCGCCGACAGCGGCACCGCCGACAGCGGCACCGCCGACAGCGGCACCGCCGACAGCGGCAACGCCGACAGCGGCACCGCCGACAGCGGCACCGCCGACAGCGGCACTGCCGACGGCGGCGGCGGCGACACCGGGAACGAGAGCGTGAACGCGGCCCCTGCACCGACGGGAGAGTGCACGTCGAGCACACCACCGTGATCGCGTACAATAGCGTGCGTAATCGTGAGACCGAGTCCGCGATGGCCCTGCTCGGCCCGCGTCGTGAACATCGGCTCGAGGATGCGCGCCAGATGATGCGACGCAACGCCGGGGCCGGTATCGCTGACTTGGACGTCCACACCCTTCACGCCTTCGCGCGTGAGCACGTGGATGCGACGCTCGCCGTCGTCGCCGACCAGCGCTTCTTCGGCATTCACCAGCAGATTCGACACCGCCTGCTGCAGCTGGATCGCATCGCCGGAAATCGCCGGGAGATCGTGCGCCTCGGAGAACTCGACGACGATACCATGCTCGCGAAACCCGTAGCCGTGCAACTCGATAGCGCGCCGCACCACCGCGTTCATGTCCACGAGCTGGCGCTCGCCGGCCGTCTGTGGTGCTTCGCCAGTGGATTCGAGCAGTTGCGACACGATCCGCGAGGCGCGTCGCGCCTGCTCGCAGATCTCTTCGATGGCACGACGATCCTGGGTCAGCATCGTCGTGGACGTGGCCTGCAATTCAGCCACCGCCAACAGATTCGCCAACGGGTTGTTCAGTTCGTTCGCCACGCGGCTCAGCGACTGGCCCACCGCCGCCATCCGCGCCTGCTGCGCGTTCGACTCGCGCGCGATCTCGTCGTTCGTGACGTCGCGAATGATACCGAGCGCACCGACGACTTCACCGTGCTCGTGGATCGGCGCGGTCGTGATCATCCCCATCCGCGGGCCGTTCACGCCGAGGAAGCGCAGCTGCGACCGCCGACGCTGACCGGCCAGCGTATCGGACACCATCGTGTTCGCCGCCTGACGGTCGGCGGGGTGCACCATCACGGAGAAGTGCTGCCCCAACATCTCTTCACGCGTCACACCGACTTCCTTGAGGAAGCCCGCGTTCACCGAGGTGAAGCGTCCGTTCAGATCGCAGGTACAGATCGCGTCGGTCGCCGCTTCCACCAAACGCATGTTCAGCGACTCGGAGCGTTCGCGGGCGCGCGATTCGGCGCGTCGATCGGTGATGTCGTGCAGGCAAGCCACCGTCCCTGTGACCTGCCCCAGTTCGAACAACGGCGCCGAGCTCACGCGCACCCAACGGCGCTCGCCATCGGCGCGCAATACCTCGCATTCGTACTGCTGGCCTTCGCCGTCGCGAGCCTGCCGCTCGAACGCCTGCACGCTCTCGTACCAGTCGGATGGGGTGAGGTTGCTGACCGACTCGCCCTCGAGATTCGGACGATGGAAGAGCACGTGCGACGCCGGATTCGCGAACGTAATACGACCATCGAGGTCGGTGATCACGATCGAGTCCGATACGGTGTCGAGCACTTTGCGATGCCGCTCCGCCAGCCGGTGTGAATCGGTCACGTCGTCGAACGTGATCACACAGCCGCCATCGGGGTGCGGCGCGGCGCGTAACGAGAAGAGTCGGCCGGTGGCATCGTCGCGGACGAGTTCGCGGGTCGGAACCCCTTCCGCCAACGCGCGGGAGATGAATCGATCGACCGCGTTCGCATCGAGCGTGTCACTGTTGCCGACCAGCGCATCGCGGAACCGGCGCCCCAACAACCCGGCGATCGTCGTGCCGCACAACTCCGCCGCACGGGAGTTGCACCGACTCACCGTGAGCGATTCTTCAAGCACCACGATACCACTGGCCGTGCTGTCGAATGCCACCTTCCACTCGCGCGTCGCCTTCTCGACTTCCTCGAACAGTCGGGCGTTCACGATGGCAACCGCCACCTGATCGGCGAGACGTTGCAGCACCTTGCCGTCTTCTTGATCGAACGGACGCTCGCGATTCATCACGGCGATCGAACCGATCGTGCCGCGACCGGTGATCAGCGGTGCGATCACCAAGCGCTGAATCGGCGCCAGGTGCTGCACCATGCGATGGAGCGCCGTTTCCGTGCTCCCGTCGTTCAGCACGATCAGCTCGTTCGACACGACCGAGCGGCCGATGACGCTTCCCGCGACCGGAAGATGCACGCCACTGAGCACATCGGCGCTGCCGATCGATGCCACGATGTGCAGATACTCGCCGTTCCGGAGTGCCACACAGGCGCCTTCGACGCCAAGCAGCGAGACGGTATGACGGAGGATCAGACGCAGCACTTCACCAAGTCGCAACGACTCGCCGACGGCACGCGCCACATCGGCCAGCGCCTCGGTTGTGCGTCGTTCGCGCTCACTCTCCGCGTATCGACGGGCGTTGGCGATGGCGGTGGCGGCCTGCGACGCCATCGTGGCGAGCACTTCTTCGTCTTCCGCCGTGTAGACATCGGCGTTCGTGGAGTGCACCGCCAGCACGCCGAGCAATCGAATGCCGACACGCATCGGAACCGCGAGCACCGACGTCGCAGTACCCGACTCACCGACGACGTCGTACATCGACAGCGGCGGGGCGAGCCCGGCGCGCTCGCGGGCGCGGTCTGCATCGCGATCACCCACACGCACCGGACGACCCGTACGCGCCACTTCGGCGACGATGCCTTCGCCCAGACGCACCGGACCACGGGCGCGCTCGGCACCGCGCACGATGCGCAGGCCGGTGGTCAGAATGTCGGCGTCGAGATCGGGAATCAGCACGGCCACGCCGTCGGTGCGAACGGCTAGCTGCACCTGGCGGGTGAGCTCGCGCATGATCTCGTGCTCGTCGAGCGAACGCGTGAGCGATGCACCGGCCTCCTGCAGACGCAGAAGACGCTTGTGACGCTGCTCGGCCAACTCGCGCAGGGCATCGTAGGCCACGCGGGCCGCGAGATGGCGCGTGATCGCGCTGATGTCGCGTCGGAGCACTTCGTGTGGTCGACGACCATCGCGGGGACTGGACAGCTTCACGATGCCGAGCAGATCGCCGTCAGCTCCGCGCAGCAGCGCGACTATCAGGTCGGTCGGCAACCACGTGTGGCCGTCGCCGGCCGGCTGGGCCTCGGCGCCGAAGAACTCGCGCGACACCCAGGCATCGCTGCCGTCGAGCAAGTGCAGATCGCCGACGCGGAACCGCTCGAGATGCGAGAGGCGGCGACGCCACACCGCGCCCGGGAGCGGCTTGAGCGCGAGTCCCGTGAGCGACGCGGTTTCCGGAAGCCCGGCCTGCACGACCGTGATCGGATTCAGCGACGCGTCCCGTAGCGAGATGGAGACCCGGTCGAAGCCCATTCCGTGCAGAAGCTCCGCCGAGACGTGCACACGCGCGACGGTCGACTCGGCGCGATCAATCGCGTCGAGAGACTCGGTCAGCGACAGCGCGGACAGGCTCGAGGGGGAGGGCAGTGTTTGTGACATCTGACACGTAAAGACGAACGGGCGGAGGCGGTCGAAACAAGATACCGCCCCGCTCGCTCGATCTCAGAAGGTCCAGCTTCTGAAGAAGTCGATGCCGATCTGCGGCGGCGTCTGCTGGAAGGTGCGGCTGATCCCGAGCCGCCCACAGGCCTGCGCGCTGGAGCCGGGCTCGAGGCCAAGCGCCACACTCAAGCCTCCCTCGAAACGCCGCTCCACCTTGACGCCGAGGCCCTGCGCAAAAAGGGACAAGGCGTCACCGCCCCCCGAGGTCTGGCTGGACAAACCACACAACCCGGTGCTGAAGGTGAAGTAGGTGTTCCGGGCGATCTGACCGCCCACACCGACTCTGGTCGACGCCAGAATGCCCAGACCGTTCTCACGCAAATTGGCCGCGTCACCGGGGTTGAGTGCCGTGGGCTCGACCTGCACCACGTCGAAACGACCACCGGCCAGACGACTCGACAGATAGCTGCCCGCCAAACGGAGCGCGAGCGTGGCCCCCTGTTCGGCGTACGGCGTTCCCAACAGCGCGTAGGCGGGCTCGCCGGTCACCAAGTAGCTCAGCATGTCGCTCTCGGGGAGCGGCGGGTTGTCGGCGCTGGTGAGGGCCAGCGTCGGACGGTCAATGGTGCCCGCGATGTTCACGCGGATACGGACGTCTTGCCGATTCGAATTCGGACGTGTTTCACGGACCGTGTGCAGGGCGGTGATATCGAGCGTGGGCTCGAGGTCCGGATCGCCGAAGAAGCGCACGAGACCACGCTCCACCTCGAAGCCAGGGCGCGCGATGCCGAGGTTGAGCTGATACGTGCCGCGATCCACCGTGAGCGAGTCGGCCAGCGCGAGCCGCGGCACCTGGCCATCGCGCGACAGGGCGCGGGTTACGCGCAGCCCGCCGCCCAGCTTGAGGTTCGCTTCAGGCGAGCGCAGCCACACGTCGTCGCCGATGCTCACGCGCACGTTGTCGAGCTGCAGGTTCTGCATGATCGCCCGCGGTGCCGACGGCAGGAGACCGTTCACACCAAACCGGGTGGTATCGATGATGTCGATGTTGTCGGTGAGATCGAGCGCACGGCGCTGCGCGAGTGCCCGGATGTACACGCGCCCCCGATCGATCCGCACCGCCCCCTGCACGCGCGGCGCATCACGCGACCCGCTGAGCGTGATCGGCGTGGTGGTCGTCATCACGATCGACGCCGTTCTCGGCTTGTCGATCGCCTGAAATTCGTTGGCGGCCAGTCGCAGATCGAACGACGGGTTGGCGATTTCCCGGATGCCGATCGAACCGCTGATGCCGATCGAGTCTTCAGGCGCACCACTCGTCGCGCTGATGCGGCGAATCAGAATGCTGTCGCCGAAGAGGCCGATGTCGGCCCGCGCCTTGTCGAGTCGGATGCCGAGATTGTCGAGCGACAACGAGGCGCTGTCGAGGCGCATTTCGCCGCGTACTCTCGGGCGATCCCACGTGCCGGTGAGGGCGACATCGGTGAACAGTGTGCCGCGGGCGCGCGTGACGTCGGGAAACACCGATTCCAGCAGCGAGAGGTCGGTCTGTTCGGTCACGATACGACCGGTCAGTGGCTGGTCCAGCCGCCGCGTGCGATTGGCCACCAAGGCGAGGTCGAGCGGTAACGACGCGGAGGCCTGCACCGCCGGCTTGCCACCAAGACGCAAGGCGCCGTCGACATTCAAGCGGAGCGAATCATAGTGCGCCGTGGCGAACAGATCGCCGAAACGCACACGACCGGCAACGGCGTCACGCAAGTCGATGGTACCATCGAGCTGCGGCTGTTCACGCGTGCCACGCAGTGCGATCGTGGCCGACGCCGTACCGCGGGTGAGCCCCGACGTGCGCAGCAGACGACCGATGTCGGCGAGCGCCACGCGATCGACGTCCACCCGAGCGCTCACCACGCCGCCCTCCGCCAGCCCGCCGCGAAGCGAGATGCGACCGGTGTCCGTGTGCTGCAACACCAGCGAGTCGAGCGAGCCAAGCGTGCCACGCTCTGTGCCGTTCGCGCCCGGCATGAAGCGAAGCATCGCCGGCGCCACCAACGCAAAGCCGCGCGGTCGTACCGACGCACTGTCCACGCGCAGATTGAGCGTGTCGATGGTCACGATGCTGGAATCACCGTTCCGCGCCACACCACCGGCAATCGCCACACGCGACTCCGACGTCGTCCGCATCTGCACACCGAAGCGTTCGGCGAGCCCGCCGCGCAGCGTGGACTGTCCCGCCGCCGAGGCGATGTCGATACCGGCGAACTTCGCGGAGTCCATCGTGGCCGATAGCGCGCCGGTGGCGGTGCGCAGCACATCGCGTATCGCCAGATCGACTGATGCACGCTGCGCGCGCGATGTCGCGACGATCACCTCACGGGCATCACCACGAAGTCGCAGGTCGAGTCCACGCGTATCGGTGGTATCGATCGAACCGGAAAGTTGGCCGGACAGTTCGATCGATCCGCGCAGGGTATCGCCGGCCAGCACGAACGCCCGCTTGGTGGAGTCGGTGGGTGACAGCCACGGCCGCAGTCCACCCAGCGAGTCGACGACCAGCGAAATCGACAGCGAATCGCGACGGGCCTTGGTGATGCCCAGTCCGCCCTGCGCCGTGAGTCGGACCGCAGAGCTTTCGATGGTGAGCGTATCGACGCGCACGTGGCCCGAATCGAAGTACACCACGGCGGTGCCACCGAACAGGCGCGTATCGGCGATTCTCGAGAACTGGTCGACCGACGCCCGCAACGAGCCGCGCAGCGTTTCGATGGTGGACGCGCTCATGTCGACGGTGCCGAGCATCGAGAGCGTGGTGATCGGGAAACGATTGTCGCCGAGCAGGTTTTGCAGATTGCCACCGCGCAGGCGCCACGTTCCGGTGGCGCCCATCTCCGGTTCGAGTGCGTCGACGCTGCCGGTGAACGACAGCTCGCCGCCTTCGCCGGCAAGGGTGGCCTGCACGTCGAACTTCTCGGCCATGCCGGCCGCCTTGATACGACCCACGGTCGAACCGCGCAGCGGCAGCGACGGATACGAGCGCGACATCGTGGTGTACGACAGCGGCACCGCCTGCATGTCCACGTCGAACTTCACGCCTTCGGTGAGTAGCGTGAAGTGTCCGTCGCCGGTGAAACGCGACGGCTCCCCGGGCCCGTCGACATGCTCGATGTCGGCTTTCGAGAAGAAGGCATCGTACCAGAGCGAGTCGAGCCGCATCGTGCCGCGCAAGAACCCATTGAGCTCGGGGAAGAGCGGATTCACGAAACGCGGCGTGCGCATGTCGAGTTGCTGCAGCTCGAGATCGACGCCCTTGAAGATCGCTTCGGCCGGCGTGAAGATGTCGACCGTGCCGCGTACCCGGGCGCGCGAGACGGCGCCCGGCACATGCGCGTCGGTGAAGGTGAGCTGTGCGTCGTCGATCTGCCAGTTGGTGACCGGACCGCCGCGGGCGATCACGCGTCCCGTGACGTTGCCCTCCCAGTCGTACGGGAACGGCTCACCGTTGAACCAGCGCAGCAGTTCGGTGTTCGCCGGCTGCAATTGAAGATCGACGTTGTTCACGCGCAGCACGGGTCCGCCCACGGCGAACGTCATGTTGCCTTTCAGCCGCGATTTCAGGGCACGCGCGTCCATGTCACGCAACCCGTACTCCAGAATGGCGAGATTCTTCGGGTCGTTCTTGATCGTGATGAACGTGCTGCCGCCACCACTCCACGGCAGCGTCTCATCGATCCAGGACATGTCGGCCATGGCCACGCTGTCGCCCTGGAGCTTCACGTCGTAGCGCACCGGCAGGCCGCCACCCCACACCACTTTGGCGTCGCCGTGCGCCCCGGAGTTGGCCAGCTGGAAGCTCACGTCATCCATCCAGAGCGAGTCGGCGACTTTGCGCACGGTGCTCTTCATGTTGCGAAACCAGAACGGCGGATAGATCCACACGACGTCCATCTTCCGCATGGCCAGCATGATGCCCGCCGAATCGGGGTCGGCGAGCCGCGTGCGGCCCAGCGCGAGCCCACCGCGCACGAAGCGATATACGCGCACGAAGCGATCGCCGTCGCGGCGCACTTCCCCGTCGAGTCGCGTGAGATTGAACGTGAGCGCGCTGTCGCGCTTCGCGCCCTCGAGCGTGTCGGAGAGTACCCACGGCAAGCGGGCCGTGAACGTGAGCTCACGAATCGTGGCGGTGTCGATCACGACGTACTCCCCGAAGCGGCTCTTGGTCTTCGACGACAGCACGCCCGTCCGTTTGAGCGCGCGCTTCCAGTTCCAGTCGTCGTTGCCGTAGTCCACCAGCGTGATCACGGGACGTGTCACGTCCAGCGACTTCACCACGATGCGACGGTCGAGCAGATCGCGCGGATCATAGCTGACGCTGATCGGACCGCTGCTCAGAAACGGGGTGCCGTCGGCGCTGCGGATGTCGATCGTATCGATGGTGATGTCGGTGAACAGCGTGCCGCTCACCTTGCCGACGTAGATCGTACCCGGAACGGCCGCCGAAATCGCCGGCACCACCACGCGCATGATCGCCGCGCGACCGCGATCGGTTTGTGTGAGCGCGGCCACGCCGCCCACGATCACGGCCACGATGGACAACAGCACCGCGGCCGTGGCGAGCACCACCGTCCGTCGACGGATACGACGCGGCCCGCGCGTTTCCGCACTCGGCTCGTCGCCGATCACGTCGTCGCCGATCACGTCGTCGCCGATCACGTCGTCGCCGATCACGTCGTCGTCCTTCAGGTCGTCGGGCGTCGAGTCGTTCGGCATCAGAACGCCTGCCCGATCCAGATGCTCGGATTCAAACGCCGCAGAAAGCCAGCGCCGCGCGTGGGGCGGAAGCTGTTCGGACAGCCGCCCGCAGCCTGCTCCGACGGCGCACCGCTGGTGCCCGAGGCGCTCACCGACAGCACGTTCCCGGGACTCACGCAGTACAGCGGTGCGACACCCGCCTGCAGTGGTGCGTTGTAGTATGCCGCGCCGGCCGGCAGGCGATAGCCATTGTAGCCCAGGTCCACACGAATCGCGCCGAACGGTGACGCAATGCGAATACCCATGCCCGGCGTGATCTTCACCGCCGGCCCTTCTTCACTCAGAGACACTGACTGCGACGACGTGCCGCGATTCCACAACCGGCCAGCATCGGCAAACACCGCAACCTGCAGCAGCCTCGGTGCCAGCGGGCTCGGGAACTGCGCTTCCACGTTGCCCACCACCAGCGTGTTGCCACCGGTGGGCACCACACGCTCCGTGATCGACGTGGAGTCGGCGCGGTAGAAGGTCTGTCCATTCGCCCCGGACACGGTATCGTAGCGACTCACGATGTACACGGCCGGCCCCAGCTCATTCTGCCGGAAGCCGCGCACGGTGGTCGGGCCACCGGCGTACAGGCGCTCCTGCGGCGGAATGAATCCGCCGGTACGCGGCGTCCGGCCGCCACCGTACACCACGCCGGCGCGCAAATGCGTCACCAGCGTCGCCCCGCCGTGCAGTGGACGGTACCACGACACGTCACCCGTGCCGCGATTGAACTGCTGCGAACGGTCGGAGCCGATGAACGTACTCGCGTGCCGCACGTTGAGCCGGAGCGTACTACCGCTGGTGGGTCGCAGCGGATCGTTCACACGCGCGCGCACGACGGCATACTCGAGCGCGGCCAGCCGGTTGTTCTGCTGCAGAAACGTGCGCGACGCGTTGTCGCAGGCATTGAACACCGCGCAGAAGAACGCGGGTTCCGCCTCGGTACGGCCCAGCTCCACCTGATACGACAGCGTGCTCGGCACGCGCGCGATGGGGAACGGGTCGGTGACCGAGAGCACACCACCGATCGGCGTGCGACGCAGAAAGGCCTTGTACTCGGACAGCGTGGAGCTGAACAGCGTGAGCGACGGCACGCGCGACTGATTGGCGCGAACCGGCTGCCGCACGGTCATCGAGGTGTAATAGTTCAGCGTACGGCTGTACGGATCGCTGCGCGCCTGACCCTGACAGAGATTCGGCGCACCGTCGAGTGGAGCGCCGATGCCGATCTTGCTCACGCGGCCGGTGAGGTCGAGACGCTGCGCAAACGGCAGGAAGTCGCGATCGGTAAGCGAGCCTTGCATACGGAAACAATCGAGCGTGGCCCATCCCAGTCCACCGCGCGCCGCCCAGCGATCGCCCTCCACAAGGCGCACCACGAGGTTGACGATCGAATCGCCCGCCGGCTGGATGCTGTCGGGCTGCAGGTCCACACGCTGAAAGGCGTCGGTTTGGTAGAGATTGCGCTGGGCGTCGATGATCGCACGGGCCGAATACCAGTCGCCCGTCTCGAGCGCCATGGCGCGCCGCACGGTGGCGTCGGACACGCGGCGATTGTCCGTGCCGGCGTCCACTTCGAGCGCGATGCGGCCCAACTTGGCCCGCACACCCGGCACCACCGAGACTTCGACATCGGCGGTGCGCTGCACGGTGTTCGTGGTGTACGCCACCAGCGCTTCGGCTTGCGGCCAGCCCTTGTTGCGCAGCCGTCGCACCAGCGTGTCGCGACCCGCTTCCAGCGCCCCGCGATCGAACACGCCACCGACCGCCAACGGAAAGTCGCGCGCCGCCTCACGCACCTCCGGGTGGAGATCGAGCCCACGGAGCGCCAGTGCGGTAATACGCATCGGCTCGCCTTCGTAAATCGTGAACGTGATCTCGATCACACCGGGTTTTACGGTGGTGACGGTGGTATCCACCTTGACGTCGAGGAAGCCACGTCGACGGTACAGGGTCTCGAGACGCTGCACGTCACGCGCGAACTCCACAGGATCGAGGCAGCGCCGCTCGCCTACCACCGGTAATCCGGCAAAGGACGACGGGGTCGTCGCCACGGTGGCCGCGAGGGCAACCGCCGCGAACTCGCGATTCCCGACGAATCGGAGCGCACGCACTTCACGGTCGCCGCGATCGCAGGAAAGATCCTGGGCGGCGGCCGGACGCGCGACCGAACAGACTGCGAGCGCGAAGAGGAGATGGACGAGAGGTCGCACGTTCTATAGCGTTGAAGCTCACGTGGGATCGTCCTTCAGTCAACCGCACATGCCATCGATTCGCCCGTCACGTTCGTTCTCCTCGCTGCTCTCGCTGTGCGCCGTAGTGGGCACCACGCTGGGCGGCTGCCGTAGCGGCGAGGCGACCCCTGACCGTCACGCGCTCATCGACTCTCGCGATTGGTACGATCCGCGTTCGCTCGATCCGGCCAAAGCCACCGACGTCCCCAGCGGACGCGCCGTCGCCTATCTGTTCGACGGACTCACCAAGTTCACCCCCGCCGGCCAAGTGCAGCCGTCCATCGCGCGGTCATGGGACGTGTCCCCCGACGGCCTGCGCTACACCTTCCACCTGCGCGCCGACGTCCGCTTTCACGACGGGGCCCCGCTCCTGGCCCGCCACGTTTCGCAGTCGTTCCGCCGCGTGCTCGATCCGGCTACGAAAGGCGGCACGGTGTGGCCGCTCTACCCGATCAAGGGCGCCCGCGCCTTCGCCGACGGCAAGGGCACCGCACTCGGCATCGAAACGCCTGATGACACGACGGTCGTGATCACGCTCGACGAGCCGTTTGCGATCTTCCCGAAGCTGCTCGCCATGCCGGTCGCGTCGATCCTGCCAGACTCGGTCGGCGCCGACTTCAGCGAGCACCCCATCGGCACCGGCCCGTGGAAGCTCGTGGAGTGGAAGCACGACGATTATCTCAAGTTCGCCCGCAACGACAGCTACTTCGGCGGCGCGCCGTCCATCGATACGCTGATCGCACGCATCATCCCCGAGCCTTCGACAGCGGTCGCCGAATTCGAAGCCGGTACGGTCGACATTCTCTACGTGCCCGAAGACCAGACGCGCGAATGGGAAGAGACCGACACCAAGAAGGCCACACTGGTGAGCGCACCCGCACTCCGCTTGTGGTACATGGGCGTGAACGTCACGCGCGGCCCGCTCAAAGACATTCGCGTGCGACAGGCCATCGCGCACGCCATCGACGTGCCCACGCTCCTCGCGCAGCTGCTCGCCGGTCGCGGTATCGTTGCCGCCGGCGTCATTCCACCCACGCTCGAAGGCTTCGACACCTCACGCCAACCGTACGCGTACGACACCCTCGCCGCCCGCACACTCCTCGCCGACGCCGGCTACGCCAAGGGCATCGACCTCGAACTCTGGAGCTCGCAAACCGCCCCGATGCCCCGCCTCGCACAGGCGATCCAGGCCTACCTCGCCACGGTCGGCATTCGCATCAAACTCGTGCAGCGTGACGCCAGCTCCATGCGCGCCGCCGCCCGCGCCGGACAGACCGATCTGGTGGTCAAGGACTGGTACGCAGACTACCCCGACGCCGAGAATTTCCTGTATCCGCTGCTACACACCGCCAACCGCGGCGCCGGCGGCAATGTGTCGTTCTTCAGCGACACGACGTTCGACCGTCTCGTCGACCGTTCGCGGCGCGAAAGCGATGCGACGGTGCGCGCGGGACTGTATAAGCAGGCTGACTCAGTGGGATACGCACAGGTCGGTATGGTCCCGCTGTTTTTTTACAACGAGGTGTACGCGGTACAGCCGTGGGTCATCGGATTCGAAGTGCCGGTGATTTTTAATGGGCAACGATGGGAACGCGTGCGGATAAGGGGCGATAGGAATTGACGGCGCTAGGAGTAAGGGGCGCTAGGAATTAGGGGCGCTAGGAATTTGGGGCGCTAGGAATAAGGGGCGCTAGGAAGGAGTAAAAGGCGGGGAACGGCGCTGCGCTCATGCACGCGTCTCGTTCTCGCGGCGAGCTTCGTCTTCCTCGATGCGGCGGATGAGCGACGCCAGCATGCGGGCGGTAACGAGCGCCTTGGCATCGCAACGGAAGTATTCCTTGATAGGCAACCTCGCCTCGCGTTTGGCACGCATGAGATGCGTCCGCGTTTCGTTCGCGGAGCCGAGTGCGATGCGGAGGTGATTGAGGAACCTTGCCGCTGACCCGCGACCGGCGCCCTCGGCGGTATTCGCGGCGATCGAACCCGCGGCTTCGATGAGCTGTCCCCGAAGCCCCGGGACGCGCGTCACATCGTGCGCTTCGAGGGATTCGTGCACCACGAGGCTCAGTTCACACGCGGCAGCGTACACGCGGAGGTTGAAGTGGTTTGGCATGACGCACGATACGATCGCAAGCCCAAACCACTCTCACTAAAACCCCGCCCCCCCGCCCATCTCAACGCCCCTAATTCCTAGCGCAGTTTATTCCTAGCGCCGTTTATTCCTAGCGCCCCTAATTCCTAGCGCCCCTTAGCCGCCCCCTGTTAGCCGTTCAAACCGCCCCAACCGCTTTCCCTCTTCCTTCCCGCTTCGCCCGATACAACGCCGCGTCCGCTCTCCCCAGCCACGCGTCCACCCCTTCCGTACCGCGGTACGCCGCGTAGCCCGCACTCACGCTGAGCGCCGGCGCGTCGGTCGCGAACGGAGCGGTTGTACTCGCGACGTGCTGCACCAAGCGCGCCGCCAATCGCTCGGCGATTTTCTCGTCGGTGCCGGCCAGTACCGCCAAGAACTCGTCGCCGCCGATGCGGCAGATCACGTCGGACTCACGCAGAAACACCTTGGACAGACTGCCGGCGATGGCTTGCAGCGTGGTGTCACCGGCTGCGTGTCCGTAGTGGTCGTTGATCTGCTTCAGATGATCGAGATCGATCAACACCAGTGACACCGGCGCGCGAGTGAGCGTGTGAATCTGGACGGCGCGCTGCGCCGCGCGTTCGAAGCGTTTGCGATTGCCGAGCCCGGTGAGGGGGTCGGTCTCGCTTTCGCGCTTCGCTTCTTCGAGCTGCGAGCCGAGCTGGTCGATGCGCTCGGCCAGCATGCCGAACGCGACCTGCTGCGTGTCGCGACGGCTGCGGGAGATGTCGGTGATCGCCGAGATCGCCTGCAGCACTTCGTCCTTCACGGCGCGGGTCTCGATACCGTGAATCGCCGTCTGCACGCGTGAGATCTGGACCGACGTCGCTTCGTCGGCCTGCAGGTCGGCCTGCGCCACGGTGTGCACGCGCTCCACGCAGGCCCACAGGGCGTCACGCAGATCGGAGAGCGCCGATTCCACGTAGCGCTTCTCGCGGCGCCGATGGTCGGTCAGGGCACGGGCGGCGCCGCGGTAGTCGCGCTGCGCGGCACTGAGCGACAAGGCCTCATCCGATTGCTCGAGTGGCACGCCAAGGACCGCATGACGCCGCCACCGCTCCAATTCCACGCCCGCTTCAAGCGACGACACGTCGGGCAAATCGAAGCTCCCCTTCGCGTAGGCGGACAGCACCTGCCCAAAGGCGTCGAGCAGTGGCGCAATATCGAAGGCCTCCGTGCAAGCGTGCGCCGAGCTGGTGGCTGAAGCCGCCGCCGGCGCTACGGGTGACGGGGCATCGGGAGCGGAGCGACGAAAGAACATGAAGCGGACGGGGAGGGGAATCGGGTGGTCCCCGCCAACGGCCGCGGGACTTGCGTGAGAGTATCGGCCCGACTCGTACGGGCATTAATGTTGCTGATATGCTGTCGCTGCTCGCCCGCCGTCTCCTGCTCTCGCTGCCCACCTTGGCCGGGGTGCTGGTCGTCGTCTTTCTCCTGCTCTACGTCGCGCCCGGGGATCCCGTGCAGGCCATGGTGGGCGAACGTGCCGACCCGGCCACGATTGCGCGGCTTCGCGCCGAACTCCGTCTCGACGACCCCCTCCCGGCACAGTTCCTCCACTACGCCAGCGGCGTGCTGCAGGGCGACCTGGGGCGATCGTACGTCACAAACCGCCCGATCATCAGCGACATCGCTGAACGGTTTCCACGCACCCTCCTGCTGGCCACGGCCGCGATGCTGCTGGCCACCATCAGCGGCGTCACGATCGGCGTGCTCGCCGCCGTACGCCCCAACGGCTGGTTCGATCGACTCGCCCTTGCCACGACCTACCTCGGGATTTCCTTCCCCGTGTACTGGATCGGCCTGTTGCTGATCTTGCTCTTCGCGGTCACGCTGCGCTGGTTGCCGGCCTCGGGATACGGCCGCATCGAGTTTCTGATTCTCCCGGCCCTGGCACTCGGCTCGCGATCCATCGCCTACCTCGCCCGCGTGACGCGCTCCTCGATGCTCGAGGTACTCGGCGCCGACTTCATACGCACCGCCCGCGCCAAAGGGCTGACCGAGTCACGCGTGATCGTGCGCCACGCGCTGCGCAACGCGCTCATTCCAGTGATCACGGTGATCGGTCTCGACTTCGGCGCCTACCTCACCGGCAGCATTCTCACCGAAACGATCTTCAGCTGGCCAGGCATCGGCCGCTACGTCGTCATGGCGATTTCGCGACGCGACCTGCCCGCGGTGCAGGGCGCGGTCCTGTTCCTGTCGGTCGTGTTCGTGCTCGTGAATCTGGTCACGGACCTCGCGTATCAGAAAGCCGATCCGCGCGTGCGGGCGTAGGCGCCGGCGCCTTGGTGCTTGGTGCTCCGCCTGAGGTTTCGTGTGAACGGAGAGACCGCTTTTGACGCGAAGTTCGCGGAGGACGCGAAGAACGCGAAGAAAAGCACAAGAACAAGAACAAGGACAAGAAGAGAAAAAATGAACAACACAAAACACAAAAGAGAATTTTGATCGGCGGTAACACGAGGGTCCCGTGAGATTTCACGGGACCCTCGGCTGTTCTTCGCGTCCTTCGCGCTCTCCGCGAACTTCGCGTCAAAGAACGATCTCTCAACGACCCACGACGCTCACCGAAAGCACACCCACAAGCACACCCACAAGCACCCCAGCAAGCACCCCAGTAAGCACCCCAGCATCGTCAGCTTTAGTCGTCCTTCTGCCCGAACACCGCCAGATTCGACGAATGGCCCGGTGCGACTTTCTTCTCGGGATAGATCCAGTGCACCGCCTGATTCACCGCAATGGCGGCTTCCGAGAAGCCGGACGCGATCAGCTTGAGCTTGCCCTGATACGTGGTGATGTCGCCGGCGGCATACACACCGGCGCGACCCGTTTCCATGGACGTCGAGACCTTGATTTCGTCCTTCTCGATATCGAGACCCCATTGCAGCAGGGTGCCGAGGTCGGAGACGTAGCCGAGCATCGGGAGCACCGCGTCGCAGGCGATGTCGCGCGTTTCCTTCGTCTTCACGTCCTTGAGACGCACACCCGTGATGCGGTCGGTGCCCGCGATCGCGTCGATTTCGTGGAACGTGTGCACCGCCACGTTGCCGCCGACTTGAGCGGCGGCGGCTTGTACTTCCGATACGGTGGCGGCGTGCGCACGGAAACGGTCGCTGCGATGTACCAGCGTGACCGACTTGGCCTTGTCGCGCAGCTGTGCGCACCAATCGAAGGCCGAGTCACCGCCGCCGATGATGAGCACATCGCGATCGCGATACGCTTCCGGCGTGGAGACCAGCGCGTCGACGCCGCGGCCATACCATTCCGCCGCGAACGCCTGCGGCAGCTTGCGCGGACTGAACGCACCGATACCGGCAGCGATCACCACGGCGCGCGTCGGGAAGCGGTCCGTTTCCGTGACCAGCACGAAATGTCCGTCCTCTTCCTCGAGACCGACCACGCGCTGGCCCAGGTGCGCCGGAATACCCGTGTCCTGATGGAACTGCCTGGCCTGATCCGTGAGATTCCGGACCAGATCCTTCGCGAGCACCCGCGGGTAGCCCGCCACGTCGAAAATGAATTTCTCCGGGTAGAGCGCCGTGAGCTGGCCGCCCAATTCAGGCAGGGCGTCGACGATCTGGGCCGACGCGCCGCGCATGCCGGCATAGAACAAGGCGAACAGGCCCGTGGGACCGCCGCCGATGATGGTGAGATCGCGAATAAGATGGTTCTTCATTCATTGAAGATAACGGCGGAGTAGGGAGTACGGGGTAGGGGGTAGGGAGTACGTACTCCGTACTCCCTACCCCCTACTTCGTCTCCAGAAATCGAGACTCACCGTTAGCTTTTCGGTATGAAGATCTACACCCGAGCAGGTGACGAGGGCGCGACCGCCCTCTTTGGTGGCGGCAAGGTCGGCAAGGACCATCCCCGCGTCGAAGCCTATGGCGACGTGGACGAACTCAACGCGACACTCGGTCTTGCACGATCGATCGACATGATGCCGCGCATCGACGAGGTGCTCGTGCCGGTGCAGCGCGATCTGTTCGCGATCGGCGCGCTGCTGGCCACGCCCGATCATGAGAAGATGAAGGAGCAGCTCACCAAGGCGCGCATCGACGAACAGCGGATCGAGGAGCTCGAACGGGCGATCGATGCCTGTGAGGCGGAGCTCGAGCCGCTGCGCAGCTTCATCGTGCCGGGAGGTACGCCGAAGGCGGCAGCGTTGCATGTGGCGCGTACCGTCTGTCGACGAGCCGAACGTCGCGTGGTCCATCTCAGCGCCGAGATCGAACTGCCGGCCATGGTGGTCGTGTATCTCAATCGCCTGTCCGATCTCCTCTTCATGCTCGCCCGCGTCGCCAACAAGCGCGCGGGGGCGGGTGAGGTGACCTGGTAGTGGCCGGCGCGCTCCCCGAGTCGTTGCCGATGCAACTGCCGTTGCCGCTGCCGTACCCCGTCTACTGCCGGGCCGGCGTGCGGCACTCCATCGGGGAGATCGCGCACCTTGCTGCCCCCTCGCATCGCGTGGCCGTCATCAGCGACACTACGGTCGCGCGGTTGCACGCCAACACCATCGCCGCCCAGTTCCCGAACGACAGCACGCGTCTGTTCACCATTCCCCCTGGTGAACAGGAAAAAACGCGGGCGCGATGGGCCGAACTCACTGACGCCCTGCTGGAATGGGAAGCGGGACGCGACACGACGGTCATTGCGGTCGGCGGCGGCGTGATCGGCGACCTCGCCGGGTTCGTGGCGTCGACCTTCATGCGCGGACTCCCCGTGGTTCAGGTGCCGACCACCCTGCTGGCCATGGTCGACGCGTCGGTCGGCGGCAAAACCGCCGTCGATACCCCATTCGGCAAGAACCTCGTCGGCGCCTTCCACAACCCCTCGGCGGTCGTCATCGACCCCGACGTGCTGCTCACGCTGCCCGATGACGTCCTGCGCAGCGGCCTCGCCGAAATGATCAAGCACGGCGTGGTCGCCGACGCACCCTACTTCGACGCCGTCCTCAGGTTCGCCGACGCTATTCGCGAGCACGGCGCTGCTGCCCCCGATTTCGTCGCCACGATCACGACGCTCATCACCGGCAGCGTCCGCATCAAAGCCGACGTCGTCGCCGAAGACAGCCGCGAAGGCGGGCTGCGCCAGATCCTCAACTTCGGCCACACCATCGCCCATGCCGTGGAGCGCGTGCTCAACTTCGAACTCCTGCACGGCGACGCCGTCGCGATGGGAATGGTGGCCGAAGCCCGCATCGCCGAATCGATCGGCCTCGCCCGCGAAGGACTCACGGTGGCGATCGCCGATGCCGTCGAACGCGCGGGCCTGCCATCCCGGATGCCTGCCGGTGTCAGCCTCGATGACATCATTGCAGCCACCCACGGCGACAAAAAGGCGCGAGGGGGAGCCGCCCGATACTCCCTCCCGCGCGGAATAGGCGAGATGGAAGCGGCCGAAGGGAAGTGGGCGGTGGCCGTCGCCGACGAACAGGTCCGCTCCGCCCTCGGCTAGGCCGTCAGCCTTGTAGCGCGTTTCCTACACCCTTATAGCTCAGCTCCCTTCGCCAAAATGCGAACCGTCCCTCGCTTGGTGACATTATAACCAACTACTGTCGCTATACCGCTGCGAAACTGCCGCATAAATGCCCGATTTACATCGCTTGCAAAGATTTTCATTGACCGCTCACTATCCCGCCATTATCGTGTTTTTCCCACCCCCCCTGACTGGTCCTAAGTCTGGACCCGTCGTTAAGGCACATGTTCGGCGAGGGCGTATGCAGGCAGCTGCCGCGACCAGAACCACCGAAGCTCGCTCCAAGGGCTTTTTCCGTTCGTCCCCTTCCACCGCCTTCGACCAGTACCTGCATGACATTCAGAAGCTCCCCCTGATCACGGAAGCAGCCGAAGAGCGTCGTCTCGCTCGGCTCGCCCAAAAGGGAGATGAGGCCGCCGCCGAGCGCCTCGTGACCGCGAACCTCCGGTTCGTGATCAGCTACGTGAAGAAGTATCAAGGACACGGACTCGACCTCTCCGAACTCGTCGCCATCGGCAACGAGGGCCTGCTCAAAGCGGTCCGCAAGTTCGATCCTGATCAGGGCGTCAAGTTCATTTCCTATGCAGTGTGGTGGGTCCGGCAGGCGGTCCTCAAGGCGCTCGCCGAGCAGACGCGAAGCGTCCGGATCCCGCTCAACCAGAATTCGCAGCTCATCCGCATGGCCCGCGGCGAGATGGTCCTCAATCAGGTGCTCAATCGCGAGCCCACTGATGCGGAGATGGCCAAGCTCCTCCAAGAGCCCATCGAGCAGATCCGCAACGCCCGCCAGATCACCAGCACGGAAGTCTCCCTCGACGCCCCTATCGATCGTCAGGATCGTGAAGCGTCCACCCTCGGCGAACGCTTCGCCGGCGAGACGCACACCGACATCGAAGAAGGCACCGACTTCCGTCTCATGCGGGAGTTCATCGATCGCGTGTTCCGAAAGTACCTCACACCGCGCGAACGCAAGATCCTGTACCTGTACTACGGGCTCGACGAAGGGGCAGAAGCCATGACCCTCGAGCGCATCGGCGCGCTCATGGGTGTCACGCGTGAACGGATCCGCCAGATCCGCGAACGGGCCTTCGAAAAGCTGCGCGAGTCGCCCGATGGCCATGCGCTCAGCGGTTTCTGGGGCGCGGCCTGACACAACGGGCGCCGCTGGAGCATCGGCCGAGAAGTTCCGACTGATACATTCCGCGTAAGAAGCAACAAAATTAGCTTTCCGACCGGGTGTTCGTTTGTCTACGAGCACCCGTTCGTTTTTCCTCCTGGATTTCCTGGAGCTGCGTTGCCCCGCGTACTGATCGTTGACGACGAGCCAGGTATCCGCTTTGCCCTCAGGCGGTGGTTCGAGCGTCAACACTGGACGGTCTCCGAAGCCGGAGATGGCCAGACGGCCATGACCCAACTGCTGGCGAGTGACGATGCGAGCGAAAGCCGCGTCGACCTCGTCATTTGTGATTTGCACCTCCCTCTGCTGTCCGGGGAGGAACTGTTGCGCGCGCTGATGGCCACTCGGCCCGCCATCGCGGAGCGCCTGATTCTGTCCTCCGGCGACGCGGTCTCCGACGCCGCCCCCGGCACCGCGCTCGCATTCCACCCGCACGTGCTGCAGAAGCCGTTCGAGCTCGCCACGCTGCGCACGTTGGTGGCCACGATCGTGAGCCTCTAGCCAGATAGTTCGCGTTTCGGGCCGCTATCTTTCGGCATGCGCGATGCTCTGCTCGCCACTCTCTCCGCTATCGTCGGCCCTCGCTGGGTGAAGTCCCGCGCGCCCGAACTCGTCGCGTACGACGCCGACGGGCTTCCCGGCTATCGCGCACTCCCCAACCTCGCCGTCTTCCCCGGTACCCGCGACGAAGTCGTAGCCGTGGTGCAGGCCCTTGCCACCGCCGGCGTGTCGTTCGTGCCGCGTGGCGCCGGCACCGGCCTCTCCGGTGGCGCACTCGCCGACGATGTCGTGCTGCTCGGCCTCAATCGCCTCACGCGCATTCTTGAAGTCGACGCCGTGAATCGCATCGCACGCGTGGAACCCGGCGTAGTGAATGCGAAGCTTTCGCGCGCCGTGGCCGAGTTCGGCCTGCAGTACGCCCCCGACCCGTCCAGTCAGAGCGTGTGCACGATCGGCGGTAACGTGGCCGAGAATGCCGGCGGGCCGCACTGCCTCAAGTACGGCGTCACGCTCAATCACGTCGTGGAGTGTGAAGTCGTACTTCCAGACGGCACGATCACACAGCTTGGCAACGCCTTCGGCGAAACGGACGACTACGATCTGCTCGGCCTGTTCGTGGGCAGTGAAGGATGCTTCGGCGTGGCCACCGAGATCACCGTGCGCCTCGTTCCGCTTCCCGATACGGTGCACACCCTGCTCGCCGATTTCCCGAGCGTCGACGCCGCCGCGCGCGCCGTGTCGCGCATCGTGGCCACCGGTATCGTGCCCGCCGCACTCGAGATGATGGACAACGCCACCATCCGCGCCGTCGAAGCATCGATTTACGCCGCCGGCTATCCGGTCGACGCCGCAGCCGTGCTGCTCTGCGAAGTGGACGGTATCGCCGATGGGCTCGACGACGATGTGTCGATCATCCGCCACTGCTGCATGGACGCCGGCGCCCGCAACGTGCTCGTCGCCACCACCGACGCCGATCGAACGCGCTTGTGGCAAGGACGCAAGAAAGCCTTCGGTGCCATGGGCCGCATCGCCCCGTCGTTGGTCGTGCAAGATGCCGTCGTACCGCGCACGCGTCTCCCCGACGTGCTGGCCACCATCCACGAGATCGCCACGCGACACCGCGTGCAAGTGTGCAACGTGTTCCACGCCGGCGACGGGAATCTGCACCCGAATATCCCCTACGACGCCAACGACGCCGACGCGTCCGCGCGCGTGCACGAAGCGATGTCGGAAATCATGCAAGCCTGCATCGATGCCGGCGGCACGATCACGGGCGAGCACGGCGTCGGGCTCGACAAGCTGCCCTACATGGACCGCCTGTTCACCGCCGAATCACTGTCGGCCATGTGCAGCATCCGCGACGTGTTCGATCCCGAGCGGCGAGCCAATCCGGGCAAGGTCGTTCCGGTGCATTCGTGCAAAGAGTGGCACGGGCCACGGCGGCGAACGTGAACGCGACGGGCATTGCCGGGACCACGGTGGCCAACGCTTGCTTTCCCACCGGAAGTAATTTGGATGCAACCGTGTGTGCGATGAGCGGAAGCGGCGCGTCCGGCACGGCCTCATCGTTTTCGAATGTGCGATCTCTCCGGAGCGGTACTTCCGGTTGCATCACATGCATTGCTGACCAAACAGCTTCCCGCGTGAAATCACACGGTGGCAACCGTGGCCCGTGGAGATGACTACGACCGACGTCGCCGCTGCAATCGCGGACGCAATCGCCAGCCGGACCGTGGCCCGTGGCGTCGGATCCGGCACGTGGCTGCACGGCGGCCCCGTGGTGAACGATGCCGAAGCCACCGTGGTCCGGCCGGGTGGCGGGGTGATCGAGTACGTACCCGGCGACCTCGTGATCACCGTGAACGCGGGCACCACACTGGAAGAACTGTCCGAGACCTGTGCCGCCAGTGGCCAGATGCTGGCCGTCGCACCGTATGGCTCTCCGCGATCCACTATTGGTGCCGTGGTCGCGACGGCGTCGGCGGCACCGTTGTCGTACGATGACCTCACCATTCGCGATCTCGTGCTCGGACTGACGGCCGTTACGGGCACTGGTGATGTGGTGCGGGTGGGCGGCAAGGTGGTCAAGAACGTGGCGGGTTTCGACCTCGTGCGATTGAACACTGGTGCCTTCGGCACGCTCGGTGTGATTACCGAAGTCAGTATTCGCCTGCACGCGAAGCCGATCATGGATCACGTGGTCACAGGTACGTTGGCCGATGCGCCGAATGCATGGGTGCTTCGTCTCATCGCGAATCGGGCGCCGCTGCCGATGCTGGTGCGACTGGCGCCGGGCGAACCGGCGCAGCTGTTTGCGCGCTGCACCGGCAACGAATCGCGTGCGTCGGCGTTGCGCGGCATTGTGCAGTCGTACGGCGCGCGCGGTGCGTTCACACTTGGGCCATCCGATACGAGCTGCGCCAGCGAGTCGGCGTCTCCGGTGTCGATACTACGACACGTGCCCGAACAAGCGCTCGTGCTGCGCGCACGCACGAAGCCGGCCGATGGTGCGTCGCTGATCGATGCGGCGCGCTTCGCATTCCCGGAGGCCACGCTGCTGTTCCATCCGGCCCGCGGGTCGGTTCGCATCACGACATCGGTCACCGACAACGCCGATGCACGCGTGGCCGCATTCGTGGCATCGGCGGCACCGTCGATTCCGTTCTCGGTAGTGGTGGAACAAGGTGCGTCACCACGGCCGCAGGCCAATGCGCTCGACCTGATGGTGAAGCAGGCCTTCGATCCCCATGGCATTCTCAACCGGCGACGACCGGGAGCCGTATGAGCGCCGCATGAGCACACTTGTGAACAGCGCCTCTGTCACGCCCAAGTGCGCGCTGCCGGGCACACCACTGGCACTTGCCAGCAAGGGACTCGATGCCTGCGTGCACTGCGGTTTCTGCCTGCAAGCCTGTCCCACGTACGTCAATCTCGAAGACGAGAACGATTCGCCGCGCGGACGACTCGTGCTCATGCGTCGCATGCTCGAAGGCGATATCGCACTCGATGATCCCACCACCACGCAGCACATCGATCGCTGCCTCGGCTGCCGGGCGTGTGAGACCGCGTGTCCGTCTGGTGTGCCGTACGGTGATCTGCTCGAAGCGACACGCGCCACGATGGCGCCCGCACGCCGCATGCCGATGGTAGCGCGCGCGGTACTTGCCGTGTTCAAACAGCCGATGCTGCTGCGCACCGCGCTGTTCGGCGCACGCGCGTTCCGCGCTACACGGCTGCCACATCTGCTGGCCAAGCTGCTGCCGGCGCGACTTGCGTTTCCGATGGCGATGATTGCCTCCACCACGCCGGCAAAGCTGCGGGCGGGCGGCGCAAGCGCACCATCGCACCCGAGCATCGCGCCGACCACGGTCCCGTCGGGAAGTACACAGACGACCACCGCAACCTGCCTCACCGGGTGCGTGATGTCAGGATTGTTCTCGCATGTGAATAGCGCCACCGAGCGCGTGCTGGTGCACAACGGCTTTCAGCTGCGTACCACGCATGCGCAGGGCTGTTGCGGGGCACTGCACGCACACGCGGGCGATCTCGAAAGCGCGCGCGAGTTGGCCCGCATCAACGTGGCGGCCTTCGAGCGATCGGGCGCCGATGTGATCGCCGTCAACTCCGCCGGCTGCGGCGCTATGCTCAAGCAGTACGGCCATCTGTTGCACGACGATCCCGCGTGGGCGGCACGGGCTGCCGGCATCAGTGCAAGAACGCGTGACATTTCGGAGCTGTTGGCCACCGTGGGGCCGACACCGGGTACGGCACCGGTGGCGCTGCGCGTGACGCACGATCCGCCGTGTCATCAGATGCACGCCCAGCGCGTGGTGTCACCGCCGCTCGCCGTGTTGCGCGCGATTCCCGGGCTCGCGCTTATTCCGCTGGAGGACGCCGATCAGTGTTGCGGATCGGCCGGCATCTACAATCTCGTGGAGCCCGATACCTCCGACGCCGTGCTCGCACCGAAGCTGGCGCGCATCGCCGAGAGTGGCGCCGACTGGGTTGCGACCGGGAACCCCGGGTGCATGATGCAGATCGGCGCCGGCCTGCTTCGCAGCGGCTCGCGTGCGCGTGTGGTGCATCCCATCGAACTGCTCGACGCGAGCTACGAACCGCCGCATCGGTGAAAACATCCCCTCCTGAGCTGCTGCGCCGGTGCGACACTGTGCATCGATACTCGCTCAGACCGGCGCGTGGAATGCATCGCACCAATCGTCACAATTTGACAAAGTATCGCCGCATTTTGGAAACTGTTGCAATGCAACACCTTACAGCGCCCTAAAAAGCGAACTCTTCCCGTGGTGAAACACCCCAGAAGAGAGGGGAACGGCACATCGATTGCTATAGATGAGCTCTGAGATCTGTTGCAGTATCCCCCAGTTCTGAAAGGAGTATACCGATATGAAGTTGATCACTCGTGCATCTGTTGTTGCCGCCGCCCTCGCGCTGACGTCCGTCGCGTCAGAAGCGCAGGTCCTGAACACTGGCCTCGGTGTTGGACCGATCGATGCCAACTGGACGGTCAAGGTGACCAAGATTTCGGATGGGAGCGTGCTGTACAACGGCAACGCGTTCTTCATTTCGCCGATTCCCAGCGTGTGGCAGGACAACAGTGCACCTACGTACAACTGGATCGGCGCGAGCCGGAACGGCAGCTTGCCAGGCGGCAACGGCGCGATTGCCTATCGGTACACGTACACCACGAATCTGCTCGGATCGAGCACGATCGTCGGTAGCATGGGATGGGACAACAAGCTCGTCGGCTTCTCCCTCGACGGTGGTGCTACCTCACTGTTCGGCAACACGCCCGCCGACTTCAATGAGTTCGGCTTCTGCCGCACCTCTGACGGTGAGTTCGACAACAAGCCGCAGCCGACCTGCACGCGCAGCTTCACGGTCAGCCCCACGCTGGGCGCGACGACGTTCTCGGTCGTGGTCGACGGCGACTTGACCACCGACGGTCTCCTCATCCGCAACGCCTCCACGACGGTGCCGGAGCCGAGCACCTACGCCCTCATGGCGGCCGGTCTGGCGGGTATCTTCGGCGTGGCGCGTCGCCGCCGCAACAACGTCTGATCTCACAGCTCTTGCTGGCTCGCGGGGTGAAGCGCTGATTGCGCTTCACCCCGTTTGCATCTCCAGCGGAGCCTGGGGCGTACGTGGCACGCAGGCTCAGTGCGAGACGGTTGACCACTTACGCTCCATGCCATGCACCTCACCGACACTCCCACGATCATCGTCGCCTTCGATGGGATTGTGGCGGACTCATTGCCGCTGCGCGCGCAGGCACTCGCCGAGGCGATTCGCAGCGAATGTGGGCTCGATGAACAAACGCTCGCGGCACACGAACTCCTTCCACTGATGGTTGGCTGTTCGTTCAGCGAAGCCGTGGGGAACGCCATGGTGCGGTGTCTTTCATTGCAGCGGTCACCATGCCGCACCGACATCACGCTTCACGATATCATCGCGATGCGCGCGCAGCGACGCTGGGCCTCCATCGCAGAATACGGTGTGTCCTTGCACGATGGCGTCGCCGTCCAACTGCACCGTGAGATGTCGCGTGGTCGTCGCCTCGTGCTACGCAGTGATTCTCAGCGCCGCGAAGTGGAACCCGTGCTGCGACTCGCGAACCTCGAGGACAGCATGCTGCTTGTGCGCTGCTCCGATGATCTGCCGCGCCGGGTAGGGGTCGCCTCATTGCAGGCGAGCTATGAGGCAATCGATGCCCGTCTCGATCGGCTTCACATTCCCCGAACGCAGCGCTGCGCCGTCGAGGCCTCCGTCGAAACGGCCGGGTTGGCGTTGGGTTATGTCGCGACCGGTCGCACCTCGCTCTGAAAGCGCCCGCAGTCTCGAATGCTGTTTTTCGGTCTGTGTGCTGTATCACGAACTGTGCAGCGAGTCCACGCACATGTTGCTTCGGTCGGTTGGTCCCCGATACCTTGTGCGGACTGGTCTATTGCCGAAGTCTCTATGAGGTGTGCCGTTGTCCAACTCTGACGCGATCTCCCCTGGCACCACGAGCCCGACGCCGCCGGAGCGGGTGCCGCCGGCAGCAGCGCCTCCCGCTGCGGTGCCTTCGGCTGCGGCGCCTTCGGCTGCGGCGCCTTCGGCTGCGGCGCCTTCTGTGCCGCGGCCAACGCTCGTGTATCCGGAGCCGCTGTCAGCCGATGACGCCGCCGCCTATCTCGACCTGCACCGCGAGTCGGCGTGGTTCGAGTCGGCTGGCCAGTGGAGCACGTTCCGCGGTCCCAAGGCGGCTGAAGCACTCAATGGGCTCGTCACGAACGACGTGACGCAACTGCGTCCAGGTGAGGGGCAGCACGCGGCCGCGCTGACGCCGAAGGGCAAGGTGCTCTGCGACATGCTGATTTTCCGCATCGACGAAGAAACGTTCATGCTCACACTCCTGCGCACCTGTGCGCCACAGTGGATGGCCACGGCTCGCAAGTACGTGAATCCCCGTCTCGCCAAGGTCGAAGACGAGTCGGACAAGTGGGCCACGTGGATGATCTACGGCGCGCACGCGTCGAACGCGGTCGCCACCCTCGGCGGTGCCGCGCACACTGTCGAGGACCTCGGCAACGTGATGATGGAGGGCCTCGCCGAGTGGAACCTGTGGCAGCACGGGCTCTGGAACATCGGACCAGCCACGGTGCGGCTCATTCGCGCGCCGCTGATGGGATCGATGCCGGGCTTCGTACTCGTGGCCGATGCCCGCGATGCGGACGTGGTGCGTGAACGGCTCGAGAAGTCGGTGTATCGCCAAGCCACGCGAGCCGTGTGGAACGTCACGCGCGTGGAAGGCGGGCGTCCCGAGTGGGGCCTCGATATGGACGACAACACGATCCCGCAGGAAGCGAATCTCGATACGCTCGGCGCGATCTCGTTCACGAAAGGCTGCTACACGGGCCAGGAAACCGTGGCGAGAATCCACTTCCGTGGCCATGTGAATCGCAGGCTGCGCGGACTGTTGGGATCGTCGGCGCTACCGCAACACGGGCAGGTCGTCGATGCCACCGGAAAGCTGGTTGGCGATGTGCGCAGCGCGGTGATCTCGCCGCGTCTTGGTCCGATCGCGATCGCGATGATCCGCCGGGAAGTGGCGGAAGGTGATACGGTGATGGTGGAGACACCGGCAGGCCCGATCACCGCCGAGGTTCGAGAGCTTCCCTTCCCGGAGTAATGGGTGGGCGCTCGGAACGATCAAAAAAGGCGGGCGACTTTCGTCGCCCGCCTTTTGTTGAGCAGAACCGAAGCTTAGTGCTTGGCCGGCTCGGCGGCCGGAGCAGCCGGGGCCATCATGGCGGCCGAGTCAGCCGGCGGCGGCGTCATCGCGGCCGAATCCATGGCGGGGGCGGCAGCGGCGGGAGCAGCGGCGGCCGAATCAGCGGCCGGAGCCTCTTCCTTGGCGGAACAGGCGGCGAGCACGAGTGCAGCAGCGACGAGAGCGATGCGCTTCATAGTGGAGGACTCCATACGGTGCGGTGGTTGCGCCGTGCGTCCTAAT
>JBBQXC010000029.1:0-34316 GCA_038210005.1 Gemmatimonadales bacterium
ACGAAGGCCGCGCGCAGCGGCAACTCCGTGGCCTCGGGCTCGAGCGGTGAGCCGATCAGCACGTAGCCATCGCCCGCTACCGCCCAGGCCGATCCGCCGGCGGTGGCCAGCGTGTCGGGCATGGCCAACACACCGGCACCGTTTGCCGTTTGGTTGCTGCCCGGCGAATACACGAGCGGATAGCGCAGTCGCACGGGCGTGCCCTCGAATACGCTCACTGATGCCGCGGTGGTATCGAGCGGTGCACCATCGCTGCTCGCGGCGCGCGCCAGCACCAGGTTGCGCGCGATCGCACCGAAACGCCACGGAATGCCGAGCCGGGTCAGTGTGCGATTCGCCTCGCCGATACGCACGGGGTCGAGCGGCGCCGTGAGCAACACCGGCAAGCGCACGCCTGCCGCGTCGGCCCCGGACACGGTCACGCTGCGCGCCGCGCCTTCCGCACCACGTTCGAGTCGCTTCTCTTCTACCAACGTGGAGAGCGCGGCCGAGAGGAACGGGCCGCCCTCGCCGCGTACGGACACCATTGGCGGTGGCGCCACGCGGACGGCGAACCAGCGTACGTCGTCGGCACGAAGCGCGTCGGCGTCGACTTCCACCTTGCCGCGCACCCATCCGGTACTGTTGCTGGCCAGCCGTTGCGTGAGCCGCACCGGCGCGCCGACCGGCGCACTCGCCACCGCTCCGCGCGCCACCGTGCGGCCGTCCAACAGCAGGCGCCAATCGGCGGAGTCGGGCGCACTGATGGCGAAGTTCACCGTGCCCGACGGCGTCCATCGGGCGGGCTCGGCCCGCGCCGCCAACACCGCCCGATTGCGTACCACGCTCGTGCCATGCGCCAGGATCACCACGGGTACCGCGCCCGCATTCACGACGCTGTCGGTGGCGAACGCATTACGCTGTCCATCGCTCACGATGGCCACCACGGGAGCACGCGGATTCCCGCTGCGCGCGAGCCCCACGGCACGGCGCGTGGCGGCCGCGAGGTCGCCGCGTCCCCCCAACGGCGCGAGTCCGTTCAGCGCCTCCAGCAACGACGGCGCACTGCCACCGATCACGCGCGCGTCGGCAGTCACGATCCAGGCGCGATCTTCGTTCGAGAGATCCGCGAGCAGTCCGCGCACGTCGACCCGCAAGCTGTCGAACACCGAGCGCTCGTTACCGATGATCCCGGTGCTCATCGAGTTGTCGAGCACGATCGCGAGCGCGACCGGCGCGTGCCCGAGGCCAGCGAGCTTGGCGATTGGACGCGCCGCCGCCAGCGCCAGCGCCAACACGGCGAGGATGCGCAGCAGCAGCAAGAGCCGGTGACGGAGCTTGAGATCGCGGCTGTGTTCCTGTTCCATGCGCGTGAGGTAGCGCACGGCGGGGAAATCCACCGTACGGCCGACCTTTCGACGCAACAGATGCACCAGCAACGGCACGCCGACCAGGGTGGCCAGCGTCAGAAACAGCGGAGCGAGAAACGCCATCGAGAGGCTGCGAGAGGACTACGACTAAGTCGAAAACTTCGGGACGGGCACGTGTGTCAGATCATGGCGCCGCGACCGTTCACGCCGACCAGATGGCGCAACGGTCGACCGAACGGTTCATCGGTCATGGCCACGGCATACCGCGCGCCGGCCCGGCCGAGGGCGGCGCGCCATTCGGCGAGCGCCTCCTGCACCGTGGCCTGATACGTGGTACGCACATCAGCCGGCGAGGCCGGCACTTCGATCTTCGACTCCGGGTCGCGATAGCGCGCCTCGCCGGAATCCGGGAAGTCGCGTTCGGCCGGGTCCATCACGTGTAGCACCAGCACTTCGTGTCCGCGTGCCCGCAGCGTGCGCGCGGCATCGGCCACCGGTTCGGGGTCGGTCAGCAGGTCGGAGAGCAGCACCACGAACCCCGGGCGACGCGCCAGCTGGCCAGCCTGCAGCAGCGCGCCGGCCACGTCGGAGCTGGTCCCACCACCTGGCTCGGAGAAGGCGGCCATGAGCCGACGCCACTGCGTACGCTGCGACCGGGGCGGCACCACGTTGCGAAGGGCGGCATCGAAGCGCACGAGGCCCACGGCATCACGCTGACGCAGCAGCAACAGCGCCACCGCCGCCGCCAATCGTTCGGCGTACGCCAACTTGGTGAGGCGGGCCGGATCGCTCGTCCACTGCATGGACGCGCTCACGTCGAGCACGAGCATGGCGCGGGCGTTGGTTTCTTCCTCGAACTGCTTGACCACCCAGCGATCGGCGCGGCCGGCGATCCGCCAGTCGAGGTAGCGCAGGTCGTCACCCGGCATGTACGGACGATGCTCGGCGAACTCGACACTGAAGCCTTTCTTGGGCGAGCGGTGCATGCCCGTGACGAAGCCGTCGACGACCCAGCGGGCGACGAGCTCCAGGTGGCCGAGGGCCGCCAGAACGGTGGGGTCGAGTTGATCGGCGCGTGGCTGGGACATGTGCGAGAAGGATAGCGCGGTGACCGCGGATATGGGCCAGGGGGGCTGGCGGCAGCTGTTTCTGGTTCGAGGTATACGGCCGAGCCCCCATGGTTGGTTGAGGATCGGCGAAGAATCTGCGACGTCGGGATGCCTGCAGCATCAACGACGTCACGGCGACCTCATCCAACGTCACGACCGTCTGGGGCTTCAGGTCGCTGACTGGTGCGGCGTGGGATTCCGTCGTACTCTAATAGGAGCTGCTGGCTCGGTTTGACGCGTGAATTCCAGGGGTGACTGACGCTCTCAGTCCGCAGGCACTATCCGCCTCTGAGCCAAGCATGGGACCGACCCATTTATGGCATTGTGCACTAGCCGTACGCCCCCGTTATGATCGCGTTGTCGACATAGACATCCCACCGCCATGGTGCAACATGCCCGCTCAATTCTGCTCGCTGGATGCCCGTGGGATCGGCTCGCTGCACAATGAGCGTAGCACCGATGCAATCATCAGCGCCCCCGTCGGACAAGGCGGTGCGAACAAGGCGGCAGACGTCGTCACTGTGCAACTACTGCTGAATCAGGCGGCTCTCGCCATTGGCGTACCGAAGCTGCTACTCGTGGTGGACGGCGCAATGGGACCGAAGACTCTTGCGGCAATCATGGCGTTCCAAACCGCCAAAGTTGGCCACGCCGACGGCCGTGTCGATCCGCACAAGAAGACGCTGGCGGCGTTGAACAGTCTACACACATCGTCCGCCGCGTCGGCTCCCGTGGTGACACGGCCGACGTCGCAATTCGTCACCACCCCCCGAGCCACTTCGCAGTTCGGCGCAACGCCGCGACCAAGCGTGACGGCACCGCCCCCTGTTGCAGCGCCGCCCGTATCCGCACCGCCGTCACCCGCTTCATCGAGGGCGAAGGCGCTGGAGCAGGTACCACTTGCCATGCAGTGGGCAACGGGTGCGCAACTGCACGCCAGTACCCTGTTGGCTGGACTCAACGCCACGGGCGGGCAGATTTTCGCGCCGTTCCTGTTCGACACGATCA
Organism: Gemmatimonadales bacterium; assembly: GCA_038210005.1. GTDB lineage: Bacteria > Gemmatimonadota > Gemmatimonadetes > Gemmatimonadales > Gemmatimonadaceae > Gemmatimonas. The sequence continues at coordinate 3,467 of JBBQXC010000029.1, forward strand.
ACACGCACTTTCATCTCGATCGTGATCCTGGCAGCATCATGGTCAATCTCCAGAAGATCGTGACGGTCTTTTCGAAGATCAATCAAGTGCTGTCGCGCGCCTCCACGTTTTTTCGCGACGGGCCCACGGTGCCGAAATTCAATACGGCCGATGCCAGTGTCGGCGGCTTCAATCATCCCGGCACCGATCTGTTCTTCATCACATTTCGTCCGGGCTATGTCGCGTTCGGTGCGAAGTGTCGCACAGCCATGATTTTGCACGAAGGTGCGCACTTTTGTGGCGCTGACGGGGAGATCGCACACTTCGCCATGGAATTCCCGAAGCCCCAGGGCGCCCCGCAAGATAAGGGAACGCGCAATTACGTCGACATGCTCACGTCCGAGGCGCTGCGCAACGCATCCAGTTATGCGGCGTTTGCCATTCATGCGAGCACGGGAATCGACTCGAGATTCGGCGCCGGCACTCCAACGATCTGAGTGGCCACCCCACCGGCCATGCGGTACGTGGTTCACTGCACAGCGGCTCCACCGCCGCGCCATCGCGACCCGCCCGGCAGGCGAGCGCGCTGACGCGGCCGTGGATGCTGTGCTGAGCGCTGACGTTACGCGACGTAACGACGGCGACGCTGCACGAGGAGCAGGGCGCCAAGTCCAGCCGCCATAAGCGCGTAGGTCGATGGCTCCGGGACGGTCGTCACCGACGTCGCGGTCACCGAGAAATTGTCGAGGCGCGACGAGAATGACGCGGCATTACACTGCCTACCGGGCGTACAACTCGACCCACCGCTCAAGATGTACCCGAACTCCATGGTGCTCCCCAACGCTGAAAAATCCGGCCGGAGTGTGCCCCCTTGGCTGCTCGGGTCCACCCAATCGCCGGTGCCCACTCTCGTCCCCACAACGGTAGACCATTGGGTGGTGGCCTGCTGTGCCAAGTTACGCATGAGGAACGTCCGGCCGTCCTGACGGAGTGCCGGAACGTAGAAGCCATAGAACGCCGTGGTGAAGCCAGCCGTGGCCACCCCCAACACGTCATAGCTGAAGCTCAGTGCCGATAATTCCCCGTTGACGCGCGGGTCGTACGTGAACGTGCTATTGATGTTCGAAACGCGATACTGCGTGGAAACGGTGTGGAGCGGGATGCTTCGGGTATGCAGCCAGTTGTTGCCGGAATTACCATTATCGGGTGATAGCGATTGCGTACCGTCGCCTGGTCCGGACAACGAGACTTGAGAAAAGCTCCACTGCGACTCAACGAACGTGCCCTGTGAGTACGTAACGGACTGCGCAGCCGCTGTACTGGCGGTGGCGGCGGCAAACAGGAGCGCGGCAGTAATACGGTATGCCATGAGATCCTCAGGCGAATAGGTACGAACGACTCACGAAGTACTCCGCTGGAGCTACGCGTTGATGCCGTCGATATTCTCACCAGCGCCGTTTCTGTGATGAGTACGCCACGGAGTCGTCATTCTCGGCGCCGAGGCGTATCGTTCCGGTCGCCTATCGCCCTTGCCACGCTCCCTTGCCCATCGATCAGCCGCTGAACGCCCCGGAGCATGGAACGACTGCGCTACCCTGCACCGATGCCGAAACGGTGCCGGTGGAGATCGGGTCCGCGCTTGAGCGGCTGATGGCGCGATTCACCGGCCTGGCGCGCCGTGCCGCCCGGGCGCGCGGGCTGTCAGCCGATGAGATCGACGAAATCTTGCAGGACGTGCGCATTCGGCTGTGGAAAGCCCATCCGCAGAGTGAGAATCTCGAGCGGCTCGGTGCGTCTTATTTTGTGAAGGTGGTGACGTCGGCGGTCGTGGACCGATTGCGGAAGCGACGACGCGCCGACACGAGCCTTGACGTGGAGTTGGAGCAGACCACGGTGCCGGTGGCGTTACAGGTCGCCGCACCCGACATGGCGGAACGTGATGCCCTGGCCACACGACTCGAGCGGGCGCTGGCGCTGCTGCCACGGAACCGCCGTCTCGTCGTGCAACTGCACCTGGAAGGCTACGAACGACAGGAAATCGGTGGGATGACCGGCTGGACGGAGGCGAAAGTGCGAAACTTGATGTATCGGGGGCTCGACGATCTTCGGGCGAGCCTGCGGAGCGATGGAGGCCAGTCCGATGCGTGACGACGAACTGACCACGGCGTGGGCGGCACTCGAGGCACGGCGTCGCGTGACGCGCGCACCGGAGACGCCATCGGCGGAAGACTTGGTGTCCGCCCTCGACGGCACGCTCCCCACGGAGGAACGGGAGCGCGTACTTGACGAGACGTTCGCGCACGGCCGCGGCGATGACCTACGACTGCTGCACGCGTTGCGCGAGGCCGCCGCGTCAAGCGTACCCGCCGCGCGCGGTGTCGCCGGGGGCGGTGCGCGGCGTTGGTGGCCGATGGCCGCAGCCGCCATGCTCGTCGTGGCCGTCGGTATTCCGACGATGCGAGCGCGCCGATCCGGCGCGATCGCATCGTCGGAAGCGGCCATGTACCGCAGCGGCGAGACCGACGACGTCGAACTCGTGTCGCCGGCCAGCGGCGTGTCGTGGCCCGCAGCCAGCACCGACTCGTTGCGCGTGACGTGGCGTGCGGTGGCCACAGCCGTTGACTACCGCGTGGAGTTGCTCGATGCCGCTGGCAAGGTGGTCGCCGCGCGTGTGGTCACGGGTGACACCACCACGCGCATTGGCGTACCCGCGAACGTCCCGGTCATTGTGCCGTCTGGGTGGTGGGTACAGGCCACCTTGTCCAACGGACGTCGCGTGCGCAGCGAACTGCGCCTACTCGAGCCCCACCGCCCGTAGCCACGTACGCATGGTGTGACCGACGCGCGACCACCAGCGCGGCGCGGGCGCGACGGTGACACGCAGGGTTGGGTCACCCACATATTCGAGATTGGCCCAGACAGCCGGTGACACACCAGCGCGCATGGCGTCTCGACGCATGTGGTTGACGGCCGTCACGACATCATTGCCTCGCTGCAGCGCTTCGTAGAAATGCACCATGTGCGGCACGATCGCCGTGTCATTGAGGACCCAGCGCGTGGCAATCACGCCGCGGGCACCGGCATCGAGCGCCGTGCTCACCAGACCGTGCAATGATTGCCCAGCCAGCATGAGCCCTTCGCCGCTGGCGCAGGCCGACAAGACCACGAGATCGAAGGGCAACGGTTGCGCGCTCAGGTCGGCCAACGACAGAAAACCTGAATCGCTGGCGGAGGACTGCAGGACCAATCCGTTGTTCGCGAATGAGTTGGGATTGGCCACGGCGTGCGTCGCCACGTGCAACACCGGACCACCGCGTAGCAAGCGCCGCGTCACCACGTCACGCGTCACCGCGTCGCCAGCGAGCGATTCACTGCTCCCCAGGAGGCGCGCCACCAGCCGGGCTTCGGCGCGCGCGCCAGGCAACGCCCCCCACGGCGCACCAGTGGCCGCGTTCACCGGCATCCGCGACGGTGCACCAATAACGAGCGACGTCGCCCCAGGTCGACGGGCCACACCCACCGCTCCCCCCAACGCGTCCTCCACCGAGGTAGCTGTGGCCAGTTCGTATCGTTCGAGCACAGACTGGCCATCCACGTCGTTCAGCGCGACGAAGGGCAGCCGGTGCAACTCCCCATCGGGAACAATCACGACGCGCGTAATGGACGGGGAGAGCTGCCGCAGGATCGGCGTCAGCAGCTGTTCCGACAGGGTGGCCGTGAGGGCAGCCGGACGTGCACCCGCACGCAAGAACGCCGCAAACGCCGCAATGGACGACCGTAGTGCATCGATGGGCGCCAAGGGCACACTCAGCAGCGTGTCGCGAGTGAGCACAAACGCCGTCGTGGGCTCGTCGCCGAGGCCGGTGATGTACGCGACTACAGCCTGTGATGGCTGCAGCCGCGCCCGTGCCAACGTGGGTAGGCGTGCCGGATCGATGCCGCTGCTGTCCACCACTCGCACCACGACGCCGCCCGCCGGCGAACTCTCCATGGCCAGCGCGCCGCGCTGCAGCGCGATCTGCTGCGCCGTCCGCAACCGGCGCCACTCCGCCATCGCCAACGCCTGATCGGTGCGCCCGGCACGTGCAAACGCCGCACTGGTGGTGGCCAGACCCAGATCGCGATCCCAGTCAAATTGTCGGTCACCGATGGCAGCGAGCGCCTGGTCTCGGGATTTCTGCGAGCGGCGCCATCGGTCGAGCTGTTGGGCCCCGTCGCGGAACGTCGCCCACGATAAATCAAAGCGCCCCTGACCCGCCTGCACCTCGGCCCACCGAGTCACCACTTCGAAACGGGCCGGGATTCGCAACCGACGTTGCTCGCGTAGCAGCGTATCCCATTGAGCCACGGCGCGCTCCGGGTTCCCTGCTGCCATTTCATGGAGTCCGCGAACGTAACGCCATTCCGCACGCCATCCCGGCATGTTGCGCGCGGCAATCATCGCGGCGGCCGAGTCGAGTAGCGCGGCACTCGCGGTCTGATTGCCGGAGCGGCGAGCGATATCGCTCCGCGCGAGAAGCCCGGGCACGGCCATCTGCGGAGCGATCCGATCCACCCGCCGCACGAGTGTCCGCCACTGAGAATCGGCCACCGCGAGCTGTCCTTCATTATGCAAGAGCTCCGTCATGGCACGATCCGTATAGGCCAGCCCGGTGGCGTCGCCCACGCTGAGCATGAGCAGCCGCGCACGCGCATAGCGGTCGGTGGCATCACCGATGGCCCCAAGTCGGCGGTCCACCTCGCCGAGCTGCAGCGTGGCCCACGCTTCGCCATTCGCACTGGCGCTGCGCCGTGCCGCCGCCAACGAGGACTCCAATCGTTCCCGTGCTTCACGGTACCGTCCCCGGGTCATCAACGACGATCCTTGCCACTGCAGCGTGGCCGCGACGCTACCCCACTGGCGCGAAGCGCGTTGCAGTTCGGCCACCGAATCGAGTAGCGCCAACGATGCGTCGGCGCGACCGGTGGATTCGAGGTACTGCGCCCGCGCAAAGGCACAGGTGCTCTGCAATACGGGGCCCTGAGCGCGAGCCGACCGTTCCAGTCGATGCCACACGCTATCGGCAATCTGCGCGCCGGCGCGTACCTCGACCTGTATCGCGGAACAGCCGGCGCGTGCGCGCAGCCAGTCGTCATGCGGCGGAATCAGCAACATGGCCTGCCGCATGAGCTGTCGCGCTGAATCTACGCCGAACACACGGAGCGAGACGAGGGCCCGTCCGATGAGTGCCTCCGCCTGCCCGGTACTATCGCGCTGCTGGCGCAGGAGCCTCGACGCGCTGTTCAACAGCACCATCGATTCCTCGTACCCACCACGATTGGCCACGGTGCTGGCCAGTCCGACCATCGCGTACGGCGCCACTCGCTGCAGGGTGTCCCGGGCGGCGACACGGTAGCGCGCCATTGCTGCCTCGTCCTGAGCAGACAGCCGGAGCATGGTCCCTTCCAGCAACGCCACCATCGCCGTGTCGTGCGTCAGTTGCACCCGCCACGCACGCACGGTATCTACGTCCGTTCCGTACTGGTGTGCATTCTCGAGCGAGCGCACCAGTTGTCGGGCCAAGGATGGACCTCCCACCGGCGACGATTGGGCGACGACACGGCCCACGGGCCAGAGGAGGCACACCGCGAACACGAAGGCGCAGGATGCTGTGGTGCGAAAGCGCGATGCCATGACATGGAATGTGCTCGTCGGTGGCGGTATAAGTCGAGGACGACTTCCGAAACGCGTCAGCTGCGGTGAACGGTGGATAATGCACCACCATCCCGTGCAGCTTCACGTCATGCCTCCACACCGTCTCCTCGTCGCCTTCGCCCTCCTCACGGCGACCGCAGTCCCGCGCGCCGGCGCGCAGGCGCCCGTCGGCCTCCTGCCGCTGAGCGTTCGACACTCGACGCTCAAGAACACCGCCCGCCCTACCGGCGAGCTCAAGGCGCTGGTGGATTCACTCGACGCGCAGATCGCCGCCGCCGCCCAACTCGGGCGCACGTCGGACATTCGGCGGCTCTACGCGCACGCCGCGACGGTGTTGGCCCGCCGACCGTGGACGCCGGAGGCGGAGTTCGCGAGCTCGCTCGTGTCGCGCACCGACCGGCAGGTCGCCGACCTGGCACGGCGCTGGTCGATGCAGGTGGAGCAGATCTACGCGCCAGCGATCCCGCTGGAGCGCCCGCTCGTGGCGCGCGCCACGCTGCGCCAGCGCGCGGCCGGCGGCACGCCAATCGAGATACCGCAGGTCGTCGCCCGGCATAAAGGGACGATGCTCGGCGAACTCGACACTGAAGCCTTTCTTGGGCGAGCGGTGCATGCCCGTCACGAAGCCGTCGACGACCCAGTGGGCGACGAGCTCGAGGTGGCCGAGGGCCGCCAGAACGGTGGGGTCGAGTTGATCGGCGCGTGGCGGAGACATGAGTGTGAAGCATAGGATTCAGGTCAGGTTCCCGTCAGGATGCCCGGACTAAGGTATGAGGTGTGCTCCGGGCGCGCGGCCCGGGAACCAGCCTCTCGAAATTCGGAACCGATGCCTATTCTTGCCCCCCCGCGTGTTGCTCGATTGCGACTCGTCGCTGTGACAATGATGTTGGTGACCGTGGCCGGTGACGCGGCCGCGCAACGGACCACGCAGGCCGACACGATCGTCCCGCCGTTCGCGCGCGCGCGCCGACTCTCCTCGCAAGATGTGGCCAAGAAGAAGGAGGGCACGTTTGTCACCGGGCTCCCCGATCTGAGCTCCGACCCGGTAGCCGGCCAAGGACTGGGTGTGCGCGGCTCGATCTTCTTCAACGGCGACCGCACCGATCCACTGTTCGCCTATACGCCGTATCGCGCGCGCCTGTCGGTGGCGGCCTTCGCCACCACCGCGGAGGCAAAGGAGTTCGCGGCGCGACTGGACGTGCCGTACGCCTTTGGGCGTCCGTGGCGCCTCAAGATCGATCTCAAGATCGGCGACAACCCGGCGAATCTGTATTTCGGGAGCACGGAGGCCACCCTTGGCCCGCTCACGCTGCCGAATGGCGGTGCCACGTTCGGTACGTACAAGGCGTTCGATGTGGCGCGTAAGACGCTGCGCGCGGGAGGCCCGACCGAAGCGTCGCAGGTGACCGATGCACTCTCCAATCGCTTCGGCGAACAGGAGTTGATGTTGAACATCAAGGCCGACTACGCGTTGGGCGGTGGACGCTGGCGTGTACTCGGTGGATATGAGATTCAGCGCTTACGCTACCGGACGTTTGCCTCGCGGTCAGCCGACGCGATAGACTTGATCAGCGGCGCGGACACGAAGGCCCCGAACGGTATCTCGTTGCTCCAGCGCGACGCTCAGCAGGGCCTCGTGTCTGGGCTGGCCGGCGGACGGGTCTCCATTTTGCAGCAGGCACTCCTGTACGACACGCGGGACTTCGAACCTGATCCCACCAAGGGCGTCTACTTCGAAGTGGGGAACGAGTTGTCCATTCCAGCGATCGGCTCGGAATTCACCTTCGACAAGCTCTTTATCCAAGCGAAGGCATTTCGCCGTCTACCCATCGGGCCGCGTACCGTACTCGCCGCACGCGTGGGTGCCGGCAACATCTTCGGTGGCAATGCGCCATTCTTCGAGTTCCAGGACCAGTGGAGCCCCGACGGCAGCGTGAACGCCTTGGGTGGGGCGCGATCGCTGCGCGGCTACCGGGCCAACCGCTTTCTGGCACGGTCGCTGTGGTTCGCCAACGCCGAGGTTCGCACCCGACTCGGAGAGCGCAAAATCAAGGGTCAGCGGTTTGCCCTTGGTGTGGCACCGTTCGTGGACGTGGGCACCGTACGGGATCGCTGGCAAGACCTCGATTTCAGTCGGCTGCGCTGGTCACAGGGTATCGGCGCGCGGGTGGCGTGGAATCAGAGCACTATCATCTCGTTCGATGTAGGGCGCTCGCGCGAGGATCGACTCGTATACCTCGGCATTGGGCAAGCGTTTTGACCACGAGCCCGATTGGCGCCGCGAGAAGCCGAGCGACCAACTCACGCATGCGCTAAACTTTCGTGTGGTCGGGCGCCACGGCCGATCTCTCCAGTCTCGCCAATCCCTTTAGCGACGCCGTCCCGGATTCGATGCGCCTTCTCGTGGCGGAAGGCGACCCCCAACTGCGTGATGTTCTCGTGCGTGGGTTGCAAGGTCTGGCCTATGCGGTCGATGCCACCGACGACGGCGCGGAGGCGTTCACGCTGGCCGTCGTGTACGACTACGACGTGCTGGTTCTCGACGTGTTGCTGCCGGGGAAAGACGGGCTGACCCTGTGCCGTGAGCTCCGTGCGCGTGGTGTGACGGTACCGATTCTGCTCCTCACCTCGCGCGACGCCGTGGAGGATCGCATTGGCGGTCTCGACTCCGGGGCGGACGACTACCTCACCAAGCCGTTTGCCTTTGGTGAGCTGAGCGCGCGGTTGCGTGCCCTACTGCGTCGGCCCCTGGGGGTGCTGCCGCCGGTACTCACCGTGGCCGATCTCGAGATCGACCTGAAGCGATTGGAGGCCCGGCGCGGCGGCGAGCTGCTCCCGCTGACAGCGCGTGAATTCACGTTTCTGGCGTATCTGGCCCGACAGGCGGGCCGTGTGGTGCCCCGGACGGAACTCGCCGAGCACGTCTGGGATGGCAATCACGACCCCGCCGCGAACGCCATCGACGTGTACGTCAGCCGAATACGTCGCAAACTCGAAGGGGACGGCCGCTCGGTGCTGCTGCACATCCGACGGGGCGCCGGCATCCTCCTTGGCGAGGAGCCCTTGGGCCCCGACGCCGGATGAGCCGCACACCACTCCCGAGCTCGATTCGCGGACGACTCACCGCGTGGTACGCCATCGCGCTTGCGGGGGGGGCTCTTGGTGTTTGCGTTCGCGTCGCTGGCCGTGATTGCAGTGGAGTTGGAGCGACGCAATGATCAGTTTCTGGTGGATGCGCGACGCGCGTTCCTCGTCGAGCTGGAGGTCGAGCTAGGAGAGATGCCAACGCGCGTGCAGGCCATTGATCGCGCTTTAGGCGAAGTACGTTTTGAGGGGACACGATTCCTCGTCCTCGCCGAGTCCGCTGGTCGCGTGCAGGCTACGCCGGCCGACTTGCGCCTCGAAGCGAACGGCGCGGCGCACGCTGACGAAGCCCGGTTCGTGTTCGACTCCATCGTGACCGCCGAATTGCGCGAGCTTCGCCTGGCGGCGGGTTTGGTGAGCGAGCCGCCAGACGTGCGGGCACCACGAATGTTCACCGTCACGGCCGGCGAGCCGGCGGCGGGGGGCGCGCCGACGCGAGCGCCGGTGGCGGATGAAGACGCCCGCGTGGCACTCGACGTCGTTCGATTGCGCGGTGAGTACTACGCCGTGGCCGCCCTTCGCGAGCGCCAGGGCATCCACGAGACGCTGCGCGAGGTGCGGCGCGCGTATCTCTTCGTCATTCCATTCATCCTGCTGCTCGCCATCGGCGTGGGCTATTGGCTCGCCCGTCGCGCGCTGGTGCCAGTGGCCACCATGAGTGGGCAGGCGCGGCGCATCGGAATGACGTCGTTGCACGAGCGCCTGCCGGTGGAGAACCCGCACGACGAGCTCGGTGCGCTGGCGGGGGTGATGAACGAACTGCTGGCTCGGCTGGACCGCGGCGTCGCGCAGCAACGCGGGTTCGTCGCGGATGCTTCGCACGAGTTACGCACGCCGGTGGCGATCCTGCGGGCCGAGGCGGAGGTGACGCTGTCGCAGCCATCGCGCTCAGAGAGCGAGTACCGGAAGACGCTCACGGCGATGGGCAACGTGACAGAACGGCTGTCGCGGATCGTGGAGGATCTGTTCCTGCTCGCGCGGGCGGACGGTGGCCAGCGTAGTGTCGAGGCGCAGGCGCTGTACCTCGACGAACTGCTCGCGAACACGGTGCGGGCCATCACGCCGGTGGCATCGCAGCGCGATATCACCATCACGTTCGGATCGCTGCCCGTAACGGATGAGGGACCGACCTGCTTCGGGGATGCCGACCTGCTGGACCGATTATTTCTCAACCTGCTCGACAACGCGGTGAAGCATTCGCCGTCGGGGGGTCGGGTGTTCGTGTCGTTGCGCACGGATGGTGACTGGCACGTGGTGGACCTGCGGGACGAGGGGGCCGGTATCCCACCGCAGGCCCAGCCGCTGGTGTTCGATCGCTTCTTTCGCGTCGACACTGCGCGTGCACGCGAAGCACCTGCGCTACGCGGTAACGCTGCCACACCGCGCTCCGCGCCTGACGCGTCCCCGCAGGCCTCCTCCGGGGCCGGCCTCGGCCTTGCGATCGCGCGCTCGATCGCAGAGGCGCACGGCGGCGTGATCACATTGCATGAGAGTGGCCCTCTGGGATCGTGCTTCAGGGTGCTGCTCCCGATCCCCGGTGCGCTCCGGCATGGCTGAAGGTGCGACCGACGCGCTGACCGCCATCGCCACCATGCGGCACTAAGGTGCAACGGTAAGCACGTCGAATATCTGCCGATGCGCGATCGCCGTCATGCTGTACGTGAGATGGATGTCGAGACTCTCCGTGAGCCGCTCCGACATCGTATCGTCGAAAATGCGCAGGATGAGGCGGAGATTCGGCTCGAAGGTGCGGGCATTGAGACCGATCTCGAGGTTGGCGAAGTCGTTGTTGATGACGGAGTAGAGCGCCTTCGCGTGGATGACGCCCACGTCGTGCATCACCCCCGGAAGACGCGCATCGCCGATATACACGTCGGCACCACGCGAACGGAAGTGCTCGATCGTCGCGACATCCTCGTTGCACTCGACGATCAGCACGCGCTCACCGCGCGCCAGCAGCTGCTCCGCGATGAAATATCCCAGCCGTCCGAGCCCGCAGACGATGACATGGTCGCGTTGCGCGTATGTCCGCCGACCGAGCGCGAGTTGTGCACGTCGTTTGATGATGCGATCGACCGTGAGCGAGAAGATCATCCAGATGAAGACGGTCGAACCAAGGATCAACCCGATGCCCACGACCTTGGAGCGCGTGTCGGAGTCGACCAAGCTGATGTCGCCATAGCCGACGGTCGCGACCGTCACCGTGACGAAGTACATCGCGTTGATCCACGTCAGCTCCTCGAACACGTGAAAGTAGGTTGTGGCGGCCACGATCATCGTGATGAAGCCGATCGTCAGCCGCACGATCAGGCGGTCCGGTTCAACCGGGGCGCGATCGCTCGCCATGCGCGCCGGCACATAGCTCAGCGTGTGCGTAAGTGGCGTGTCCAGCGCGTCGATGAACGTCGGTGCCGCGATCTTGGCCGGATTGAGCACGCGGATGTTCGGGTTCGCCGCCTGCAGGTGCGGCGCGACATTCTCGTTGAAGAGTGACGCGACGACGGGCAGGTGCTGATGTACCGAAAGTAGTGCGATCAGGAACTCGAGGTTGACCTCGTCGCGGTCGTCGACGAGGTAGGCAACGGTCACCGTCGTGAGGTCGAGGGCGCGCAACGACTGTACGATCGCTTCGAAGGTGGATTCGTCACCGCTTTCGGCGTGAATCGATTCGCGGGTCAGTCGTACGATGTCGCGGTCGCGCGACATCGCCAGCGTCGCGATACGGTGCGCAAGGTGGCCGGAGCCGACCACGAGCGTCCGCGTGGTGGTCATGGCATCATCGTGTCGAGGGGATTCGCATGCATGACGAATACCCTGCCCGCTGGCACGGCATCGCGCAATGGTGGACAATACACCGCCCGCCTGTGCAGCTTCTTTTTATGATCTTACACCGCACCCTCGTCGCCGTCGCGTTGCTGGCGGCGACCGCAGCCCCCCGCGCCCATGCACAGGCGCCCGTCGGCATCCTGTCGCTCAGCGTGCGACACTCGACGCTCAAGAATACCGCCCGCCCTACCGGCGAGCTCAAGGCGCTGGTGGATTCACTCGACGCGCAGATCGCCGCCGCCGCCAAACTCGGGCGCACGTCGGACATTCGGCGGCTCTACGCGCACGCCGCGACGGTGTTGGCCCTCCGGCCCTGGACGCCGGAGGCGGAGTTCGCGAGCGCGCTCGTGTCGCGCACCGATCGACAGGTCGCCGACCCGGCACGGCGCTGGTCGATGCGGGTGGAGCAGATCTACGCGCCAGCGATCCCGCTGGAGCGCCCGCTCGTGGCGCGCGCCACGCTCCGCCAGCGCGCGGCCGGCGGCACGCCCAACGCGCCGCTGGCCGTCGTCAAACAGCTTGGCACGTTCGATGGCGTGCCACGCGACTTGCGCGATTCGCCGTTCACGCTCGAAGCCGACCTGCAGGATGTCGCCGACGGCTCGTACATCGTCGCCGTTGAACTGCTCGACAGCGCCCGGACCCTCGGCACCACCACGCTCAGCATCGTCGTGCGCACCGGACTGGACGCGTCGATCGCCCGCCTCGAAGCCGCCGCCGCCAAGGCAACCGAGCCTGTGCGCTCTGACCTGCTCTTCCCGATTGATCGCTTGCGCAACGTGAACCTCAATCGCATTGCGCTGAACTCGTTCAATCCGGCGCGCGATTTCGCCGCTGCCGAGTCGCTGCTGGTGGCGGTGAATGCGCGAAAGGACCCCTGGTCTGGACGGACCGGCGACCTCAAGCAGCATTACCTGCTCGAGGCGGCGGGCGAAGTGATGCCGTATCGCGTGTATGTACCCAAGGGATACACGCCATCCAAACCGCTGCCGCTCATCATCGCACTGCACGGTCTGGGCGCCACCGAGGACAGCTTCTTCGAGCAGTACGGCAGACGGCTGCCCGCGTTGGCCGAGGAGCGCGGCTACATCGTGGCCGCACCGCTCGGCTATCGTGTCGACGGCGGCTACGGGGTGTCACTCGGCGGACGGAGTACCGACCCGGCGGAGAGCCGCGCGCGTACTTTGAGCGAGCAGGACGTGATGCAGGTGCTGCAGTCGGTGCGATCGCGCTATGCGGTGGACGATCGCCGCATTTATCTCATGGGCCATTCGATGGGCGCCATCGGTACGTGGGCGATCGCGGCCAAGACGCCGGAGCTGTGGGCCGCGCTTGGCGTGTTCTCCGGCTTCGGCGTCGCGTCGACGGCCAAGACGATTCGCGGCATTCCGCAGTTCGTGGTCCATGGCGATGCCGATCCGACGGTGTCGGTCGGTGGCTCGCGCGTGATGGTCGCGGCGCTCAAGAGCGTGGGCACCGAGGTGCAGTACCTCGAAGTGCCGGGTGGCAATCACACGAACGTGGTGGAACCCCACTTCGCGGCGATGTTCGATTTCTTTGATCGTCACGCGCAACGGCCAGTCAGCAAACCATAGCCGCGCGCTACTCGTCGCGACCTGCTGTCGCCGTGAGTGCGAGCAGTTGATCTACGAAGCGTCGTTGCGCGGCGCGCGACTCATCGCCCGCGTGACGCTGCATCCAGTCCGTGAAGAGTTTTCGGCTGGAGTCGGCAAGCACGTCACCGATGACCTCCGGAAAGGTCGAGTCTGGACTCTCTGTCGGTTTGACTCGTGCCGTGCCCGAGTCAGCAGGCGCTCGCAGGGCGTATATGATTCTTACTACGCCAGCTTGCATTGCCGCCCCGGTGCACATGACGCACGGCTCGAGGCTCGAGACCATGATTAGCTCTTCACCTTCAGCCGTTCTGCCGGCAGCAGACGCAAACGCATTGATCTCAGCGTGCGCGACGAGATTTCCGGTTGCCACCATGGTATTGAAGCCCGCCGACAGCAATGATCCATCGGCACGCAGCAGCACGCAGCCGATGGGCGCCTCGCCGGCGGACAGCGCCCGCTCGGCCTGCTCAAGCGCGAGACGCATCCACGCCGACGCGTCTGCGCGATCGTTTGCTGCGTTCGACGTTGTGCTCATGTGTCTTCCCCGATTTCGGCGGAGAGCACAGCGGCACCGCTTCGGATCGGAGTACGAGAGGTAGACGATATTGTCCTCGCGGATATCCACCCCCTTGCGACGCTCGGCGGCGCTGACGAACCAGACAGCTTCAACGCCATCGAAACCTCCATGTTGGCAGCGTGGTCTGCGATGTCGGCGCTTCGGCGCCGCTCCGTCGCGCGCCGGATCTGCAGCAACCGTGCCATGTCGGGATGTGGAACAGTGATACTCGACGTGACGAGGCCGTGACGAGGCCGTGACAGAGCGGTGCTATCAATAGCCATGGAGACGGAGAGACCTCTACACGCCATCGTGCGCAACGCGCGGCATGGCCTGCTGTGTATGCTACTGTGCTCAGTGGAGACGGCTGGATGCACGTCGTCAGCGTCGAATCCTGTTGGTGTTCGTGACGTCATCCTGGCGGGTTCGACCTCGATTCAACCGTTCGCGGAACGGTGGGCGGAAGTGTATCGCGGCGGACGCGTGACCGTTCAGGCCGGTGGCTCGACCGCAGGCATCAAAGCCGCGCATGACGGGACCGCCGACTTCGGGATGAGTTCGCGTCTCCTTCGTGCTGCTGAGTCTGACGGGCTGTTGCAGACCATCGTGGCGCGCGACGGCATCGCGCTGATCGTCCACGCCAGCAATCCAGTGCATGCGCTGACGCTCGCGCAACTGCGCGCCGTTTATGCCGGCGAGATTGCCAACTGGCGTGCGCTTGGCGGCGCCGACGCGCCTATCACGGTGATCACGCGAGAGGAGGGATCCGGCACGCGCGAAACGTTTCAGGAGATTGTCATGGGCACCACGTCGGTGATCGACGCCGGCGCGCTGGTGACCGCGTACTCGGGCGGACTGCGCAAGATGGTGGCAGAGGACCGTAACGCCATCGGATACGTGACGTTCAGCCAACTGAACGCGGAGGTGCATGCGCTTGCGCTCGATGGCGTTCTACCGACTGAGGCGACCATCGCGAACGGCGTGTACCGGTTGCAACGCCCATTCCTCTTTCTGTCGAAGGGTTCGCCGACTGGCAGCGCGGCCGAGTTTCTTCGCTTCGTGCTTTCCGCCGACGGACAGGCGATCGCGCGCGCCGAAGGTCTTGCTCCGGTCACCGTGCAATGAACATCCGTCTCCCCGAACGCGTCGTCGAACGGCTGCTTCTTGCCTCGGCGACGTCGGCGCTGGCGATTCTCGCGCTCATTACGGTCTTCATCTTCCGCGAGGGACTCCCGGTCCTTCTCGACAAGGGATTGTTCTCGTTCATCGGAGGCATGCGGTGGGCGCCAAGCTCGGGGGAGTATGGGCTCTTGCCGATGATTGTCGGATCGGCGCTCGTCACGCTTGGTGCGCTCGTGCTCGGGCTTCCTCTCGGACTCGCCTGTGCGATCACCCTCGCCGAGATGACGCCCTCGCGGGTGCGCATGGTGCTCAAGCCTACCATTGAACTATTGGCCGGCGTCCCCTCGGTCGTGTACGGCTTCATCGGCATGGAAGTACTCGTGCCGCTGATTCGCGAATCCCCCGTGCTCGGCGGACCGGGATACTCCGTACTTGCCGCGTCGGTCATTCTCGCCATCATGGTGCTGCCCACGATCGTCGCCGTCTCCATCGACGCCATCGAGGCGGTTCCTCGCGGCTTCCGTGACGGGTCGCTGGCGCTCGGCGCCACGCAGTGGCAGACGATCACCGGTGTGGTCCTCCCCGCCGCACGGTCCGGCATCGTCGCGGCCGTCATTCTCGGCATCGGCCGGGCGGTCGGTGAAACGATGGCGGTCATCATGGTGGCTGGCAACAGCGTGCGCCTGCCGCACTCGTTGCTGGATCCCGTACGGACGCTGACCGCCAACATTGCCTTGGAGATGGGCTATGCCAGTGGCCCCCACGCGCAGGCGCTCTTCGCCACGGGGATCGTGCTCTTCGTCATCAGTCTCTGTCTGAATGAACTGGCGGGACGCGCGCGGCGGCGCCTTCCCGCCCGCGTGCTGTCGCCGCCACCAGCGCTTACGACCGCACAGGCTCGCGTCGAGTTGATGCGGGGCACGCCCGACGGCGCTCGGGAGCTCGCGTGAACCCGTCCTCGATGGGCGGACCTGCCGACCAAGCCACAGCGCCTCGCCTTGCCCCGCGCGTGGTGCAACGGGCAGCGCGGATGGCGATGTGGAGCGCGACCGCACTCACCGTGGGTGTGCTGGTCTTCGTGATCGTGTTCGTGATGCGTCGTGGCCTTGGCGCGATCTCTTGGGAGTTTCTGCGCGAATCCCCACGACGCTCCGGCGCCGAGGGTGGCATCTTTTCGACGATCGTCAGCACGCTGTATGTGACCGCCGCGGCGATCATGGTCGCCACCCCCCTCGGCCTGGGGGCGGCGATCTATCTGGCAGAGTATACCGTGGATAGTCGATTCTCGAGGCTCATCCGCCGTGGTACAGACGGACTGGCGGGGATTCCGTCCATCATCTTCGGGCTGTTTGGGTTCGCCTTCTTCGTCACCGCGCTCGGGCTCGGCTGGTCGATCCTGTCGGGTGGCCTCACGCTGGCCGCGATGATTCTCCCGACGGTGATCCGCACCAGCGAAGAAGCCCTGCGCACCGTGCCACGTGAATACCGCCATGTCGCGCGCTCGCTTGGTGCGACCAAGTGGGACGCGATCCGCAGCGTGGTCCTGCCAGTCGCCGCACCTGGCATCATGACCGGGATCGTGCTGGGAGTGGGGCGTGCCGTGAGCGAGACCGCCGCCGTGATCTTCACCGCGGGCGTGGCACTCCGGGTGCCAACCTCGGTCTTCGACTCGGCGCGCACCATGAGCGTCCACTTCTACACGCTGACAATGGAAGGCATTTCCGACTCCCAGGCGTACGGCACGGCGGCAGTGCTGTTGGTGACCATCCTGGTCATCAACGTGGCCGCGTACACCCTCATGCACCGGTTCACGCGGAGCCTGCGGTGAGCGCGCCCCTCGCCACTGCCACGGGCGCAACGGTGACATCGGCCGATGCGATCGACGCGAGCGGTGTCTCGATTCGCTACGGCACCACGGTCGCGCTGCAGCACACCGACCTGCGCATCGAGGCGGGCACCGTGCATGCCATCATCGGGCCCGCCGGCAGTGGCAAGACGTCGTTCCTGCGCACCCTGAATTTGATGAGCGTGGAGTTGGATGGCGCGGAGGTCGACGGCTCGCTGCGCATCGGCGGTGACGAGGTGCTGGCCGGCGGCACCGTGTTGCGCGACCCGGCGGCGCTGGCGCGGCTCCGGCGCCGTGTGGGCATCGTGTTCGCCACGCCCCAGCCGCTGCCACGTTCGATTTACGAGAACGTCGCATACGGACCGCACACGGCCGGTGTGCGCGATCGTGCGACGCTCGACGCGATTGTCGAGCGCTCGCTCCGCGCCGCGCACATGTGGGACGAAGTCGCGGATCGCCTGACGATGATGGCGCCACGCCTGTCGGGGGGCCAGCAGCAGCGACTGTGCGTCGCGCGAACGCTGGCGCTGGAGCCGCGCGTGGTCCTGCTGGATGAACCGTGCTCCGCGCTGGACCCGATCTCGACGGCGCGCATCGAGGACACGCTGCGCTCGCTCAAGGCGCGCATCACGTTCGTGCTCGTCACCAACAGTATCTATCAGGCGGAACGCGTGGCGGATCGCACGTCGTTCTTTCTGATGGGCTCGCACATCGAGACCGCCGCAACCGCAGAGCTGTACGCGCGCCCGACACGCGGTGAAACGCGTGACTACCTGGATGGACGATTCGGATGACGGAGCTCCCCGACGTGCCGGTGGCCGTCGCCCCCAAGATCCGCGTCGAGCATCTCGACGTGTACTACGGGGAGTTCCACGCCCTGAAAGGCGTCACGGTGGCCATTCCGGACCGGCGAATCACCGCACTCATCGGTCCCTCGGGATGCGGCAAGAGCACCTTGCTTCGTTCAATAAACCGCATGAACGACACCATTCCTGGCGTGCGCACGAGCGGTGCCATCGCGATCGACGGCCTCGACATCTTCGGTCCGCGCGTGGATGTGGAACGCTTGCGTCGGCGCGTGGGCATGGTGTTTCAGCGTCCGAACCCCTTTCCACTCAGCGTCTTCGACAACGTGGCGTACGGACCGCGCCTGCACGGCCGCCACTCGAGCACCGCGCTTGGCCGAGTCGTGCACGAGGCACTGAACAGCGTCGGATTGTTGGACACCCTGCGTGATCGCTTGCACCAGAGCGCGCTCGACCTGCCGCCGGAGCAACAGCAACGGCTATGCATCGCGCGTGCGCTCGCCACGCGACCCGACGTGCTGTTGATGGACGAGCCGTGCTCGGCGCTCGATCCGATCGCCACGCGACACATCGAGGCACTGATGCGTGAGCTGGTGCAGCACTATGCGATCGTGATCGTGACCCATAACATGCAGCAGGCGCAGCGGGTCTCCGAGTACGCCGGGTTCATGTTGATGGGCGAGCTGGTGGAGTTCGGCGAGACCGCGAGCGTCTTCGAACGCGCGACCGACCGGCGCACGTCGGACTATGTCGCGGGACGGTTCGGATGACGACCAGCCTGGCATCCGACGACATCATCAGTGTTCGGCAGGCGCTGGCAGCGATCCGCACCGAAATGGTTTCCGCCGAAGGGCTGTCGTCGCCGCGGGTCGACGCGGTGCATCCGCACTTTCGCGCGAGTGCTCAGAATCTCCTGCACTACTTGGCGCTTCGGCGACATGACGTGCGTGCCCTGCAGCGTCGCCTGGCCGCGATGGGGCTGTCGTCGCTTGGTCGCGCGGAGTCGAACGTGTTGGCGTCGGTCGACGCGGTGCTGCACGTCCTGCATCATCTGTCGGACAGCCACTGGATGGCGTCATCGCCGACGGAGGCGCTCGACTTCGATCGCGGGAAACGACTCTTGCAGGAGCACACCGACGCCTTGCTCGGCCCCCCGTCGCCCGGACGGGCCGTGCGGATCATGGTCACGATGCCCAGCGAGGCCGCGACCGACTATTCGCTCGTCCACAATCTGCTGTTACAGGGCATGGATTGCATGCGCATCAATTGCGCGCACGACGAAGCGGCCGCGTGGCTGCGAATGATCGAGCATCTTCGACGGGCGGAACGAGCGCTCGGGCGGAGCTGCCGTGTGGTGATGGATCTGGCGGGGCCCAAGCTCCGAACAGGTCCGCTGGCACTTGGGCCGGCCGTGTTGCGGGTTCGTCCGCGCCGGGATGTGTACGGCAACGTGACCGAGCCGGCCCGACTCTGGCTCACCCGTGCGGACGCACCGCAGGAGGCGCCGTCCACATCAGATGCGATCCTGCCGGTGGATGCGCTCTGGCTTGAACGCCTGCGCGTGGGCGATCGTGTGCGACTGGTGGACGCGCGCGGCGCCCGTCGGCGTCTCACGGTGGTGGAGGTGACCGCGCGTGGCTGCTGGGCCGAGTCGCGTCGAACGGCGTACATCACTCCGCGTACGACACTGCGCCGCCAGCGAACAAAGGGGGCACACGGCCTGCGCGAAACGCGCGTCGCCGGCGTGCCGGCCCCTGAGAATGCCATCACACTGAGACAGCACGATCTGCTCGTCATTTCGCGCGATCGCGTGCCGGGTCGGCCGGCGACGTTCGACAGTGCGGGCATCCTGCTCTCCGCTGCCGAGATCGGTTGCACCCTCCCTCACGTCTTCGATGACGTGCGTGTTGGCGAAGCGATCTTGATCGATGATGGCAAGATCGGCGGACGTATCGAGGCCATGGACGCCACTCGCGTACACGTGCGGATCACCCAGGCGCGCGTAGGCGGCGCGCAGCTACGCGGGGACAGAAGCATCAACCTGCCCGAGAGCGCACTACAGCTTCCGGCACTGACGGATCAGGACCTCCTCGACCTCGCCTTCGTTGCACGACACGCGGACGTGGTCGAACTGTCGTTTGCCAGTAGCGCCGGTGACGTGGCGGCCCTGCAGCGGCAGCTCGACACATTGGGCAACCAGCAGCCCGCGATCGTGCTCAAGATCGAGACGCGGCGCGGATTCGAGAATTTGCCGGACATGTTACTCACGGCCATGCGTGCGCCGTCCTGTGGCGTGATGATCGCCCGGGGCGATCTGGCGGTGGAGTGCGGCTTCGAGCGCCTCGCCGAGGTGCAGGAAGAGATTCTTTGGGTCTGCGAGGCCGCGCACGTTCCCGTGATCTGGGCAACCCAGGTACTGGAATCACTGGCCAAGGACGGCATGCCGACCCGGGCCGAAATCACGGACGCCGCAATGTCAGACCGGGCTGAATGCGTGATGCTCAACAAGGGACCCCACATCGTATCGGCGGTGCGCGTGCTCGACGACATTCTCCGGCGCATGCAAGCGCATCACGACAAGAAGCGCGCAATGCTACGCGAGCTGCGGGTGGCACATAGCCTCACGGGGGAATCGCCGGTGCCGCGTGGTTGACTTCGCTCGTCAGCGGCGCAATGCCGCTGCCGGAACCGCGAAGATGCGTGAAGACGCGGTGCGTCAGATCCAGCCGCGCCGTCGGAGCCACATCTACACGACCTGCGTCACGAACGGGTAGCTCGCGACGGTGCCCATCAGCAGTGGCCACGGACGCGCCGATGGCTCATTGCTAAAGTTTCTGCGCGTGGGGCCGATAACTGTGGCATGAGCGGAGCGCACAGGGGCGTCCTCTCCATCCGCATCTCGTCGAGAACCACTGGCCAGCATGCTCTTACGCCTATTCAGAGGTGCCGCTTGGCACTAGACATTCGCCATGCGCTTTCTGCGAGCGCGCCGGAATCGCTGGCCGATCTCCGGGAGATGCTGGCCAGCCTCGAAGCGCAGTTGGTCACTCTATACGAAGAGAAGGAAGAGTGGAGCACACGATCCGACGCGCCTGACGAGACCCTCACCGCGCTGTATGAAGACAAACAGCGGCTGAGCGCGCGAACCATCGCCGACCTTCGTGCCAGCGTCGACAGCTTTTCGGCACAACTCGCCGACTTCTATGAAGAGCGCGAGCAGCAGGGCACGGCCGCCGACACTGGCAGCTCCGTGGAGCTCCGCGCGTCACTCGAGTCGTTCGAGGCGCAGCTCCACGCGCTGTACGAAGAGCGTTCGCTTCAGCCGTTCGGACATGGCGAGGCGGTGGACATGGTGCACAGCCTCGACGCCCAAGTCGTCGCGCTCCTCGATGAACGCAACGATCTCGCCGAACAACTCGCCCGAGCAATACAGGACGTAAGCACCGCCAAGCGGCGTGCGCGCGAGCTCGTCAACGCCGTTGTCGATCAGTCATTTGCCTGAGCGCCGTTGCGCTCGACTACCCAATACCTGCGCCATTTCTGGAGGTTTTCGTGTCGTTTGTTCCCTCGCAGTTCATGTCACAAATCCCGTCGGTCGACCGTAGCAACGCCGACGAGCAGCCCTTTGGTATCGTTCAGGTCGACGATGCCGGCGTGATCAAGCTGTACAACCGGTGGGAGTCCGAGATGGCAGGCGTTGCCGTGAGTGCAGCCGAAGGCCGAAACTTCTTCACGCACGTGGCCCCCTGCACCAACAATCGGCTCATGTTCGGCAAGTTCAAGGATGGCGTGGCGAAGGGTGAGCTCGACTCGGAGTTCAACTACACGTTCACCTACAAGATGAAGCCGACCAACGTGCAGATCCGCCTGTATCGCCACGCGCCGTCCGCGACCAATTGGGTCCTCGTCGGCTTGCGCGCAGCGTAGTCATCTCTCTGCAGGAACTCCTGGGGCAGCACACACGTCGCTGCCCCGGCGTGCATTTATTCTCATTCGCCGGCTCCCGGACATCCCATGCGCTCGCTCGCCGAACAACTGTTGGAAGTCGCCGACTCGTCGATCATGGTCCCGACCTGCCGCAATATCGCGGAGTCTGTTGACCTGAACACGACGGACAAGGAGGAGCTCGTAGCGGACGCGGCGAGCATGTCTGCGCAGATCCTGTCGCTTGCCGCATCGCTGCAGGATCCGGACGACGAACCGGACCTGTATCGTAGTCTCGCCGCACTGTGGCTGGAATTGCGCTTCGCCTGGCAGCGCCACAACATGGTCGCCAACTACGACACCATGCGCACCGGCACGTGCGCGCCCATCGTCCTCGCGCGCGCCTCGGTCGCATCGTACTTCCTCTTGCGCCTCGAGGCATTGCTCGCCCGCGAGCATCTCGACAAGCTCGGAGACACGGCCGTCGAATTGCTGGATAGTGTACGGACCGACGTGGAGAGCGGCAATCTTGGCGTGACCGCCTAACGTGCTCACGACGTTTCTGAGACGCCTCCTTCACGGAGTGACCTCGCGGTTGCGAGGGCGCTCCATGGAGGAGCAGCCCGTCACGATCGGGGCAACGGCAACCGCCGTTGCAACCACCGTTGCACGCCTGACGCCGACCGCGGAGGCGCGGAGCGTCGTCGCGACGGCGGCAACGTCGCTGACGTACGCGCCAGCCGATGCCTGGGCCGAGCGACTGGCAGCCGCGTACGAGTTGCAGCGCAATCATGCGACCGAGTCGAAGAACCCTGATGCGACGGCACTCTTGCAGTTGCTGGCCGAGGGCCCCGATACGGTCATCCGCCAGATGCCGGCCGCGGCACGTGAGGCACTCGCCATTTGTGACGACAACAGTCTCTCGCGGCGCGAACTCTCACAGCGACTGGAACGCGATCCCGCACTGGTGCAGGGATTGCTGCGGACCGCCAACAGCGCCGCGATAGGCGGCGGGCGCGCGCCCGCCGTCGGACTCGACACCGTACTCGATCGCATCGGCGTGGCAGGTGCGCGAGGCGTCGTGCTCGCCAACTGTGTCGATGGATTGCTCAGTCATCCGGGCGGCGAGTTCAACCTGCTCGCCAGCGAGACGTGGGCGCACATGGTACGCAGTGCCCCGATTGCGCGCGCGGCGGCACCGGCGTTTGCCGCCGACGCCGATGAAGCGTTCACGGTCGCCTTGCTCCACGACGTCGGGAAACTCGTCGTGTTCGATCGCCTCTCCGTCCTGCGCGCGAAGCGTCGACGCGCCGTGACGCTCGCCCCCGACTTCGTGCACCATCTGCTCCAGCTGCTGCATGAGCCGCTCGGCGCTCTCGCCGCTCTCCAATGGGGCATGGGTGACCGTGCCGCCACCGCCATCGGCACGCACCATCGGGTCTCAGCAGCACGAGGACGTCATCCGCTCGCCGAAGCCATCTTCTTCGCGGAACGCGCCGACCATGCTGCGCGTCGTGACGAACCATTCGATGTGGATCGCACGTGGAGCGAGGGCAAGCTCACCGGCTCCGTCAATCGCGCCATCGCGGCGCTGCAATCGCTTCCCACGGCCGCGTGATCGTCACATGAGCGACCGTCTGTTCGACCTGCTGACTCTGCTGGAAAGCGCACCAGTGCGCGAACGTATTCGGCAGATGATCGACGAGCTCGGGTGCATCGGCGACGACGATGCGCGGGCGTTGGAAGCGGCGATGCACACGCGTCTCTGCGGCATCGCGGAGTCGCTCCGCGACGTCTGCATCGACGACGACACGACGGAGGCACTCGCCATGCTGCCCTCGATCTGGCTCGAGCTGCGCTTCGAGTGGATGCGCTACAACATGCAGATGCAGTACCAGACGGTCGTGCGCGGCAGTGCCGACCCGTTGCTCATGGCACGGGGCGCGTCGCTATCCTACATACTCGACGCCGTCGAATTCCATCTGGATGCGGAGGCGGCGTTCATCGTCAACAAGATCTCGGCTGACCCGGTCGCGGCGGCACGCGGCGCCATCGACAAGACAGACCGGCTCTTCAGCATCATGTCCGCCGCCAGCGCCGGCGGCCGCGATGCCGTGGAAGCACTGCTCGTCGCCCAGCACCAGATCGCGAAGCATACGGATTCGATTCCAGTGCGCAACGAAATGAGCAAGGCCATCAGCACCGTCATGGAACGGATCGGCGGCGCGCTGCGCGTCACGGTCGACGACTTCATGAATGCGCTCGAGGGCACCCTCCTGCGCCACCTGGGCGAAGCTCCGGTCCGGGTGGTGCTACAGGGCGCGAGTCCGAATACATCGCTTTCCGTGCCGAGCGCCATCGCCAACGGCCTGCTGGCGGCCGCCGGCGACTGGATGGTGGCCCTTCGGAACAGCTCGATGTCGCTCGACGCGCGTGAACGACTCGCCGCCGGACGACCAGCTTACGTGACCCTCACGGCGACCCTACAACAACTTGGCGATCGCATCGAGTTCATTCTGGCGGACGACGGTGACGGCACCGTGATGTACAAGCCTGACTGGAGCAGCTGGCCCATCCGCGATTTCAAGTTGCACCTGACGCAAGCGGAGAACAGCGGCAGCTCGATTGTGTTCGGCTGCAACGTCACGAGTATCCGGGAGTACGTGATGCTGCGTGTCGGAGCCCACGACGACGACGCGTTTGTCGGCATCCCGATGCACATGGTGCGTCACATCGAGCGTCGCGACGAGGGCGCACTGGCCATGCAAGGCACGCGACTCATCGAGCGGATCTCCGGCGGGACCGTACCACTCGTCGATCTTGGAAACGCGCTCTTCGGCGCGGCCATCCCGAGTGTCGACGGCACCTACGTGCACGTGCGGCTGGACGAGACGGACGACTACCCGGACACCGTGCTCGCGCTACGCGTACGCGGGGTGGAAGGCATCTGCCGCGGCAGCCTGCGGTCTGTGCACGGAATGCTTGCGGAGAGTCCGCTCCGCGGCTTTCTGCAGACCGACGGCCGCATCGTCGCGGTCGTGGATTTTGACCGACTGCTGGGGCGAACGGTGCGATCGCTCGGACAGCCGCTGCGGGTGGCCTGACGATGCCGGGACGAGCGGCTACGCTGGTCGACGTCGGTGCGATTCTGTCGACGCGTGATGTCTTCGAGGTGGCGCACGGGCACCGCGCGGCGACCGTCGGGAGTGAGGCGCGTGCACGAATGCGCGCATCGCACACGGCATTGGCGCGGATGGTCGAGGAGCGTCGGCGCATCTATGGCGTGACCACTGGATACGGCCCACTCGCCTCGCATCCCATTTCGCCGGAACACGCTGGCGAGCTGCAGCGCAACCTCGTGTACCACCTCTGCACCGGCGTCGGTAAGCCGCTTTCGCGACTGCACACCCGCGCGATGATGGTCGCGCGTGCGGCGAGCCTTGCACGTGGCTACTCCGGCGTGAGTGAGACGCTGTTCCGCACGTTGCTTCACTGTCTCGAGCGCGACGTCGTACCCGTTGTGCCGGAGATGGGGACGGTGGGCGCCAGCGGGGATCTCACTCCACTGGCCCACGTTGCGCTGGCCATGCTGGGCGAGGGCGAAATGTGGTATCACGGGGAACGCATGCCGGCGGCGCAGGCCCTGCAGGCGGCCGGCATCACACCGATCACGCTCGGCCACAAGGAAGGGATCGCGCTCGTGAATGGCACCTCGTGTATGACGGGCATCGCTGCCATCAATGCCGAGCGCGCCCAACGTGCCGCTGACCTCTCGCTCCGTCTGTCCGTACTGTTTGCCGAGTGCCTCGGCGGACGTCTCGAAGCCTGGGATCCACGCTTCGCGGTCGCGCGCCCGCACGCCGGGCAGGCGGCTGCCCACGCCGCACTCGCGCGATGGAGTGCCGGGAGCGCACGCCTGCGTGCCAACGTGCAGCCCCCTGAGCGTCTCGACGAGTCACAGGCTCGCGATGGATGGTTGCCCGAAGGCGAGCTGCCGCAGGATCCGTACACGATTCGCTGCGTCCCGCAGCTCGTCGGCGCCGTGCTTGACGTGCTCGCGTTCCACGACAACATCGTCGCGACCGAGTTGCAGAGCGCCACCGACAATCCGCTCGTCTTCGCGGACGACGAGGCGATCCTGCACGGTGGCAATTTCTATGGGCAGCATGTCGCGTTCGCCTCGGACACGCTACTGCTTGGCGTGGCGAAGCTGGCCATTCATGCCGAACGATGCGTCGCGCGCATCACCGATCGCGCACAGAATCAGGGGCTGCCCGCCTTTCTTCACGGCGGTCCGGATGGTGTGAACTCCGGATTCATGGGCGCACAGGTGACCGCCAGCGCCCTCATCGCGGAACTACGCACCCGCGCCGTGCCGGCGTCGATCCAGTCGGTACCCACCAACGCCAACAATCAGGACGTCGTGACGATGGGCACGATCGCCGCGCGCAAGACGGCGGACGTGCTGGACCTCGTATTTCTGGTGCTGAGCATTCATGCGCTCGCGCTCGCCCAAGCTGCCGAAGTACGTGGCGGTCCGGAGCTGTCAGGTTTCGCGCCCGCCAGCCGCGCTCTCGTGAGCTGGATTCGCGAGACGGCCGCCCCGCTCATCGCCGACCGTCCGTTGTCGCCAGACATCGAGCGCTTAGCCGCGCGGCTCGAAACTGTGGAGTGGGGAGGCGAGCGGTGGGCGGATGCTACGGCGACGCCTATCGAAGCGGACGAACTGGAACTGGTGTTCTGACGGGTCGACGGCGATCGACCTCCCCTTTCGCCGTTCGGTGCCACCCGTCGGTCGCGATCCGCGTCACTACGCGAACGTGTTCCCCAAGCGCCCCAAGCAGGGTGCGGACGTCGATGTCGCGTGGTGCGTCGCCCTCGCTCGTTATGAGCAGCTCGATCCCGTCTTCCCCGTCGGAACGCAGCATCACCTCACGGACAGACGGCCAGCGCATCCGGATCGCGTCTTCGTATTGCACTGCCTGTACCATTCGCCCGTTCGAGAGCTTGAACGCGTCCGTCGCGCGCCCGGCAAACCGGTAGCCTCCGTCGGCGGTCGCCTCGACGATGTCGCCGGTGCGCAGCCAAGCCTCAGGGTCGCGTCTCTGTAGACCGTCGCGCGTCCAGCGCCCGATGCACGCATTCGCGCCGCGAAAGGCAAGTACGCCGTCGGAGTCGACGCGCACCTCACACCCTCTCGCACGTCCGAGCCCTCGCGCGGACCACACGCCGGGCTCGCCCAGCGCGATGCCGGGGGCCGCTTCAGTCTGTCCATACCCGACACGCAAACGTGTGGCGTGCAGCTGCGCCGCGAGCATGGCGGAGACTGGTGCGCCGCCGACCACACCGCCCTCCAGCCGGCGAAGCAGCGAGGCACCTCGCGCGTCCGCGAACATGCGCGTGGCCAGCGCCGGCACTAGATCCATGTGGGTGATCGGATGCGCGTCGGCCAGATCAAGCAGCGACTGGAGCTCTCGGCCGCCGTCGGGATCACGCACAATTTCTCGCGCGCGGAGCAGCGACATCAGCAGCCCCAGCACCAGCCCGAAGGCATGATGCCATGGCAGTACGCTCAACACGCAGCCGCCGGTCGGTGCGAGGAACGGTGCATGACTGTCGAGGACGGCGAGCACGTTCGCATCGGAGAGCGCAATCCATGAGGGCGCCCCGCTGGTACCGGATGTCCGCAGTAACATGCATACATCAGGCGTAACGCCATAGGCGGCGATCCGTAGTGGCGGCAACGGCCGGTCCGGCCATCCCGCGTCACCGGGCACGAAACAGTGCGGCGCAGGCGACACGCGTGAGTCGCGTGCCTCGTGTACGATCAGGCGCGCATCCAGCAGTACCAGGAGCGCCTCCGCCCGATCTCCTTCAACATCGCGTGGCGCGACCGGTGCAAGGGTGAAGCCGTCCCACAGTGACGCGATCAGCAGTTGAACGAACGCCGCACCGGCAGGCAGGGCGCAGACCACACGATCACCGCGCATGAGGCCAGCTTCGCGGAGCGCGCGAACCCACTGGCGTGAGCCCGCCCACAACGACGCTGCCGTCCAGATGTGGTCCGGCAACACGAGCAGAGGCGTCGGCTGTCCCGCGAGGCGCGCGTGCAGACGATCGCGCCAGCCGGGTACGACGGGCTCAAGCACGCAGACCCACAGCCTGCGCCCCGGAATTGAAGATATCACCCATCTGACGCACCATCGGGCCGGCGTAGCCGGCGCTTGACAGACTCACTGCGCGCGCCATCAACGCGCACGTCGCCCACACTCTGCGCGACGTGCGCATCGAGGTTGATGAAAAAGGCGCGGCGATCGAAGTCTCCAAGCGCACAGCTCGTCGCGACGGAGAAGACCATGAGTCCGGCCAGAGTAACCGTAGCCATCTGAGCAATATAGTCCGGGGGTACGCTGCGTCGCGTGGGCCAGCGCCGTCCGCTCCAAGCGCCTGCCGACGTCGGCTTGACCACACAGTGAATCGACCCTATTTCTCGCCGTCTGCGACTACCGACCTGATGCGACGCCCGTGTAGTGCCACGACAGCCACAAGGTGTGATTGATCTCATTCGCGCGTCGTGAGGCGTAGGCATTGTAGAGGTTCATGTAGCCAATCTCGACCCGCTGTCGCGGCGTGACCGGGACCCCGACGCCCACTGTCGCGCGGTTTTGCCCAAGGCTGAACAATTGGCTGGCGCCGCCCAGCGGTATGAGCAACTCGTCCCACGCGAGTGCAATCAACGGCCGGCTGTTCCATGTCAGCGCAGGGAGATTCACTTGCGCCCGACCCATATACCGTAGGCGGTTCTGGTAGGTCGTCGGGCCAAGCTCGCGATCTTCGTCCGTCGATACCAAGGCGACCGCCGGGACAAGGGGCCGGGTCCACCGCTGCTCGAGGCGATAGCGGTGACTGAAGGTCACCGGGCCACCCTTGTGCGTGAGCGTGAGCTGCTGCCACGTGCGCTGCTCACGCAGCGGGTTCGCGTTGGGCAGCGCACCGTACCGCGCGGTGGCAATGTAGGCGTAGCCCGCCGCCACACGCACGCCGGGCGTGAGCGTGTACTGCACGCCAGGTCGCAGCAGCATCTGTTGAGAACGCGCGCCAAAGTCCATGGTGCGCCACGATCCGTCAAACCACAGCGACGTTTTCGCAGAAATCGGCTGCTCGACGAACGTACCAACCCACATCGCGTCCTGCGAGGCAGTCTGCCATGCCTGCGCCCGTGCGGCATGCGGCGCCAGCAGCGACGCGCCCAGCAGCCACGACGCGTGCCGCCCGCTCAACCGCACTCTCCACTGAATCATCGACCAGCTCCTATGGCTGCCCACTTCTCAACAAGGAATCCAACGCGCGCTGCTCAACAATCTCGCATGCTCGATGACGCCGCGCACAGTACTTCGCACCGCTGCGCTCGCGCGCCATTCGATGCGTGGGGCGGACACAGCGCCCTCTCTGAAGCACCACTCTGCTGGTGTCCTGAACCTGTTCAACTCGGGAGATCGGCGCTACCGTTGCGCGACGCCGTTGTCTTCACACAAGAAGAGCCTGTCCATGACGTACCTCCGCTACTTGGGCGTGCCGCTGCTTTCTGCTTCGCTCCTGGCGTCGGCGTGCACCCCTGCGCCGGCGGATCACGCGACCCGCTGACCTGACGCGTCGGCGCCGCTCGTCCGCGCAACCGGCGTCGCTCCACCGGCGCCGGCCGAATTCGTGGCGTTTGCGGATACGATGCACGGCGTGGTCGTTCCCGACCCGTTGCGTTGGCTCGAAGACACGCTTGCGGCGAACACCCGCGCCTGGGTGACAAGCCAGTCCGTCTACACCGACTCCGTGCTGGCCCGTCTGGTTGGTCGGGATTCCATCGCTGCCGGGATCGAGCGCGCCTATGCCGCCATGCCGACGATCGGCACCGTCGTGCACACGCCGACACGCACATTTCTGACCCGCTACCTGAGCGAATCGCCCTCGATGATGGTGGTCGACTCCGGGCAGCGCGCCGAACGCGAAATTCTCTCGGCAAAGAACATGGCTCGGCTTCGTCCCGGCGCTCGCATTCGCACCTTCGTGCCATCGTGGGACGGCCGATACGTGGCGTTGGGCATCACGGCGCGCGGCGATGCGAATCCGGCGATTATCGTGGTGGATGCCGTGAACGGGGGCCTGGTGCGAGACGACGTTCCGGATCTGTTGACCACCCAGTCGGATACGCAGTACGAAGTCACGTGGTTGCCCGATGGCAGCGGCTTCTTTTACCCCCGCCTTTTTCCAAGCGCGAGTGGCGATCCCACCGAAACACTGAACCGCGGACGTCAGTTCCTGCATCGGATGGGCACGCCGCAGTCCGCCGATATTCCGGTGTTTGGTTTCGGGGTTTCGCCTACGGTACCCATGGAAAAGGTCGATGTGCCCTCGCGCGTGGGCACGTCGGCCAACTCGTCATGGATGTTCGGAACCGTATACCGCGCGAGACAGAATGCGACCGACTACTACGCGTCGCCGCTGCCGACTGGCAACGAAGCGCCGACGTGGATCCAGATCGCGACCGGCGCCGATCGAATCACGGCGCTCAAACTGCACGGCGACACGGTGTATGGATTGGCCCGGAAGAGTGCCGACCGGGGCATGGTGGTGCGACAGGTACTGCGGTCGGGCGCCACCGCGCGCTCTGCCTGGGAAACCGTGATCCCCGAACGTGCCGCGGTGATCACCGGCTATGTGGTGCAGGACGACGGCATCTACTTCACGGAGCGAGGCGCCGGCGCGATTGCGTTGCTTCGACTCGCACCCGGTGCGACGACAGCCGTCCGCATTTCGATGCCCGTCGAGGGAAACGTGAGACTGGCGCGCGCGCAGTCAGGCGCCGGTGCGACCGTGTCACTGGACTCGTGGGCCACCGTGCAACACTGGATGTTCGCATCGGGCGATACCGCGCGCGCCCTTGGCATCGATGACGGATATTCGGCCTCGGCTGCCTCTGACGTCATCACCGAGCGCCTGCAAGCGCGTTCGAAGGATGGCACGATGGTGCCAGTGTCCGTGGTGTACGGCAAGGCAGCGCTGCGGAACGGGCGCCTGGATGGCACCGCACCACTCCTGATCGAAAGCTATGGCGGGTTTGGACAGTCCACCGATCCCGGTATGGATCCGCTGATCCGATATCTCGTGGAACAGGGCGTCGTGTACGCGTGGGCCCACGTACGCGGCGGCGGCGAACTGGGCGATGCCTGGCATATGGCGGCCACCCGCGAACGAAAGCAGAACACCTTCGATGATATGATCGGTGCCATCGAGCACCTCATCGCCAAACGGTACACCTCAGCGAAGCGCGTCACCCTTTCC
>JBBQXC010000030.1:0-34289 GCA_038210005.1 Gemmatimonadales bacterium
TGCCTCGCGCTGGTGCAGACCGACATCAAGAAGATCATCGCGTACTCGTCGATCAGTCATCTGGGCTACGTGATGCTGGGGCTGCTCAGCCTCGAACTGGTGGGCATTCAGGGCGCGATCATTCAGATGGTGAGCCACGGACTCGTGGCGGCCGGTCTGTTCCTGTTGGTGGGCATGATCTACGATCGCTGCCACACGCGCGAGCTCGCCGCCTACGGCGGGCTGGCTCGCCTGCTGCCCGTGTATTCCGTGTTCTTCATGATCTTCACGTTGGCGTCGGTGGGATTGCCCACCACCAGCGGCTTCACCGGTGAATTCCTCGCGCTCATGGGCGCCTTCACGGCCGCCTGGCCGGTGCATCTCGACGGTAATAACTATCCGTTAGCGCTGGCCGTGGTCGCGGTTACGGGCGTGGTGCTGGGCGCGATGTACATGCTGCGCTTCGCGCTCACGTTCCTGTTCGGCGAAGTGAAGGCGCCGCACCACACGCCTGAACATCCGTTGCTCGACCTGTCGCTGCGTGAGAAGAGCATACTCGGCCTGCTGACGGTCGCCGTGTTCGCCCTTGGACTCTTCCCCGACGGCGCGTTGCAGAAGACTGAACTGGCGGCCAGGACGTATCAGTCGTTGGTGACCACGTCGCGTGTGCCGGCTGGCTCGCCGGCGGGGGTGACGCCGTGAATACTGATGTGAATACTGCCGTGAATGCGCAAGACGCGTTGATGGCGATGCTTCCCGAGCATCTCCTGCTCGGTGGCATCGTGCTGCTCATCGTGATGCGTATTGTCGGGCGTGGCGAGCGCAGTGCGCTGTGGGTGGCACTCGGCGCCGTGGTGGCGTCGTGCGCGGCGGCGTTCTGGTTGTCGCATGCGCAGTTTGCGGCCGAGCCGTTCGCGGGACAGTTCTCCGTGACGCCCGCTGTACTGATGGCCAAGGGCGCGCTGTTGGCGCTGGCCGTGCCGGTGCTGCTGATGTCGCGCACGGAATTCAGCGACGGTGAGTTTTCGATTTTGTTGCTGTCGTCGCTGTACGGACTGTGCCTGTTGCCGTCGTCCGACAGTTTTTTGGTCATGTTCCTTGGGCTCGAACTGTTGGCCATGCCGGTGTACGCGCTGGTGCTGTTGGCGTTCCGACGGCCGCAAAGCGCCGAGTCGGCGTTCAAGTATCTGGTGCTCAGCGGCGCCGCGTCGGCCACGTTCCTGATGGGTGTGTCGCTGCTGTACGGTGCCACCGGCTCGATGAGCGTGAGCGCGTTCGGCCCGGCCTTGGCGTCCGACGACTTCATGACGCGCACCGCGGTGGTGTTGGTGCTGCTGGCGCTGTTCCTGAAAGCGGCCGTGGTGCCGTTCCACGCGTGGGCGCCGGACACGTACGAGGGCGCCAGCATTCCCGTCACGGCGTACATGGCCACGCTCGCCAAGGGCGCCGTGCTGTTGGCCGCTGTGCGCCTGTTCAGTGGCGCGACTGCGTCCGGGCCGCTGGTCGACCTGCTGATGGTGCTGCCGCTGGTCTCGATCGTGTGGGGTAACCTGGCCGCCATCAAGCAGCAGAGCTTCCGCCGCATGATCGCGTACTCGTCGATCGCGCATGCGGGCTACCTGTTCTATGCCTTCCTCGGTGACGCCGAGGGGCGCCTGCAGGCGGTGCTGTTTTACGTGGTGGTGTATTCGGTGGTGAACCTGCTGGCGTTCGCGGTGATGCCGCAGAACGACGCCGATGATCAGCGCGATTCACTCGACGCGCTCAAGGGGCTGTATCATCGCAATCCGTTTGCGGCGGCGATGATCGCGATCGCGATGCTGTCGCTGGCGGGGCTGCCGCCGTTCCCGGGCTTTGCGGCGAAGTTCTTGATTTTCAAGAACGTGGTGGCGGCGGGGTATACCACGTATGCGGTGCTCGGTCTCGTGGGGAGCTACCTCGGCATTTACTTCTACCTGCGCGTGATTCAGGTGCTGTTCATGACGGCTGGGGACGCGGCGCCGAGTGAGCGGCAGGCCGGTGGTGCGGCGCGGATGGCGGGGGTGTTGTGTTTGGTGGGGACGCTGGTGCTCGCGGTGTTGCCGGGGTGGGTGCTGGGGGGGATGTAGGGGGTGTGGTTAGCGGTTGCTGAGCATCACGAAAATCCCGCATGGAAGCCGTGAAGTACGGCTTCTGACTGCCGGGGTTACCGCCTCTTCGAGAGGATCGTGCGGTAATCAGGATCGCGAATGGCCGAGATATCGCGTTTATTCAGCATCTGGGTGCACCCGAAGCTGGCATTCAGATTCTCTGGAAGCCCTCAGAGACGGATAGTGTCAATTCAGTTCGCGAATTGATCGAAAGTCTCACGATCCCTGGCCATGAAGTCTCGTGGATCTCGCCGCTGTACCTCGTTTTGTCAGAAAGCGAGGAAGAAGAAGCCCGAGGGGCGCTGCTTCGAGAGATTGCAGCAAGCATTGGCGAGTTGAGCGGAAGACTCACGAAACTTGGAGTTGCTGTCGCGCCGCGAACGACAGAGAAGCGAGATATGAAGGGTCGTTCTCGTCACATTGCTGTTCTCACCGGACTTAACGCAGCTGGGTACATCGGGCTCAAGAAGCGGTTCCTGAAGTCGAAGGCCAGTAAAGCCCGATCACTTTCGGCAACTTCGGCGGGCTAGCGCGAGAAGGCATGGCGAGGGATGGAAGCCTGAAGTCACGCCAGCCGAAAGCTGTGATTGAGCTTGCTCCATCCAGCACGCGTGTGGACGCACGGCTGGCGGTCTCTGCGGCGCGAGGTGCTCCGCAGTAGACGGTCAGGAGAGCTTTAGTGCGCGCTCTTGAGCAGCTCTCGAAGATTGGTCGCCGGCGCAAATGCATGTGCCTTCCCTACCTTGCGTTGCGTCAAGAGTTTTTGAGCGACCAGCTTCATCAAGTCGCTTCGTGCCGTCTCGTAGCTCACGCCGTGCGAGATCCTGTGCGACTCCACGGTGTAGCGGTTCGTCGGCCTTTTGAGTGCGTGGTTGATCAGCGCCAGCTGCCGTTGGTTCAGTTCCGACTTTACCGCAAAGGCCTGTCGAACGATCTGCTCGGCTTCGTGGATCTCGGCCGCTTTTCTCGCCAAGTATTCGTGCAGGTCATGAATGGCGCGCAGCAGCACGCGCATCTGATACAGCAGGAAGTATGTCGTGTCGTTCTCGTCTGTCTCGCTATACAGATACGACCGTGCATATTGCGCGCGCGCCTTACGGAGTATGCGCGAGATCGATACGTACTCGCACAACCAGTATCCCTCTCGGGCCATCGACCAGTAGAACAGTGCGCGAGCCGTCCGTCCGTTTCCATCCACAAACGGATGATCGTACGCCAGCCAGAAGTGAAGCAAAATCGCTCGCACGGCCGGATGCACGAACTCCTTCGGCTCTTGGCCATTCGCGAAGTCACACATCGCTTTCATGCGCGAGTCAAGTTCGGCAGCCGGCGGGGGCGTGTGTAAGCGGGTGCCTGTTTCGTCGTCTTCAATGACGATGTTCTCGTCAACTCTCCGAAACCGTCCAGCCGCGTCTGCGTCGTCAAGTGCGCCGTCCGTCAGTCGTCGCTGAAGCTCCTTCACGATCTCGGGTGTCAACGGCGCACTGATGAACTTCCGAACGTACAACATCCCTTCGTAGTTATTCAGGATCATGCGCTCGCTTCGGTCTCGCGGGGCGCGTCCTTCCTGAATCATGGCTTTCGCGACCTTCCGCGTGGTCGACGCCCCTTCGAGTTGACTTGATGTGATAGCTTCTTCCACGATCGACTTGAACAGATACGTGTCCCGTGTAGCCGGGTTCGTAACCTGCTCACTGCCTTGAATGTTTCCTCCCGCCTTTCGGTCAATCTGGTGAAGCATTTCTAATGCGGGATTGGGCAGTGCGTACTGGAACTGTGTCCCGTTCACGTCTCGCAATGGCACTGGCCGGTACATGGCGCGGCGCGCCAATTTAACCGCGAGCCATTGCTCTTCAGCAGAAAATTTTTCTGATGGCGGGGCGTGCCTGAACGTGTCCCAGTGGCGGTATTTCCCACCGGGCGCAGCGCCAATGCCCGCTCTCGTGAGCTGATCAAACCGAGCCGTTCCGTTCGGACCAGTGAAAACGCCCCTGAGGAGCTCGCTAAAGATCGGTGGAGTGACGGGCAGTTTCATTCGGGCTGCTTACCGATTACGTGGTGTTAACAACTAAGCTTCTGCTATTTACTCCTAGATTCTACTAAATTAGGAGTTGGCCTTACGCCACGCAATGCCATGTCCCAAGTTTGGATCAATTCGTAGAAAACTTGTAGTTGCACAACTTTGAAACGCCAAAGCATTGTCAGACAACAGTTTACGTGAATTACGAGGAAAGCTGGATAGGTAGAAGTGATTCCCGCAACCGAAATATTTTGCGCATCCCTGGCACGCGAGATTCCGCTCCTAGCTGAGCATATTCGGCTCAAGAAATTCGGCCGTCAGTACTCCACGACCGCAGAATACCGTCCCGGCCCGACCTCACGGACTTCGCCAAGGATGGCCAGCGTTTCGAGATGCCGCGCGACGAGGTCGGGCTTGGCACCGAGGAACGACTGCACGGCATCGTCGACGGAGAGCATCTTCGTGGACACGAGCCGTTTGAGTGCGGAGATCTGCTCGATAGCCTGCGTGGGCCATGGCGCGGCTTCAACCACGGCCGCAACGGTGACGACGGCGGTGGCGAGCGCGAGTTCGGCGGCGGGGGCCACCATGGTGGATGCGGGCGACTGAAACTCCGGTCGCAGCCAGCGGACGATTCCCTGTGCTTCTTCGGCCACACGGACGTCATGCAGCGCGACGAGCCGATCGAGGATCTCCGTATCGGGCATTGGCCACGGCCAGCCGTAAGCCTGGGCAACAAGCGCGTCGAGCTCGTCGTGCATGTCGCGCAGGATACCGCAGGCGGCGATCTCGTGCACGGCGCGTTCTTTGGGGGTGAGCGGTTCGTTGGTGCGGAGTTTCGCGACGACGTTGTACATACCGGTCATGGTCACACGTACGTCGCGATCGATGGCGGCTTTGCGGTGTGCGTCGAGGGACTCGGCGACGGCGGCGATCTCTGCGCGGAGCTCGGAAGGTGGGTCGGGGAATGGAAAGGGGGTCGAAGCAGAGCGACTTCTGATAGCGCGGATCGTTCCCAACGCCGAGACGACCACCCGCCGCGAGCGCCCAAGTCTCGTGAATTCTCGAAGAAAGCACGCCGAGGTGCCAAGAACTAGCGGTCGCGATGACGACCAATGCCCCGTCGCAAGCGATCAAACTGTCGAGAAAGACAAAGAACCGGTGCTTTCCGACTTCCAAAGACACGATGAATCGCGCAAGTCCCTCGATCGACGCGCGCAGCTCTCTTCTCGGTTCCGCGAATCGCCACCAGAGCCGTGCATAGGACGCGCGCGCATTCGCCGCGCGTTCGGGTTTTACGAGGTCGCGCACTCTTTCGTACGCCAGCGGAAAGGCCAGCGCCTCCTTCTCGTCTCGCAGCCCAAAGTCGATGACGGATACCCCGCGAGCCCTCGTCGCGACATCACGTCCATTCAGGAACGGCTTCACGACTTCGCTATTTCGCGAATCACGCAATAGCAGGCTCGCGGCGATCTCTGGCTCGCAGATAAATCCTGCGGCGCCCAGTTTGTAGCCCTGTGACGACAGTCCGCCGTTGGCCTTGAGCGCGATACTAGCAGCGGTGGGTACGTCGGCAGTAGCCGTGAGGTCTGAGTTCATCCGCAAGACACGAGTGGTACGAAGCACCTGCGCGTCGTCGTCCACCGTGACAAGATGCGCACCATTCGATTCTCGCCCGAACGCGCTCATTGTCACCCGAACGTCTGCATCGCCCGTGGTATCCACCCATGGATGGTTGGCCACGGCCCACACGACGCAAACACCCTTTCGCGCAGCATCTCGAATGGCGAATCGATTCTTGAGCTGCGTGATTGAGTTGGTGGTGATAAGACCGGCTCGAATCGTCCTTCCTTGCTCTACCGCAAGACTCGCGCGTACACCGACGTGCCGATCACAATCGGTCTCGCGCGGAGCTTCCCTTCGTCATCGGGATTCGGCAGGAGGTTCTCCGAAAGCAGCGCGTGCAATCCGAGCATGGTGTAGCGATTGAATCCGATCGCCTCGGCATTTTCCACCAGAAAATCGATCGCCGCCTTGTGGTTCAGGATCATTTGTCGGTCCTGCGCCGATGCGCCAGGCGCCTCCGTACCGCCGCGAAGCAGCTCCTCCGTGTCGATGCGGCTGTACTTGTTGCCCTCCAGTCGGCTCGAGCCCCACGAGAGGTCGATCATGAGCCGCTGCATGATGTCGCACGCGTAGGTGCCCGCTGCCTGCTGCATGTACTCGGTGCGACCAAGCGAGGAGAGCTGAACTCGCAGCGCGCGCGGCAGATACCACGTGGTCCCTGGCTGGTAGGCGTCGAGGAACTCCTGATCGTACGTTACCGGTGCTCGCTCGCCACGAGGGCGACGCAGCAGTGTTCGCGCGGCGAGCGCATCGGCCGAGAGCGGGAGCGCCAACGAATTGCCAAGTTCGACGTCTGACGACACCAGTACCGCGCGGTTCGAGGTCGTCGGACCCGACGAGTACACGATGTTGCGGCGTGCCGCAGACCTGGAGATCCGTCCGGTGGCCAGCAGTTCTTCGAGGCGTACGGCGAGGGTCGAGTGGGCAATCGTTCGACCTTCCCGACGCGCGAAAGCTGATCGAATGTCTTCTCGAGTCACACCTTTCGTCTGGGCATCAGTGATCGCGAGAACGACACTGCGCTCTCCTTGTTGGGCGGTACGGCTCTTTCTGCCCTCCGGCACTCCATGTTACGGTAACACGGCCTTCTTACAGTAACACTACAGGATTTTAGAGAAACTCGCCAGCAGCCATAAATCTCCGTCTTACGGAACTTCTGAATTATTACCGTAACAACAGTCTTCCGTTCTTCAGTTCCCCGAAAGCGGCGCGGAAGTACGACTCGTGCGCCGCGTTGGGGAGCATGCGCATCGCTCGTTCTGCTTCGTCGTTCGCCGTCGAATGGTTGGCGGCGGAAAACGCGAGGGAAAGATCACCTCAGCCATTACCCGCTGCCGGTGCGCCACACTTCAGCACCGCGCGGAGAAAGGCGCGAGTGAGCGTGAGCGAATCATCACGGCACACAGACATCGTCGAAATGACGTGCTACAATACCAAATCGCGGACTGACACGACGTTGCGTTTAGGTGGTGCCTCGCTGGGGCGGCTGTGAACTGCTGGAACACGGATGGCACCGATCGACGGGAAAAGCACGGATACGCCAAACGATGTACTCACTCACCGGAGTATCCAATGATCAGCAAACGAGCACTGTCGCTCGCACTCGCTGTCGCTCTCAGCATCGGCTCTTCCGCCGGTGTGGCCAAACCCATCGTCCCTCAACCCGTCTCGCCTGGCGAGCAACGCCTCACGATCCTGGTCGACGCCTTCGGATCGCGGCCAGAGCTACGCCAGGACTGGGGCTACGCCACGATGGTTGAGTACGGCGGGAAGCGCATCCTTTTCGACACGGGGAATGATTCGGACGGTTTCTCCGAAAACGTGCGACGGCTCGGCGTGCAGTTGACTCGCTTGGATGCCGTGGTCATTTCACATCGCCACGGGGATCACACGGCGGGGCTTCGTTATCTGCTCACCGTAAATCCACGCGTCAAGATTTACGTCCCGGATGACGAGGCGTTTGGCGGACCTACGCCAGCGGTGTTTTTCAAACAGCCAGATCCCTCGTTACCGACAACGATGCGCTACTTCAATGGCGCTGTACCGGACGTCATTCCTCATGGCAGCGCGTGGACCGGGGCCAACTTCATCCGAGTCACCAACACGATGGAGATCGCTCCGGGCTTCCGTTTGGTGCGAAATATCTCGCCGGATCACCAATTCAGCGAAACGCCTGAGCTGTCGCTGGTCATCGACACACCCAAGGGACAAATCGTGGTGGTTGGTTGTTCCCATCCAGGCATCGAGCGAATCGTGGCATCGGTGGCTACGCGCGATCCACATATTGCGATGGTCGTTGGCGGATTGCACCTCGTCAACACGCCGCGACCGGAAATCGAGCGACTGGCAGTGGCACTTCGCGACACGTGGAAGATCGAGCGCATTGCGCCGGGACACTGCACCGGAGAGCTCACGTTCGCCGTACTGCAGCGCATATTCGGTACAAATTATCGGTATGCTGGTGTGGGTGCCGTGATCGACCTGTCCTGATCCTCACCGGTATCATGGACTTGTCCAGCGTTTACGGACACGTGGATCGCATCCTCACACCGGCAGCGTCTTGCAGTAAAGATTGTACTCGCGCTGGACGATCACCCCAAACCCTGCCACGTCTGTTCATGTCCCTCGATCTACTCTGGTTCTGTCAGCTGGCCTCCGACGGCGAATTCATCGGCGGCGGCGCACTCCGCAAGCCGACGCCGGCGTATCTCGCGAGTCTCGTGGAGACGGCGTCGGAGATGGGCTTCAGCAGTCTACTTACGGCGACCAATTTCCACGCCGAGCATGATGCGTGGACGGCGTCGATCGCGACGTTGGCGCGCACGCAGGGCGCGGGGCTGCTGGTGGCGGTCAGGCCGGGGATGTTCAACGCCGCCGTGTTCGCCAAAATGGCGGCGACGGCCCACGAGCTCTTTCCGGGGCGACTCCGCCTCAACATCGTGACGGGCTCGAACCCCGTCGAGAATGCGATGTATGGCGATCACGACGACCACGATGCGCGCTACCGCCGCACGCGCGAATTCATCGAGGTCATGCGCAAGCTGTGGTCGGAGCCCGTGGTCGACTACAGCGGTGACTTCTTCCAAACCCGCGGCGCGTTGCTCGCGCCCAAACCGTCGTCGCCCATTCCCATTTACCTGGGCGGACACAGCGCGCCGGCGCAGCAGCTCGCCGCCGATCTCGCTGACGTGTACCTGCTCTGGGCCGACACCGTCGACGGCGTGCGCGCGCGACTGGCCACGATGCGCGCGTTCGAAGACGCGGCCGGACGCCGCGTGCGCTACGGCCTACGCTGCCACGTGATCGTGCGCGAGACCGAGGCTGAAGCGTGGGCGGCGGCCGACCGGCTCATCAGCCGAGTCGATCCGGCCACGCGCGAGGCTTTCATCTCCGCGGCCTCGAAGACCGACTCCGAGGGACAGCGCCGGCAGCTCGCGCTGTCGTCGGGTCCGTCGCTGGTGGTCGAGGAGAATTTGTGGGCGGGCGTAGGGCTTGCGCGTACGGGCGTGGGTCTCGCGATCGTCGGCGACCCGGCGCAGGTCGAGGCGAAGCTGCGCGCGTACCAAGCGCTCGGCATTTCGACGTTCATTCTGTCCGGCTATCCGCATCTCGAGGAGTGCCGCCGATTCGGTGAGCTGGTCATGCCGCGACTGCGCGCGCACGAGAGCGTGGCGCGTCCTATCTCGGCCACCGGCGTAGCGCCCGTGACGTGACGAGCCCCACCGCAGCACCGCCTACGCTGATTCGTGCGGTCGGACGATGGGATCTGTTGGCGTTGGTGATCAACGGCATCGTCGGCGCGGGCATCTTCGGATTGCCGGCCAAGGTGCATGCATTGATCGGGGTGTGGGGCGTGCTCGCCATCGTGGCGTGTGCGCTGCTCATGGCGGCCGTGGTATTCTGCTTCGCCGAAGTGAGCTCACGCTTCGATGCGACCGGTGGTCCGTATCTCTACACGGCCGAGGCATTCGGACCGTTTCCGGCGTTTATTGTGGGTTGGCTGCTGTGGCTGGCGCGCATTGCGGGGATCTGCGCCATTGCCGGCATTCTCGCGGAGTATCTCGCGTTGCTGCTGCCGGGGATCGATCGTGGGGCGCCGCGCGCGATCCTGCTCACGACCATCATTGGCGGATTCACCGCGCTGCACGTGTCCGGTGTGGCGCGCAGCGTGCGCGTGGGCAACCTCATCACCGTGGCGAAGCTGGTGCCGTTGGTGGCCTTGGTCGCGTACGGACTGACCGCGATCGACAGCTCGGTATTCGCACCAGCCGCGTGGCGTGAAGCGGAGGTACCGTCGCGCACGAGTTTCTCGTCGGCCGTGCTGCTGCTCACGTTCGCCTTCGTGGGTTGGGAAACGGCGCTGGTGGCGGCCGGCGAGACCCGCGACCCGCGGCGCGATATGCCCTTCGCGCTGCTGGTGGGGCTCGCGGTCGTCGTAGCGCTCTACGTGGGGCTGCAGGCGGTGTGCATCGGGTTACTGCCGGAGCTCGCCACGTCGAAGCGTCCATTGGCCGATGCCGCAACGGCACTCGTCGGCCCCGTCGGCGGCTCCATCATCGTGATCGGCGCGGCGGTATCGATGCTGGGCACGATCAACGGCGGCATGCTCACGATCTCACGCATTCCACTGGCGATGGCCGACGCGGGGCAGCTTCCGGCGGTCCTCGGGAAACTCAACCCGGCGTCGCGCGCGCCGGTGCACAGCATTGTGCTGTCGGCGATCGTGGTGTGGCTGCTCGCCCTCACCAGCACGCACGTGTACGTGCTCACCATCAGTACGATCGCGCGATTGCTGGTGTTCGCGGTAACGTCCGCCGCGCTACCCGTGCTGCGCCGTAAATCCGGAGTGCCACCGGCGCGGTTCCTGTTGTCCGGTGGCCTCGCGGTGCCGATCGCGAGCCTCGTGCTGATCACATGGTTGCTGAGCAGCACATCGGGCAAGGAAACGCGCGACGTGCTGCTCGCGGCCGCTGGCGGGAGCGTGTTATACGTGGTCGTGCGGGGGGCTGCGAAGCGCGGGAAGTATGGTTCGGCGAGCGCCTGATAAGACACCGTGACGATATCCTTGCCAGCGCGCGGTGGCGTTGATCTTGCCGTTGTTCACACCGCACTGGTGGGGCGCAGCAGCGCCGACCACCGCAGAATGCGCCCTCGATTACCGGAGTCACCGCATGGCCCACACGAAGACAGCAGCACGCAAGCTCGCCACGCAGGCCGAGTGGACACTGCTCGAGTCGAGCTTCGCTCCGAACCTGAAAGAGATCACCGCCGGTCGGCTGGCCCAGAAAGTCACCCGCTCTCGCAAGCTTCAGGACAAGTACCGCGATCTCTCCCGTCAGCAGAGCGGCGAAGCCCGCGGAAAGCGCAAAGCCAAGAGCACGCGTCCGGCGAAGGGGAACGCGAACACCGTGGCCAAACAGGAAATGTTCAGTGAGGCTCTCACGCGCTTCGAGGGGCAGCTCGAAAAGCTGCAGGCGAAGGCCGCGCGCGAAACAGCACGAAAGGCGAAGACGGCGGCGAAGCAATCCGCTGCGGCATCGCGGAAATCGACGAAGACCGCCGCGAAGACGCCGGGAAAGCAAGCCCGTCGCGCCCGTCGCTAACGGGAACGGTTTTGCAACCACCACGCCTTTAGTCGATGCTCAGCGTACGGGTGGCACACGCTCCGCCGCTCCGGCGGCCGGGCGGTTGCCCAGTCGTTCCAACAGCTGACCCAGTGTCTTGATCTCGGTACCGTAGCGGGCCCAGTCTCCGTCACGCTGCGCTTCGATGGCGCTCTGGTAGTGGCGACGGGCTTCGTCGATCAGCGGCTGCAGGCTCGCGTCGACGACCACCGGCAGGCCGGTCGCTGTGTCGCCGGCCGCGAGCACGGTCGGCGCAGCCCGCGCACCGGTGGAACTCCCGAACAGCGTGGTCAGCGCACCATCCAGGGTGGATTCCATCACCACCTGGTTCTGGTAAGCCACCACCACCCGCTTGAGTTCGGGAATGCGCCCACCGTCGGCCTGCAGGTACAACGGCTGCACGTACAGCAGCGATTCCTCGATGGGAATCACCAGCAGGTCGCCTCGCAACACGGTGGACCCGCGCTGGTCCCAGAGCGTGACCTGGCGCGAGATCTCGGTGTTCTGATTGATGCGGTTCTCGATCTGCCGGGGACCGAACACGAGGCTCTGACGAGACAGCTGATACACGCGCAGCTTCCCGTACTCGGCGCCGTCGTTTCGGGCCACCATCCACGCGGCGAGGTTGTCCTTGCCGCGCGGCGAGAACGGCACCATGTAAATGAATTCGGCGCCCTTCTCGTCGGGCAGTCGCATCACGATATGCCGCATGAAGGCCACGGCGCCTTCCTTCTGGTCCGTGACCGGAATCTGCCACTGGTCTTCGCGATGGTAGAAGTCGTCCGGCGCGTCCATGTGATACGTGGTGTACAGCGCGGACTGGGCACGAAAGAGCTCATCGGGATAGCGCATATGCGCCCGCAGGTCGACAGGCATGCTGTCGAGCGGCAGGAAGAGGTCCGGGGTGATGCGCCGCCAGGTGGCGATGATGGGATCGGTCGGCGCACTCACGTACGCGCGGATGGATCCATCGTACGCGTCGATCACCACCTTCACGCTGTTGCGCATGTACGTAGTGCCATCGGCCAAGCGCTGCGAGTACGGATACCGCTTGGTGGAGGTGTACGCATCCATCATCCACACCAGCGTCCCGTCAGTCCGGATCACCATGTAGGGATCGCGGTCGAATGCAAGCATCGGCAGCGCCTTCTTGGCGCGCGTGACGATGTTCCGGTTGTAGAGAATGCGGCTCGTGTCGCTGATGTCCTGCGAGAACAGCAGATTCGACGAGGCGAAGACCGAGGCGAACACCATGCGTTTCAGGAAGCCGCCGGCGCGCACACCGGCCGTGCCACCGTAGCTCCGGTACACGTTCTGCTCGCCGGAGGGCTGGTCGAATTCCCGCTGGTTCGTGCCCGTCACCACCCAGTCATTGCTGAGCTCCCCGAAGTAGATCTGCGGTCGGGTCACGGTGAGCGACACATTCGACGCGGGGGGCAGGTCCTTGATGAACAACACCGGCAGGCCTTCCACGGTAACCTGATTCACGGGGCCGAGCGTGAGGCCCATGCCGTGCGTGAAGGTGAGGTGATCGTTGATGAACGTGCGCGTGGGCAGCGAGGCCACGTTCAGTTCACGAGGCGAGAGGAGCACCTGGCGGTACTTCCCGTCGATCCAGTAGCGGTCGTCATCCACCGACACGAAGTCGTAGTACGTGCGGATCTCCTGCAGCTGGCCGAAGGTCTGCAGCAGCGGATCG
The DNA here is from genome assembly GCA_038210005.1 of Gemmatimonadales bacterium. Classification (GTDB taxonomy): domain Bacteria; phylum Gemmatimonadota; class Gemmatimonadetes; order Gemmatimonadales; family Gemmatimonadaceae; genus Gemmatimonas. The sequence continues at coordinate 13,078 of JBBQXC010000030.1, forward strand.
CGATCCCACAGTCGCACATTGTCGATGGTGGGGGCGTTGCGCTCGAGGTCATCGAGCGTCAGCGTGGCCTCGCCGTTGAGTTCACGGGTGTCCACGCTGTCGAGGCCCCACGCCTGACGCGTGGCGGCAATGTGATGTGTGAGGTACGGTCGTTCGCGCGTGAGCTCGGTGGGTGCCACGATGAATTTCTGCACGAGCTGCGGGAACACGCCACGCGCTACCAGCGCGATGCTCAGGTAGCCCCCCACGGCGATAGCTCCGTAGCGCGGAAGCCGCTCGCGCAGCCCGCCCACGACCACCAGAGCAGCGGCACCGAGCGCCAGCACGACCGACAGGTAGATGGCGGGGCGTGCGGCATGGAGATCGGTGTAGCTCGCGCCGACGAGCGGGCCGGTGTTGGAGAACAGCAGCTCGGGAATATCCACCGCGTACAGTCGCACCGCCGTAAGCACCAGCATGACGGCAACGAGCACCGCCAAGTGCACGCCGGCGTGTCGCTTCACGGCCACACCGGAGGGGCCCACACTGATGTCGCCGCGCGGGATATACACCGCCGCCGCGAGCACCAGCGAGAGCGTAGTGAGGGCCGAGAGCAGAGCCAGCAGTATAGAGAGTGCGGGCAGCGTAAACACGTAAAACCCGATGTCGCGCGCCAGCACGGGATCGCTGAGACCGAACGGCACACCGTGCCACCATTGCAGCGCCGTCTCCCAGGACGCGCTCGCGATCAGCCCGGCGAAGAGGCTGAGCCCCAAGGCAATCGGAACGCCAAGGCGCGTGAGGACGGCCGGGAGTTCAACGCGCAGAATCGTGTCGCCCGATCGTACCACCAGCGGACCATTGGGCTGGCCGCGCTGGGTAATGCGCAGCGTGAGCAGCAGGACGCTCAGCGTGAGCAGCGCGCCAACCGCGAAGAGCGCCACCTGCGTGGACAGCTGACGGCTGAATACGACTTCGTAGCCCACTTCCTGAAACCACCACCAATCGGCAAGCAGTGCGCTGAAGGTGGGGAATCCGAACAGGAGCCCGAAGAACAGGACAACGGCAACAATGACAGTGACGCGCGACCGGAACACTGAACGCCTCCAGAATGGTCGGCGGGAACAACGGCAGGAGCGCAGCGGAGACCACCCGCATGCGACAGTGGCGCGCCCGATGGCACACCGACCTCTCTAAAGCATACGCCGGGACGGTACCGAAAGTGCCACGTGCGGTGTCGTTTTTCTCGGATCCTGTCGCGTGAGACCTGGTTCGCGGCCCGCAGTCGCGGGCGATGCGTCGGCCCTCGATATTGCACACATGCTCATCCCCTTTCTGATCTTCGGCGGCAGCCTGGTGGCATTGCTGGTGGCTGCGCACTTCTTCACCGCCGCCGCGGAACGTGTCGGACTGGCGTTGGGCATGTCCCCGTTCGTGGTGGGAGTCTTCATCGTGGCGATCGGCACCTCGCTCCCTGAGTTGGTGGCCTCGTTGCTGAGCGTTCGGGCCGGCGCGTCCGAGATCGTGGCGGGCAACGTGCTGGGTGCCAACGCCGCCAACCTCCTGCTGATTCTGGGGGCCTGCAGCATCGCGGTGCCCCGCGGACGCATTGAGCTTGGCGAGCAATACCTGTTCATCGATCTGCACTTCTTATTGGGCGCGGTACTGGCGCTCGGGACCGCCATGAGCGACGGCGTCGTGACACGTGTGGAGGGCGTGCTGCTGCTGGTTGGCTACGCCGTGTACGTCGCCTACCTGATGGCCGAAGGGCGCTCGGGGGCCGCAACGGACGAGCGAGAGGAAGCACTGCCGACCATCCGTGCCGGCAGTCGCATTGCGCCTCGGGATCTGATCCTGCTCGTGCTTACTGGCGCCGCGATATTCGTGGCTGGCGACCGCACCGTCAACGCCCTGCGCGCCGTGGCCGACGCACTCACCATCTCCCCCGCGATCGCCTCAGTCACGATCCTCGCCATCGGGACGACATTGCCGGAGTTGGCCGTAAGCGTGACAGCGGCGCGGCGTGGGCTCGCTGCCATGGCCGTGGGCAACATTCTGGGTTCTACCATCTTCAACACGCTCGCGGTCACCGGTGCCGCCGCGACACTCGGTGACGTCACGGTGCCACCGGCGCTGCTGCACTTCGCGCTCCCCTTTGTGGCCGGGAGCGCACTGCTCTTCTATCTCCTCACGCAGGACAAGCGCATCTCCCGTTGGGAAGGAATGCTCTTTGTCGTACTCTTTGCGCTGTTCTTGGTGAAGGTCGCCAACATTGGATAGCGGATCCGCCAATCAAGACATGGTTCCGGAGCACGTCGAGCGCCGCGGGCAGCGACGTCGCATATCTGGCCATGGAGCAGCTGGATGGGCAGACAGTGGAGAAGGTGATGCAGGGGCATCAGCGGCTGCCTCTCCGGCACGTCGTCGACATCGTGGATCACGTCGCGTCCGCAGACAAACCACCTGAAAAACACCGCGCCATATTCCGTCGCCTCGCGCTGCCCCACTCCGCGTGGTGTCGGCGTCAATCCGCGGTGAAGCCGTTGGCGGTTCGGTCGATCACTGCGGACCTCCCGCATGCCGCATCGCCCGTTTCCCGATGCCCCGGTTGCTGGTCCGTGCGTGTCAGCGGCATGGCAGCGGCCCGCTGCGATGAGGCTGGGGAGCGGGCGTTTTGACGAGCTCGAAATCATCGTTCCGAATCGCGGGGTGGCGGCGTGCGTCGTTGATGGAATTGCGCGTGTTCGACGAGGGCCTTACTCGAGTTCTGTAGGATTTCGTACACGCTCTTCGGCTCAGGTTGCAGGCGCTTCGTGGCGATGATCATCATTGTGGGACATGACGCCACGACCGCCGCGCTAATGGTCGCATGGGCGCATTCGATATTCGTGCGCGACGTGCGCGATGTGCGCGATGTGCGCGATGTGCGCGATGTGCGGGCCACGCGACAGGGGAGGGGGAACAGCATCCGCGGTATGTTGACAGTCGTCGATCTGCTGCGGCATGCGGGGTAAGGATGGGCGAGGAACGACTGGCGCAGATGGTCAGTGTGCTGCCTACGAGTGCGTTCGTGACGATGGCGGTGACGCTGTTTCTCGGCGTCTTCATCGCACCCGTCGACGTGATGCTCTACCGGCCCCCCGATGCGTGCTCATGCATTGCAAGTACATGTTGCGTCTCAGTGCATGCCGGCGTGCACCTCTTCTGGCGCGCGTCTGTGGAGCGTCGTACATTCGCCGCGTCTGACACTCGCGAGGCCTCATGAACTTCCGACCCACGTCCATCAGCTGGCCCGGCTCGCGCGCCGTGCTGCTCGTACACGGTATTGGTCGCGCCAGTGCGGCCGGTGATGCCGCCTTTCCGCTCGCGTCTCTGAAAACGGCGCTCGGTGCCGATGCCGAGGATGTGGCGGTGTACACCTTCAACTACGACTTCATCAACGACTGGCTGGTGCGCAAGACGGGACTCGCCGACGGTATCCGTCGCCTGAAGGACGTCTTGCGTATGAAGATGGGCGACGACGAGGCCGCCGGCACGATCGCCGACTACGCCGGTGACGTGCTCTGGCCGGTGCTCAGCGCCGACCTGCGCCTCGCTGTTCGCGACGCCTTCATTGCGCAGCTCATCCAGATTCATCTCGACTGCGGCGTCTCGGCGCTCGATCGCGGCGATGATCCGCTGGATTACCAGATCTCCATCGTCGCGCACAGTCTCGGGTGCTTTCACACCTACGAGACGCTGTGGGCCACCGCACTCGAGCCCACGCATCGCCTGCGACCGGCCAGCAATCTCTTTCGGCTGCAGTCGGTGTGGCTCATGGCGTCGCCGGTGCAGCTCATACGCTCGGTGGCGTCGGACATCCGCGCCATCGTGCCCGACATCGACACCCTGTCCTGCGTGGCGCGCCCCTTGGGCATCCCCTACGAGGCTATCGGTACGCGCAAAACCATGTGCACCGACCGCTTCATCGCCGTGACGGGGTCGCAGGATCCCGTGGGTGGACACATCCTGGGCCAGAAGCAGGAGTGGGCATTCATGAATCTCGGGGGACAGCAGACGGTCATCGAACCGCAGCATCTCACCAATGTCACCGATCGCGCATCACTGGCCAAGGCGCTACAGCTGGCGGCCGCCGGTGGTGGCACCGCCGGTGTATCGGTGGTGGATCCGCATTCGTGGACACGGTACATCGACAGCCAGGCCGATCGCCTGCGCTCGGTGATCCTCACATGAGCGCCGCGTGGATCCGATATGCGACCGCCGCATGCGTGCTCTTCACGGTGGTGTCGCCCACCGCACGTGCGCAACCCGCGGCCAGCGTCGGCACCGACGCACGCATGCTGGCGCTCGCCGATTCCATCACCGTCGGTGACTACTGCCGCATTGCGCAGCGCGTCGCAGCGGCACCCACGGTGCGCGTGGCATTGGCCGCCGACAGCAGCATCGTGCAGCTGAGCACGGCGCAGATCTGCGACGTGCGACCGGCCTCGCTGTCGCTGCGCGCGTTGCGTGGTGACGTGCCGGTGTCGTTGTCCGCCATCGCTCGACTCGGTACGCGCGCATTCGGCGGGACGGGGAGCGCGACCTTTGCCGCCATGGACGCATTCCGCATGCGCACCCGGTCGGCCGAGTTGCGCCCCGTGGTGCGCGCGGCGCTGGGTGATTCACTGGCGCGTGACTTGTCGCGCATCACCGAAACGGCTGACGGCATCCTCGCCATGCAGGCGCGCGACGCCGCGCTCACGCGCCTCGCGCGGTACGAACGCAAGCTCGGTCCCACGTCGGCCCCACTGAACGGCGTGGAGGTGCTACTCAACTGGGGCGCGCAGCTGTGGGTGCCGGGCTTCCGTCCCTCCACGAGACAGGGGCCGAGTCCGTGGGAACTGGTGGCGTCGTATGTGCCCACCTACGCCACGGTGGTCGAGAAGCGCGCGCAGGCCGTCTCCGCCTCGGAGTTCGGCGTGCGCCGCTATCTGTTCGGCCAGCAGTACGGTGCCGAGGGGTGGCGCGGCGTGCTTTATCCCACCTACTGGTCGATGGGCGCGATCGTGGTGAGTGATCGCAACGGCGCGCTGGTGTGGCCGTGGGAGAATAGACAGCGCACCGGCATCTTCGCCGGCTGGGGCGCCACGAAAGTGGCGTACGTACGCGGCCGCAAGGGCGAGTGGATCGTGAGCCGCCAGGTGCAGCTCATTCCGCTGGTTTTTTGAGAGCGACAGCGGGAACGCCGTCAGGAGATGTGGTCGAGCGACGTCGCCGCTCTGTGACTCACCGGATTTTCGGTGTCGCCGTTCCGCTCGCCTGCATGGTGCATCGGCTTCGCCGGCAACTACCGTTCGGTCACGTTTTTCTGCGGTTCGGCGCCGTCATCGTACTCTGTGGCGCCGCACATCTTTCGTCCGTGCGGCTCCTTGGCAACACAGCGCTTCAACTGGTGGTCGTCTTCAGCATCGCGACTGCGGCGGTATCGCTACTCACGGCGCTGGTGCTGCGAAGCTACATCCCAAGATCGTAGCCTTCGCGGCATCTGCTGGGAGAAGCGGCTACCACGTGCCGCTGGCGAGATCGTGTGGATGCACAGGTCCCTCACGTTGGTGCATGATCATATCCACCGACCGCGCTCGCTGATCACTGTGGTGGACGACATACGCGCGCGGAGAGCGGCGGAAACTGCGCTGCTCGAGACGAGCCGCCGCGAGGATCATTTTCTCGCCATTTTGGCGCATGAACGTCGGAATCCGACGGCACTGATCCGCCCCGGCAGCGTACTGCTGCAGCGCTAGTCGTCCCCGCCGGACCGTGTCGGGCACGCGGCGTCTGGTATCGGAGCTGACGGGAGCCTCACAGCGAGCATGCTACCGATCATGGAGCGCCAAGTACCGGATGACGCGGCTGCTCGATGATCTACGTGATGCGAGTCGTCTGGAAGGCGATATGGTGGAGCTGCATCTGCGACCACTCGATGTGGCTGAGCTGGCCAGACACACCGCAGACACGCTGCGCCCGCTCTGCGAGAAGCGCGACCAGACGTTGCTCACGATGGTTGCGGATGTGCCGCTCATGATCGTGGCTGACCCGGTACGCCTCACACAGATGTTGTCGAACCGGCTCGACACCGCGGGTACGTTCACCGATCGTAGGGGTCGGGTGGAACTGGACGTTTCGATCGATGCCGACGCCGTGGTGCTCGCCGTGCGCGATAAGGGAATCGGCCTTACGCCCGCGCATCTCGCGCGGGTGTTCGCAGCGTTTACTCAAATCGAGCGTGCGCTTTCGCGTTCACCTGGCGGGCTCGGAATCGGGCTGTCACTCGTGCGCGCCTTCGCCGAGCGTCGAGGCGCGAGCGTGTATGCGCCGAGTGATAGGCCGGGACGTGGCAGCGCGTTCTTCGTACGCTTTCCGCTGTTCTCTCAGCCGTCGTCGCTGGTCGAGCACACTGCGGCGAACACTGCGGCACTATCAGAGACTGCTCAGCCGCTTCGCGTGCTGGTGGTGGACGACTCGCTCGATGCCGCCACGGCGATGGCGGCGCTCATCGCGATGACGGGTCGTGAGGTACGCACGGCGCAAGATGGCCACTCGAGGTTGCGTGCAGTCGCCGAGTTCCGCCCCGAAGTGATACTACTGGATCTGGGGATGCCAAGAATGGACGGCTTCGAAACGTGTCGCCGCATACGCGCGCTCGAAGGCGGTAAGACGACCGTGATCATCGCCCTCACGGGTTGCGGACGCGAGGAAGACCGACGGCGCACGCGCGACGCGGGCTTCGATCGACATCTCGTGAAGCCCGTGGACCTCGCGGCAATCATCGGTGCGATCGAGTCAGGCGCCATGCCTCACTGACGACGTGATGGGTCGTCATGAATGCGCTCCGACTTCACGCGTAGCGAGACGGAGGTCAGGTAACCCGCTGTGCCGTCATCCAGTTGCACCCGAAACCAGCCAGCGCTCGCCCCCATGATACGCAGCGGCGTTTCACTGCCGATGCGGCGGATGGCGTCGCCACGCACATGCGGTGATGCGCGAAGCGTGACGGCCGCCGAACGCGTGTTGGCCGTGACGCCCAACATCGCGGTATCCGCACGCAGCACAGGCGTCGCGCTCGTAACGTGCCGCACATACTGCAGTGGATCTATCGGACCGCGCCCGGGAAGGTAGATCCCGAAGTGCAGATGTGGCGGCGTGGTGCGGGCGTTACCGGTATTGCCGACCAAGCCGAGCGTGTCGCCGGCGCGCACCTGCTGCCCGCCGTCCACGAACTGGGTATCGAGATGCGCGTAGTACAGCGTGTATCGTCGGCGCGCATCGGTGAGCCACACCACGTTTCCGCCAAGCCCGTTGGGAGATGTGCTTCGCACCACCCCATCGGTGGCGGCAAGCACCGGCGTACCGCGTGGCGCGAAAATGTCGATGCCGTGATGATCGCGTCGCCCACCATCACGCGCCGCCCCATAGTAGCTCTGGATGGCGGCATTGCCGCGACCTTCCACCGGGAAGGCCAGCGTGGGTTCGAGCCGCAACGCGAGATCGTACCGGCCACCGCGCAGCAGCTCCGGCTGGAAGCGCAGCACCACCTGCTGGTCACGCGACGCCTCGAACTCGAGCAGCAGCGACGCCGCAGCAGTATCCGGCGCTGCAAGCGAGTCGGCACTTACACGGTGTACCCATCCACCCGTGGAATCATCGGATCGTTCGAACAGGTCGAGAAAGTAGCGCGCGGGCTGACCGTCACCCCGCAACGTGGCGCGAAGGCGCTGCCCGCGGCGCACCGTTATTTCATAGGCCACGGCACGCGCCTCGGCCCGGGAATACCAGCCCACCTCGCGCGCTGGCAGCCTGGTCATCAGCGGCGAGCGCAGTGCGCTGTCGCTAGCGGCGAGCCACTCGCGTCCCATGCCCGTCTCGTCGAGTCCCGCATCACGCAGAGACTGCGCATACTGCTCGTACGGGGTGGACGGCGCCCTGCCGAGAGAGCGGAAGCCCGACGAGGGACTGCACGCGACCGCGAAGGCCACCGCGAAGGCCGCCGCGAAGGCGACCGCGTAGGCGAGTGGCCGGGGCAGCGCGGCGCGGACGAACGCGGGCGGGCGGGACGCAGTGATTCGTTGCATCCCGTCTTGTACGCGCGAGGCGCCACGATGTGTCGTCGGTGCGCCGCGTTCCATTACGGAATGCCGAGTCCCCGCGCGAGATACATCGCCGTACGACTGTTGGAGACGGCCGCGACGCGCTCAGGCGTTCCCGTCGCGACCACTCTCCCTCCGTCCTCGCCCGCGCCCGGCCCCATGTCGATGATCCAATCGCTGCTCGCCGCGGCCAGCATGTCGTGCTCGACCATGATCACCGTATTCCCCGCATCGACCAGTTGATGCAGATGCGCGAGCAGCCGCTGCACATCGGACGGATGCAACCCCGTCGTCGGCTCGTCAAGCACATACAGTGTCGTGCCGCGTGAGGCGCGTCGCAACTCACGTGCAAGCTTGATGCGCTGTGCTTCGCCTCCGGACAATTCCGTCGCCGGCTGACCCAGTGTGAGATAGCCGAGCCCGACGTCCCGCAGCACGTCGAGCGTCCGGGACAGCTGGTCGTACGCACTGAAGAAGCCGGCTGCGTCGTCTACCGTCATCTGCAAGATCTCGGCGATGTTCTTGTCCTGTAGGCGAACCTCCAGCGTCTTCGGATTGTACCGGGAGCCCGCGCAGTCGGGACAACGTGCATACACACCGGGAAGGAAGAGCAACTCCACGAAGATCGCGCCCTGTCCCTCGCACCGTGCGCAACGACCTTTGGTGACGTTGAATGAAAAGCGTCCGGCGGTGTATCCGCGCGCTTTGGCGAGCGGCGTTTCCGCGAACAGTCGTCGCACTGCGTCGAAGAGTCCGGTGTACGTGGCCAGATTGGATCGCGGCGTGCGACCGATCGGCGCCTGATCTACCTCCACGAGTCGCGTAATCCGTGTCTGATCGAACTCCACGGAGCCGTGCACTACAGTGAATGACGCGTCCGTCAGTGCATCGTCGAGCTCCGCGACGGCGGCCTCTCGTCCCACCACCGCTCCCAGCAATTGTACGAGCGCGTGGCTGACCAAGCTGGACTTCCCCGATCCCGACACGCCGGTCACCGTGGTGAGCAAACCCACCGGAACGGTCGCGGTGACGTCGTGCAGATTGTTGCATGAGACGTGGCGCAGTGTGATGTGCGACTCGGCGCGGCGAACGACTCGACGAGTGTCACCCGCCGTCGCAAACAAATGCTTCGCCGTTTCCGACTCCTGCACGTAGCCGAGGCCGTCCACCGCACCGCTGTAGAGAACTCGGCCACCGTACTGACCAGCGCCGGGCCCGACGTCCACGATCCAGTCGGCGTGACGAATCACATCGGGATCGTGCTCCACGACGAAGAGTGAATTTCCGGCTGCCTTCAAGCGTGCCAACGCGCGCAGCAGCGCTTCAGTGTCGGCGGGGTGCAGGCCGGCCGATGGTTCGTCGAGGACGTATACCACGCCGAAGAGGTTCGATCGCATCTGCGTGGCCAAACGCAGTCGCTGCAACTCACCAGGCGACAGCGACGGCGCCTCACGCTCCAACGTGAGATAGCCCAATCCAAGATCGAGCAGTGTCTCGAGTCGCGATCGCATGTCGGGTAGAATGCGACCCATGACGGCCGTATGCTCGTCCTGGGATCCGGAACCGGCAAGTACAGCACGATCGTCCAGCATCGGCGCCAGTCGACGCAGGGGGAGGCGCAAGAACTCCGCGATGTCGAGACCGGCAAACGTCACGGCAAGCGCGTCGCGCCCGAGTCGTTTGCCTCCGCACGCGCGGCACGGGCGACTGATGAGATGCGCGGCGGCTCGACGTCGATGATGCACGCTGCTGCTGTTGGCAAACGTGTGCAACACGTGTCGTTTGGCGCTGGTGAACGTGCCCATGTAGCTAGGCTCATCCTTCCGTCGCATCGCCTGCTTGACTTCCTTCGCGCTGAAGCCGGCGTACACCGGCACCTGCGGCTGATCCTCCGTGAACAACAGCCACCGACGGTCTTCTGCGCTGAGACTGCTGAACGGCGCATCGATGTCGAAGCCCAGGGTGACGGAGATGTCGCGTAGGTTCTGTCCATGCCACGCAACCGGCCACGCGGCGATCGCGCCTTCACGAATGCTGAGCGACGCGTCGGGGACCATCGACCGCTCGGTCACGGCATGCACACTGCCCTGTCCGCGGCAGGTGGGGCACGCCCCCTCTACTGTATTCCGCGAGAAGGCATCGGCCGGTAGCAGTCCCGAACCGACCGGGTACACGCCGGCGCGTGAGTACAACATGCGCACGAGGTTCGAAATGGTGGTGATACTTCCCACTGATGATCGTGGCGTCGTTGTGCCTCGCTGCTGCTGCAAGGCGATGGCGGGCGGTAACCCTTCCACCGAGTCCACCGCCGGCGTACCGAGCTGGTCGAAGAGACGACGCGCGTATGGTGCAACCGACTCGAGGTAACGTCGCTGCGCCTCTGCGTACAACGTCGCGAACACCAACGACGATTTGCCGGAGCCTGAGACGCCGGTGAAGACGACGAATGCGTCGCGAGGTATGTCGACGTCGACGTTACGCAGATTGTGCTCGCGCGCACCTCGGACGGAGACATGTCCGCTGATGAGTCCGACCCTACCGGTGGTCACCTGCCTTACGGTGACCCTTCGCTGCCATGCGTGGGAGGATCTGCTTGCGGCTCGTGGTCACCGCCCCCGTGGTCGGGCCGTCGCGGCAACGGCTCAGGCTCCTCGATGAAGCTCGGCGGTACAGTCGGATCATGGTCGATCTCCGGAATCTCATCGGGCGCGGGCGAGTCGGGCCCAGGCAATTCGATCCGCTCTGGCGTGACGGGTGGGTCCTGTGAGACGGTAACGGGCATCAAGACTCCTTTGGATGATGGATGATGGAACGTTTCCACGACGGGGATGAGTAGCGCGTGAAGCGATTCTCATGCCGCAATCAAGAGACGTGGCCCAAATCACACTCCGGTGTTCGATTCCGGCAATCGTCGTAGCATGAACGCGTCGAATTCGCGATACGGACGGGCGCGAACCACTTGCACCAGTGCACTGATGCCACGGCACGGCCCGCCATGTGGAGTATTCGAATTCCTGATGTGTGGCATCCACGTTGCTTTCACCGGCGTACGAGGAGCGCGGCCAGCGTGGTCGCGCACACGCACTTCATCGCTACGGGGATGCATTTCATGATTCGACGAACTTCGCTTGCACTAAGCATGGCCTTACTCAGCAGCGTGGCCGCCATAGTCAACGCACAGACCACTGACTTGACGACGACGCGCGGCGGTTTCACCGCGCCGAACCCCAACAACTTTATCGGCTTTGGCGTCTGGCAATACGCGGCGGGCACGGGATGGACCGTGGCCGGCCGAAACAGCGTGTCGGCTACGCTGCTGAGCGACGTGTACACCGCCACCGGCGGTACGGCGTCGTTCGGGTTCAACCATTCATACAATTTTGAGCTCAACCTCTTCGGCGGGTGTTTCGACGGGGGGCTCCTGCTGGCCAACATCAACGGCGGCGGCTTTGTCCCCGTCGCTCCGCAGCCGTCGGCGACGTCCGATGGCTATCGTGGAGCAGTCGGAACATCCAGTGGCAATCCGCGCGCAGGGCAAAACGCGTTCTGTGGATTTCCGAACAATCAGCAGGGCACGTTCGTGAACAGCGTGTTCAACACGACCCTCGATGCGGGTAGCACGATCCAGTTCGCGTTCGAAGGCGCATGGGATAGCCAGAGGGTCAACAGCGGCGCGAACTGGACCATTGCCAGCGTCACGACGTCAGGCATCACCACCGTACCCGAACCCTCCACGTATGTGTTGATGGCGGCAGGGCTCGGTGTATTGGCCGTGGTGGCGCGTCGGCGTCGGCCAGAGGCGTAACTCCCACGACCGACGATTTCTCACTCGACACGCTGTTCTGGGCGGCGTGGAGCATGCGCATCGCTTCCTCGATGGCCGCCCTCAGCCCACGATCGATCGTTTTCACTTCGTCATTGAGTGAGTTGTTCAGCCAAACATCGGGCGGCACCCCGAGGTTCTCGTGGTTCACGCCGTAGTGGCTGGGCTTCGTGGGATGCCGCCGACAGCAGCATCGTGCAGCTGAGCACGGCGAAGATCTGCGACGTGCGACCGGCCTCGCTGTCGCTGCGCGCGTTGCGTGGTGACGTGCCGGTGTCGTTGTCCGCCATCGCTCGACTCGGTACGCGCGCATTCGGCGGGACGGGGAGCGAGCCGCCAGGTGCAGCTCATTCCGCTGGTGGTCTGATTTCGGCGGCGCGAACGCCACGTACTTCCCGCGATCCGGCGGGGCGTTCCTGGCGCCGCCGAGTCCGCCGGGGCCGGAACACGTCGACTCACGTTCCTTGGTCGACGATCTAGCGGACTCGACATTTCACTGAGCGCCGGCCGGTAGGCGAATGACGTAGGTGGTCAGAAAAGCGCGCGTCTTGAGTGGGCAACCCAGCTCCCCAAGGGCACCACTCTCTCGAGGTACACTTATGAATCCGGTACACCTACGACTCGCCGCGACCGCCGTCGCCATCGTCGCCAGTCTCAGTCCGCTCGCGCTCTCGGCACAGGTCGCGACGATGGATTTCAGCAGCATCGTGCACTCAAACGGCGCCCTCCTCCCCCAAACATTCGGAGATCGCGCGGGGCTCAACGTTTCGAATACCACGCTGTATAATTTTGGAAACGCCGCAGCAGTACCGTGTGCCAGTGTGTCCTTGTTCAACGCGGGCTACAGTGATCTGACGTCGGCAGCGTACGGATGCGCATACGGAACCGTCGGCGAACTGTCGTTCACACCGGCGGCCGGTAAACAAGTCACGTTGGAGAGCCTGCGCCTGGGCAGCTGGGAGTCGACCAACGGTGTCGGGCCTCTACGCAGCATCGATGTTCGGATCTACGATGCGAGCTGGACGAGCGTGTTCAACTATGTGGGCACCATCACGAGCGGATTTGATCTCGCTCCGAATATCACCAGTTCCTCGACCCTCTACGTGCAGTGGGGCTACGACTGGAACACCGGCGTGAATCTGGTGACGACCAACATCGCTGACATTCCGGGACTACCGCCCGTCTCAACGGTGCCGGAACCATCCACCATTGCGCTGCTGGCCACTGGACTCGGCGCGCTGCTCATTACGGCAAAGCGGCGCCAGTATCGAGCGTAGCTCGGCAGCCTCCGAAAGCTTCCAGCGGCTTCCACGGCGGCGACACGATAGAGATCGGAGTTTCCGCCGGCATGCCGCGCTACCTGCGTTTCGTGGTCTCAAGGCGAAGTCGTGCGCGCGCCTTCTCGCGAAGCGGGCTTGGCAGCAGTTCGACTTGGGCGCGCGCCTCATCAATGCGCCCAAGCCTCACGAAGACGACAGCAAGCTCGTAGCGCAGTCCGGGTGAGGTCGCGTGCAATGGCTCACGTGTGGTGGACAGGGCGATTGCCTGCTGCAGCTCTCGCGCGGCTGCGATGTCGTCACCGCGCAGCGTATGCGTCCACGCGGCCATGGCCAGTGTGTACACGAGCAGCATGGGCGATTCCATCGGTGTGACGTCCGCGATGGCTCTGATATCGACACGTTCAGCACGTGCAAGATGACCGGAAGCGAGGTACGCTTCGTGCTGCGCAAACGCCAGCGCGAACATCACCGCTCCGTTCACATCGTGCAGGCCGCTCACCGCCTCGCCAAGCGTATCAGCCAACGCTGCGGCATAGTCGAATTCATTTCGCGCCGTGGCGGAACGAATCGCGATCGTCTTCAGCAACGACACTTCGCGACTCCATTCGCCGAAGGCGACACGCGCCCCGATCAACGCCTCATCCGCCAAACGCGATGCCTCGTCGATTCGCCCTTCGCTGATCGCGATGTCCGCAAGTGCGAGTTGCATATCCACGCGTTCCACCGAGCGCTTGGCACCCGTCGAGTCGACGATCGCCACGGCAATCCGCAGGGCGGCTTCGGCGCTGTCCGGTGACATGGCGAATGCGCGAAGACGCCAGCCCCACGCGCGGGCCAAGCTGGGCGCGCTGGTGCGCGCCGACTCCATCGCGATGACTTCGCGTGCCATGACATCCGATTCGGCAAAGCGTGCATCGAGCACCGTGGCGGTCGCTTCCGCCAGGATCGCACGCGCGCGTAGTTCGGGGAACCGATCGCGCGATGGACCAAGCGCGCGCAACGCGTCCCGTGCCAATGCCACCGCTACACGCGGTGGCTGGAAATGAAATGCGGCATTCGACGCATTGACGGTCGCCTCGATATACGCGTGGGATGTTTGCCCATAAGAAGCTCGCGACAGCCTTCGTGCAGAGTCCAGCACCGCCGCGGCGCGACGCACCTGGCCACTCGCCGTCAGGCTGGCGCCAAGCGCCGTATACAATCGTGCGCGTATGCGTGGGTCTGCCGGGAACGCCACAGGCACGCGGGCCAGTGACGAGTCGATCAACTCGGCGATGCGCCCGTTCGGTCCGATGCGGGAGAACGGATCACCGAAGTGCGCGTCGGGCTCACCAGCCATGTGCATCAGAAATACCGAGGCGCGTTCGGCACGTGATGCTTCAAGGCGAATCACATTGGCTTGATAGAGCGATGCGGCACTGCCCACGACGAGCGCCACCGCGGTGACGCCGATACCGACGGCGGCGGCGCGATGTCGACGGACAAAGGTACGCAGGCGGTACGCTGCCGTGTCGGTTCTGGCCAGTACACGATCACCGCGCAAGAAGCTTTGGACATCGTCCGCGATGGCGTCGGCCGACGCGTAGCGTCGTGTGGGCTCGCGCCGCATCGCCATCATGACGATGTCGTCGAGTTCTCCTTGCAGCGCACGCGACAATCGCGTCGACGACGCGAAGCCTCGGTGCCCTGCGTCGACCGTGGTCATCGCGCTCGCGCTCGGGGGGATGACGACCCCGTCGCGTACCGCGAGGATCGCATCGGCCACGCTTCCGCTCCCGACGTCGACGGCGGTGTGTCCCGTGAGCAGGAGGTACAGCAATGCACCGAGCGCGTACACATCGGTCGCCGTGGTGATCGGCGCGTGCTCGACCTGCTCCGGTGCGGCGAAGGCGACGGTAAACGGTGAGACGCCGGCGCCGGTGAGCGTCCCGAGACGCTCCGAATCACCGAGCAGCTTGGCGACGCCGAAATCGAGCAGTTTGACACCGCCCTCGCTGTTCACGAACACGTTGGAGGGCTTGAGATCCCGATGGACCAGGAGACGGCGATGCGCGTGCGAGACGGCTGAGCACACCTGGCGAAACAGATCGAGCCGCAACGGTATCGACAAGTGGTGCTCGTCGCACCACTGATCGATCGGTGCGCCTTCGACGTACTCCATGACGAGGTAGGGCAGCCCCTCGGTGGTCGAGCCACCGTCGATCAACGACGCGATGTTGGGGTGTTGCAACATCGCCAGGAATTCGCGCTCGCTGCGCAGGCGGCGGGCCAAGAGCGTGCTGTCGACATCGCGCCAGACGGTCTTGATGGCGACGCGCTGGGAAAATGCGTCGTCGGCGCGATGCGCCTCGTACACTGTGCCCATGCCGCCCTCGCCAATGCGACGCACGACGTCGTATGGTCCCAGTCGTCGTCCCACCATCGAGAGCGTCGTGTCCACCGTATCTGCCGCCACGGTCACGTCGTGTACCTCTTCTGCGTCGTTGCGCGCCACGTGCAGCACGGCGGGGCGGTCGAAGCGCGAGCCGACGACATCGTCAGCGCGCAGCAGACGGTGGACGTGCCGTATCGCGCCCATATCACTCGTCCGCAAACGCAGTTCCCGCTCGCGGGCATCTGGCGGAATGTCCCGCAGCTCATGGAAGAGCGTGGTGATGACGGCCCATCGTTCCGATGACATGCGATCGCTCATGCTCAAGACGCGAGAAACTTCGCGAAAGGGCGTCAAACCTCGGTCAATTCGGCATACAGCCATGCCCGAGCCACTGCCCAGTCCCGGGATACGGTGATCGCAGAAAGGCCGAGCGCCCGGGCTGTCTCTTCGACTGTGAGACCCGCGAAGAAGCGGAGCTCGACAATGCGCGCCTGTCGCTCGTCGAACGCGGCCAGCGCCTGCAGCGCGTCGTCGACCCGAATCACATCGAGACGTTGGGTGTCGTCGGCGACGTCGACACCATCGTCGAGCGTGATCAGCAACCCGGGATCTCGCTTGGTCGCGGCGGCGCGTCGGGCGTGATCGACCAGAATACGCCGCATCTGTCGTGCCGCGACCGAAAAAAACTGCGTGCGATTCTCCCATGTGGCACGTCGCTGATCCACGAGCGCCAGAAAGGCGTCGTGCACCAATGCCGTTGCTTGCAGGGTGTGATCAGAGCGCTCGCGACGCAAGAATACCGACGCCACACGGTGCAACTCGTCGAAGACCGCCCGCGCGAGTTGATCGATCGCGTCGTCTTCGCCGCGTTGCGCTCGCTGCAGCAGTAACGTGATGTCGGGCGGCACGGCGTCGGTCATCGGTCCCTCAGGATTATGCACTCGCGAACGGCTTGGCATCGCGCGCGCCATCCTTCGCTGCGCGTGAACGACTCGCGATGTTCGTACGCACGCGCCGGACGCCCTCTTGAAACTGCCATGACCCCCTGCAGAACATGACGGCCGAGAGCACGGGAGGTAAGAGAACGCGCGCGAACCATTCGATGTCACGATTACGAAGCACGAGACGAAATGCTGCCAAACCGGCAGATATCGTGACCGGCATATGCGCTACGCTTACGCCACGCGTCCAGCTTACGCGTGAACTCACTGTGTCGGCGCCATTTCGCTTCGTGGCGCTAGTCGGGTAAGTACCCCAGCGCGATCGTCAGCGTCCGAGCCACCACGCGAGTTTCACCAGGAATACGTTCCGCGAACGCGCATCGAACAACGACCCAAGCTGGCCGATAGGATTTCGTGGGTCGTTGGTGCTGTCGAACGACTCGCGCGACTGCTGCCACACCAGAAACACCGTCGAGCCCGGGCGCAGCTCCCAGCGTACCACCGCATTTCCCCGCAGTTCACGGGCCGTGTAGTCGCGGTCGCTGAAATCGAACGCAGGCGCGGGTCCGGCCGCATCGGGATCAACCGTCACTCGGCCGTTCGCGCGCATGATCGTCCCTTGGTCTGCGCCGTACACGCCGAACGCGAAGTCGCGCGGGCGCAGAAACTCTTTATACCGCGAGAACCGCCCGGTACTCGCGAAGGGCTGCACGAAGAGTTGGAAGGACACGTAAGGTGAGAATGTCCAGTCGAGTCGCGTGTTGAGCCGTGCCTCGCGCTGTTCCACGTTGGCGAACACGTAGCGTGCGCCGCCCGCGGCGCCGTCGCTCCCCCCACTCACCACGGTCACGTATTGATCGACTGCCGTCGCGGTGGCAACCTCGGGCTCCACGCGGATCCGGAGCGCCGATATCGGCCGCCAGTCAACCTCGACGCCGAACGCCTGCCCGCGATTGCCGGCGCGACTGCCAGACCATTCGCTGCCGACGCTGAGGATGAGCGGACGGCGTTCATCGGTGGAGACCGACACTTCGACGCGCCCCGCCACGGGGCGGGTGGCCATGGGTCCACCACGCAACAATCGGTCGTTGTAGCGGCCCGATTCGACGTTGCCTTCTATCGAGAGCTCCCAGAAGTTCCGGAACTTCACCTCATTGAACGACGCGACCCGCCGCTCGAGATTGTCCCCCGCAGTGTTCCAGGACACGGTGGAAAAGACACCGGTGCTCCATGATTGAAAACGCGCTGTCTGCTGCGGTTGCCGATAGAAGATCCCCGAACTGACCGAGCGCAGGTCGGAGCGTTGCTGGAATCCCACGTCGTTGGTCTCGAAACCGGCATCGAGCTGTTCGGCCGTCATCGATCCGGTGAGTCGTCCCGACGTTTTTGCCGCCGAGAGCGAGTAGTAGCCGCCATCCAACGCCGTCCGCGTCGGGTCATACGTGAGGTGGGTGGCGTCGGGTCGCTGCAGCAGACGGTAGTTGGCTCGTTGCAGCCGTGTTATCGCACTCGCCTCGCCACGCACGTTGCTCCGTGCCAACACACCGGAGAACGTCCAGGCGCGGTCACCGATCGCGTGGTCGAAATCAAGTCCACCCACTATCGCACGCTGCGGCAGCAAGGACGCGAGCGCAGAGTCTCCCCGTTCGCGCTCCACCCACGACGTGAAGCCTCCAACCGAGGTATAGCCGCCGCGGAGTAGACGGCGCACGCGCGTCACGTGGGAGTTCGTGAGGGGTTCCACGACGCCGCGCCGCAGCGGACCGCCGATATCGATGGCGCGCCCTGCCTCGCGCGCGGTGGTCGCGTTGAGGGATCCGATGGCCCAGCCACTGGGCGTCGTGCCACTCAACTTGAACGCCGCGAGAATAGGCGTCTGCGCGGGGATGTCGGAATAGTCACCACCAAGCCCGCCGCGCGGTGCGCGTCCGACCCGACGCGTGTAAAAAAAGTTCGGCGCGTCATTGTCATTGAATGTCGTGGTTCCGCCGAATCGGAACGCGTCGAGGTTCTCCAAAAAGAATGGCCGTCGCTCGGGGAAGAACACCTCGAACGCCGAGAGATTCACCACCGCGGGATCTGCCTCTACCTGGCCGAAGTCGGGATTTATGGTGGCTGTGAGGGAAAGTGATTTCGGCAGCCGCGCCCGAAGGTCGACGCCGAATGCCATCTCGCCGTTTGCATTGGCGTGAAACGGATTTCCGGGATCGGGCGGACGCGTATTGAGTTGGCTGCGCGCGTACGGAATAGCTTCCAGCGGAAGCGCACCGTTCATGGCACCGAGTCCGGTGAGTACGCCATAGCGCGAAACGTCACCACGTGCGGTGGGGTCGCGCGGACTCCAGTACGACTCCTCGCCGCGCCGCGCGATCTCCCGCATGAACTGTACGCCCCAGTCCCGCGTAGAATCGCCCGCCGTGTAGCGGAGCTGCGAGAGTGGGATCCGCATCTCGGCCGTCCAGCCGAGCGAATCGATGCGTGCCTGCGACTGCCACACCGCGTCCCACTGCGGGTCGAACTCATTGTCGTTGAATCCGTAGCCGTCGCTTTGCACGCCGAGTGGGCTGACGGCGAACGCGAACGCCGTCCGGCGATCACCGTAGCTGTCGAAGCCCACCCACACGCGGTCGGTATAGGTGTCGTCCACATCGCGTCGCGCGAGTTGCACACCGATGGAGTCGGGACGACGGTCGTAGAGCCGAATCCCCACGTAGATGTTCTGCCCGTCGATAGCGACGCGCGCCTCACTGCGTTCCGAGGCCGGGCGGCCGGCCTGTGGCTGCGATTGCACCCAGTCGGTCGCGGCCGCGGCACGTTGCCACACGGGTTCGTCGAGACGCCCGTCGATGGTGACCCGCTCCGTGATGCGAAGCACGTCGAGTCGGGGACGCGGGAGGGTGTCGGCGCGAGAGGATGGCGTCTGGAAGGCGAAGGCGACGGCGAGAATGCTTGGCAGCGCACTGGAAAACAGGATCGGCATTCGTGAAAACTAGCAACGCACCGACCGGCCTACACGCGCAATTCCGCGATGGCGATTGTGCCGTACTTGCGCATCACCGCGTTCACGTCGGCCATCGTCGGCTTCCGTACACGCTCCTCGAGTGCCGGATCGTAGCTGGTGGAAGTGTGGTTCCAGCGCCGACGGGCCACTATCGCGCGGCAGAATCCTCGGCGTCAGGTGGCACGATACGCGCGGGCACCCCGATGTGGCGCGCCGCGCGTGTCAGCAGGTGGGCGCTGGCCGGTGCCGTGAGCAGAAGAAAGGCGGCCACGAGCAACTCGTGCAGGCTGACACCGTTGCCACGCGTGCTGAAGTGCACGCTGGACGCCACCAGCATGCCGCCGACACCGAGCGTGGTCGCCTTGGTCGGACCGTGCAGGCGCATGTAGAAATCGTCGAGGCGTGCGAGTCCTATCGAGCCGATGAGGGCGAACGTGGCGCCCAGCAATAGGCACGCGGCAATGAGGAAGTCACGGAGCATAGGTATGATCAGTCGAAGAGGTTGCGTCGAATGACGAAGCGACAGAGCGCGACGGTACCGACGAAACCGAGCAGCGCGATGAGGAGTGCCGCCTCGAAGTACAGCGTGCTGTCGCGGAGGATGCCGAACAGCACCAACAGCGCGACGGCATTGATGTACATCGTGTCGAGGGCCGCGATGCGGTCCACGATGCTCGGCCCGCGCCAGAGGCGCCAGCCGTTGAGGAGCAGCGCCAGCACCAGCATGCCCAGCGCGATCTGCCCGGCGGTCCGGATCACTCGAAGATCTCCTGCAGCGGCCGTTCGTACCGTTGCTTGATGTGCGCGATTTCGTACGTGACGTCCTCGATGTGCAACGCATGAATCAGTAGACGGCGCTGGTCCTCACTCACGGCGGCGGTCATCGATCCGGGGGTGAGCGACACCACGCTCGCGAGTGCCGCAATGGTGAACGGCTCCTGCGTGTCGAGCGGGACATCGAAGAAGCCTGGGCGCAGCCGATGCGTCGGGCCAAGGATCTGTCGCGCCACGCGCACGTTGGCGACGACGATATCCTTCAGCAGGACCGCGGCGAGGCGCAGCAGTGGACGCCACCGCACGTGAGCGGGCGCTTCCGGCCAGTAGCGCGCGGTGATCCATGGGATAAGCGCTGCCAGCAGCGCGCCCATCAACACCACGCCGATGCTGATGCGGTTGGCCGCCAGCACCCACGCTGCGAGCAGCAGCAGTGAGAGTACCGGTTGCGGCAGGCGGCGCGTCGGCGTTGGCTCGCGGTCGTTGGTTGGCACTGTCATCGCCCCCCCGGCGCATCCGGAATCTGTGAACGGACTTGCCCCGGCGCCAGCAATTGCTGCGCGGTGCGCTGTGTGAAATCGCTCAGCGCTCCGGCACCGATCGTGACGGCTGCCAGCACCAGCAACAGTGCAGTGGGAGGGACGCGTGAAAGCAGTGCGCGCGGTACGAGGCGCTGTTCGGGGGGGCGCGGGAGTGTCGAGGTCTCCGGGACGTCGGCGGCTCCCCAGAAGAGCGCGGCGCCGCGTCGGCTGAGCGCGATCACTGCCAGCAGACTCGAGCCCAACACCACCGCCCACATCACAGGCAGGCGGCTGTCGGCGGGGAACGCCTGCAGCATCAGCACTTTACCGAGAAACCCTGAAAGCGGTGGTAGTCCTGCCACCGAAAGGGCGCCCACGAAGAACAAGACACTG
>JBBQXC010000031.1:0-33232 GCA_038210005.1 Gemmatimonadales bacterium
ACACTCTCTCTGCGCGACCGCCCCGTTTCGACCTACAGCTCTTCGACCAAGCTCGACGACGAACTACTTGTCGGTGTCGAGCATCGCCTTGATCTGATCACGCGCGTCCATCAGGTGCGCGCGCGTGGTGCGGTCACTGGAGCGCCCAACGGCCGCTACCAGCTCGCGATCGAGCGTGCGCATCTCGTCCTTGAGCAAGGGGCGGAAATCGCGCGTGTTCACGATGGCCTGACCGAAGGCGGCGGCGAGCGCCGCTTCCTGCGCAGTCGGAGCGGGCGGCTTGATCTTGGACGCCATCGCCTCGAGGTACGTGGCCTGCAGGCGACGACGATACGCGTCGATCGGCTGGCCGGCGTAGATCTCCTTCCAGAGACCACGACGGAGATCGGTGAGCATCTCGCCCAGGGTGTACACGGTGCTCTTGTTCGTGGCGAGTGCTTCGTACTCCACCATGCGCTGGAGCTTCGCGTTGGCCACGAGGGCCCCGAGCACGCGACCCTGCGCGCCGGTGATGCGGTTGATGTTGCCGTCCGACTCGAGCTTGGCGAGAATGTCCGTCTTGATCATCGCGGTGGGCGTGCTGAACACGGCCTGGTTGAGGAACGCGACGGCTTCTTTCTGACGCGCCCGCGACACCGGCGTCCACACCGGGCCGCTCTGGCTGACGGCCTTCTCCTGCTTGTTCTGGCCGCCCACGATCTTGGTCACGTGGTTGGCTTCGGTGGCCCACTGACCGAGCACGGCGCCGTACGTCGCACGCAGCAGCGAGTAGTCGGCGGTCTTATCCGTCGTGGAGGCCGGTACCACGAGGTTCACGATGCGCTCGAGGTTCTTGAAGCCGAGGCGCGTGGAGCGCACGGCATCGGCGTCACCGATGGCTTCCGACTGCTCGCCCGGATCCGCGCCACCGGCGCCGCCATCGCTGGCGAAGCGGTACCACGGAATCGAGTCCTGCAGGCGCGCCCAGGTATCGAGCGTCTTCTTTTCGTCGTCCGACGTCTTCGCGCCCGGGATGGGCTTGTAACCCCACATCACAGCGAACTTGTCGTACGGCCCCACCTTGGGCACGAGATCGCCAAGCGCGATCCCGTCTTCCGGCTGCGCGATGTAGTTGAAGCGCGCGTAGTCCATGATCGACGGCGAATGGCCCATCTTTGCCACCCACGTCTTGCTGCGGATGGAATCGACGGGGTACATCGAGCTGCCCTTGAAGTTGTGCGGGAAGCCCAGCGTATGGCCCACTTCGTGCGCGACGACGAACTGCACGAGCCGTCCCATCAGCGAATCGGGGAACGGGAACGTCTGCGCGCGCTTGTCGAGGTGTCCGACCTGCGTGAAGTACCAGTTGCGCTGCAGGTCCATGATGTTGTGGTACATCTGGACGTCAGCGTCGATGATTTCGCCGGTGCGCGGATCCGTGGTGCTCGGTCCGACGGCGTTGGCCACCGGCGACGGGAGCCAGCGGACCATCGCGACCGCCGCGTCTTCGCCGGAGAAGTCGGGATCGTTCGGCGCGGTGCCGGCTACGATGCCCTTCGCAAAGCCGGCCTGCTCGAAGGCGGGCTGCCACTCTTCGATACCGGCACGGACCCACGGGATCAGCCACGCGGGCGTGGCCGGGTCGACGTAGTACGTGATCGGCTTCTTCGGCGCGCAGAGATTCCCGACCTTCTGGTCGGAGCATTCGAGGCGCCAGCGCGCGATGTAGCGACGCGGTAGCACCCGCTGTTCGGCCGAACCGAAGTCCGACTTCGTTTCGCCGAAGTATCCCACACGCGCATCGAGCATGCGCGGCATCATGGGATCGTCCGGCAAGCGCACCAGCGAGAAGGTATACGCTTCGGTCGTAGCGGTGCCACCACCGAGGTTGAGCCCCGGAATCCCCGGCAGGCCACCGGGGCCACCGATCGCGGTGAACGTCTGTGTGGCGGTGACATTCACGTTGCGCGTGAACGCCGCGAACTTGTCGATGTACGACCGTGAGGCGTCGACGGTGGCGCGACGACCGCCGGCGGTGAACTCCTGGATACCGCCGGTGAACATGCGCGTCACGTCCACCACGGCCGCGCTGTCCTTGCCGTACGCTTCGACGTTGAGCGCGGCGATGATCGGATAGAACTCGATCAACGCCATCGCCTTGCGTGTGGAGAGCAGGCTGTCGGTCGCCACGTTGTTGAAGTTGATATCGCGAATGAGGACGCGATTCTCGCGGCGCTCGAAGCGGATCACGCGGTCGGGACCGAGCGTGCCGTTGATGCCGATGCCCGCGGGCGTACCGGCGAGCACGGTCGTGATGACGAAATCCTTGCCTACCTGCGCCGCAGGGATTTCGAAATACAAGCGCGATCCGACCTGGTGCACGCCGAACACACCCGTCTTGGTCTTGGCCTTCGGCGTGATGACGGTTGCGTACGGGCGCGGGTTCGGGTCACCGCCGCCGCCCGCGAGGCCGGCGAGTCCGGGAGGGAGACCAGCAGGGAGTCCGCCGGTGGGAGGTTGACCCGGCGTGGGCTGACCGGGCGTCGGCGTACCATTCTGGCCGACGGGGCGAGCGGCAGGCGTCGGAGCGGGAGTCGGCTTCTTGGCCGGCTGACACGCTGCGAGCGCGAGCCCTGCCGCGGCCAGCGGGAGGGAGCGAAAGCGCATTGGACCTGATCGGAAAAGGGAAGGGATGCCCACTCACTCGGCGAGCACTCCCCTAGAGTCTAGGGGAGTGCTCGCCGAGAGGCGAGTCGATCCTCCGCCGAAATCAGTGCTTCGGGTCGAGCATGTCGGCGATCTGATCGCGCGCATCTTCGAGATGTGCCTTGCTCATGCGATCGCTGGTCTTGCCGATCGCCGTGGCGAGATCGGCGTCGAGTGCGCGCATCTCACTCTTGAGGATCGGGCGGAAATCCGCCGTCGAGACCGGTGCGACGGCGCCGCGGGCACCGGCCGGCGCCTGCGGTGCCGCCGAGGCGGCGGGCGGGTTGATCTTGCTGGCCATCGCTTCGAGGTACAGGCGCTGCAGGCGACGACGAAAGGCATCGATCGGCGCGCCGGTGTCGATTTCCTTCCACAGTCCGCGGCGAAGATCAGTGAGCATATCGGCCACCGGATACACGTCGCTCTTGGACTTCGCCATCGCTTCGAGTTCGATCATGCGGGCGAGGCGGTCATTACTGACCACCGACGCCAGCGAGCGCGCCTGCGCGTTGCCGACACGGCTCAAGCTGCCGCTCGATTCGATCTTGCGCGTGATGCTCTCGTCGAGCAACCACGTGGGCGTAGTGTACGCGTTCTCGAGCAGGAACTGGAGCGCTTCCTTCTGGCGCTTGGGCTCCACGTTCTGCCACACTGCCCCCTTCTGGCCCACGAGCTTTTCCTGCTTGTACACGGATCCGATGATGCGCGCGACGTGCCCCATCTCGGTGGCCCACTGTCCAACGGTGCGGCCGTAGATCTCTTCGAGGTCGTCGTAGGTGGTGCCTTCCTTCCAAGCTGTGGCCGACTCCAGAATGGCCATCGTGCGCTTGAGGTTCTTCACGCCGAGCGTGGTGGCTCGTACCGCGTCGGCGTCACCGACGGCTTCCGACTGCTCGCCCGGATCGGCGCCCTGACCGCCGGCGTCGCTGGCGAAGCGGTACCACGGAATCGTATCCTGCATCTTCGCCCACTTGTCGAGCGTCGCCTTCTCGGCTTCGGGTGTCTTCGCGTTCGGAATCGGCGAGTAGCCCCACATCACGGCGTACTTGTCGTACGGGCCGACCTTCGGAATCAGGTCGTCGAGCGCGATCCCGTCCTCCGGCTGCGCGACATAGTTGAAGCGCGAGTAGTCCATCAGCGTGGGCGTGTGGCCCATCGTCTTCACGAATGACTTCGAGCGCACCGAGTCCAAAGGATACATGGAGCTCGCCTTGAAGTTGTGCGGGAAGCCGAGCGTGTGTCCCACTTCGTGCGCGGTCACGTACTCGAGCAGACGGCCAGCGAGCGAATCGGGGAACGGGAACTTCTGTGCACGTTTGTCGAGATGACCGACCTGCGTGAAATACCACGAGCGACCGAGGTTCATGACATTGAGATACGTCTGCACATCGGCGTCGATGATTTCACCGGTGCGCGGATCCTTGAGCGACGGACCGACCGCATTCTCGGTAGCCGACGGGAGCCAACGCACCATGGCGACGGTGGCGTCTTCCCCGGAGAAGTCGGGATCGTTGGCCGGCGCGTCGGCGGCCACGATGCCCTTGTAGAAACCAGCCGCCTCGAAGGCTACCTGCCAGTCTTCGATGCCCTTCTTGATCCACGGCTTGATCCACGCCGGCGTGGCGGGGTCGAGGTAGTATGTGATCGGCTTCTTGGGCACGCAAAGGTTGCCGACCTTCTTGTCGGAGCACTCGAGACGCCAGCGCGAGATGTAGCGCTTGGTCTCTACGCGCTGTGTAGCACCCGAGAAATCACGCTGCTGCACGCCGAAGTAGCCCACGCGCTCGTCGAGCAAACGCGGTTGCATGGGGATGTCGGGCAGCTTGGCAATCGAGAA
The DNA here is from genome assembly GCA_038210005.1 of Gemmatimonadales bacterium. GTDB lineage: Bacteria > Gemmatimonadota > Gemmatimonadetes > Gemmatimonadales > Gemmatimonadaceae > Gemmatimonas. The sequence goes on from JBBQXC010000031.1 coordinate 4,523, forward strand.
GGTGTACTTCTCGGTCGTCGGCGCGGTCGCGGCGGCGGGCGCACCGGGGAAGCCGCCGCCACCGGGTGCAGCACCCTGCGGGGTGAAACTCTGCACGGCGGTGACGTTCACGTTGCGCGAGTAGGCGGCGAAGCGCTCGATGTATGAACGAGCGGCGTCGACGGTGGCCCGACGACCGAGTGCGGTGTATTCAGGCACACCACCGGTGAACATGCGCGTCACTTCGACGACGGCCGAGCTGTCGGGGCCGTACGCTTCGATGTTGAGTGCGGCCAGAATCTTCGTCACGCCGATCAGTTCAGCGGCCATACGCTGCGATGATGCCGTGTCGGCGATGATGTCGCGGTACGCGGCCTCGCGTACGAAGAGGCGATTGTCGCGACGTTCGAAGCGCACGAGGTTGTTGCCACCCTGCGTGCCGCGAATGCCGATTTCATCAGGCGTGCCGGCGAGGGTGGTGACAATGACGTAGTCTTTGCCGAGTTCAGCGCGCGGGATCTCGAAGTAGAGACGGCTGCCGACGGAGTGCACTTTGAACACGCCGTTCTTGGTGACGGCGCGCGGCGTGATGACGGTGCCGTAGGCGCGCGGCTGGGGATCCTGGGCGGCGTTGGCGCCGCCGGGGGCGCCGGGACCCTGGGCTCCACCCTGATTGGGGGCGCCGGCGGGACGACTACCGGGTGCAGCGGTGGGGGCCGGCGTCGGCGCAGGGGTAGGCGCGGGGGTCGGCTTCGGGGCGCAGGCGCCAAGCACGAGCCCGGCGGCGGCGATCGACAATGACGCGTGTCGCATGCAGTTCAGTTCTCTGGGAGGGGGCGATGCGCGGGGGGCGTGGCGGCGCATCGGTTGGCGAAGAATAACGCGGCATGACGTTGGGGCGCTGTGGTCCGTGAACGGCCAAACACCCTAAGAAATGTGGACGGCTAACTGCGAACACCCTAGGAAAGAGGAGGGAGGGTTTCAGGAAGCAGGAAGCAGGTCGTGTTCCCCTGCCTCCTGCCCCCTGAAACCCTCCCTCCTCTTTCCTAGGGTGTTGCAGTTTCCCCATCCTCCCAAGGTGTTGCAGTTCCCCGCCTACTTCATCACGCCCACCATCCAATCCGCCAACGCCCCCAGCACTTCGCGTCGCAGCTTGGTGTCCTTGAGCGCGGTGTAGCCGGTCGGCGCGCCCGATGGATCGACCAAGAACAGGTGGTTCGTGGCGGGGAAGTGACGAATGGTGACGCGCGTGTTGCCGCTGCCTCTGAGCACGGTGGCGATCGAGTCGGCCTGCTCGGGGGTGACTTGCTGGTCGGTGTCGCCCTGCAACACGAGCGTGGGCTGCTTCACTTTCCGTAGCGCGGTGGCGGGCTGGGTCTTCATGAAATAGCCCATCCACGGGTTCGCGGCGGCGAGCGAATCGAGCGCGCGTGGAACGGTGCGGCGTAGCGAGTCGCGTTGCGTCTCGGTGAGCTGTACGGAGGCCTTGATGCCGTTTTCGTTCTGGAATTCCAGGATGCGGCGGCCGTTGTAGCCGGTGCCGGCGAGCAGGGCGATGGCACGCACCGTGGGATCCTTGGCGGCCACCATCGGGGCAATGAATCCCCCCTCGCTGTGTCCGGCGAGTGCGATGCGCGTGCCGTCGATATCAGCGCGCGTGCGCAGATACGCGATCACGGCCGCCACATCGTCGGCGAAGTCGGCACTGGTGGCGTTGTTGCGCGACGAGGCGCCACCGCTGGCGCCAACACCACGATCGTCGTAGCGCAGCACGGCAATGCCGCGACGGCCAAGCGTGTCGGCGATCTCACGGAACGGCGCGTAGCCCGCCACGATGGCAATCCGTGAGTCACGGTCCTGTGGACCACTGCCGCTGATGGTGATCACGACGGGCAGTTTGGCGACGGAATTGTCTTGGCGCTTCGGCCGCGTGAGCGTGCCGGCCAGTGTGTAACCGCGCGGTGTGGGAATGACCACGTCCTCCGCTGTGTACGGCGCATTCGCCGGTACCCCGTAATCGATCTTCACCGGCGCACTCGACACACGCACGGCGCCGGTGGTGCGCAACACACGCAGATTCTGCGCGGGAATCGTGATCTCACGCGGGCCACCGTTCGGGTCCCACAGAATGCGCGCGTCCATCCCCGTGATCGAGAACACCGTGGTGTCGCCCTGCTCGCTCACGGTCGCGGTCATCGTGCGGCCATTGCTGCTGAGAAATACCGGCAGCGAGGTTTTCTTCGCGCCGCGCGCGTGATCGGCCATGAGTGCGGTGTGCAACACGCTGTTGCCGACGACCGCCACCGCGCCGCTCGCGCTGAGCATCGCCTGTTCGCTGGTCGTGCCGTTCGCGGAGATGGTGAGCTTGGCGCTATCGCCGACCATGTTCACCACGATGTTCTGCGTGGGCAGACCGGTAGTCGGTGCGCCGGCTGCAAAGATCGAGAGTGTCAGGCGACCGGGATTGCGGTTCGCATGCTGCTGTTCCCACCGGATGACCGGCGCGCCGCGCATGGTGAGCACGCCGACGATCGACGACGGTCCCTCGGTGACGATTTCGGTGCCGAGCGTATCGATGCTCCGCAGATACACGAAGTGGTAGGTGGGTGCCGACTGTGCACGGGCAGTGGTGGCCAACAGCGTGCCGAACACAAGCGCGAGGGCTGTGGCCCGTAGCGCGGGCGCGCCGCCGCGACGTGAGCGCTTGACGATGACGTGCAGCATTGCAGGGTTCCGTGCGAGTTAAGGAGACTCGTGGTCGACATCGTCGATCACGGTGTTGCGATCAGCCGGCGCCTGCTTCGACACGCGCCCGGCATCCCGGAGCGCGCGCCGCAGCAGAAACTCGATCTGCCCATTGAGACTGCGTAGGTCGTCATTGGCCCAACGCTGCACCGCGTCGAGCACATCGCGGTCCACGCGAATCAGGAATGACTTGCGGTCAGCCATGACGCGTCGCTCCCGTGATCAGGAGTACAGCGACCCGGTGTTGACCACCGGTTGGGCCGCACGATCGGAGCAGAGCACCACCAGCAGGTTGCTCACCATCGAGGCTTTGCGTTCGTCGTCGAGCGTCACGATCTGGCGACTGGACAGCGCCTCGAGTGCCATCTCCACCATGCCGACAGCGCCTTCTACGATCGTCTGCCGTGCCGCCACGATGGCGCTCGCCTGCTGCCGCTGCAGCATCGCTGACGCGATCTCGGGAGCATACGCCAGATGACTGATGCGCGCCTCGAGCACTTCGACACCGGCTTTGCCCAACCGATCGTGCAGTGCATCGAGCAATCCCTTGGAGACTTCCAAGGGGTGCGTGCTGAGTGCGATCGCGTCATCGCCATGGTGATCGTACGGATACGACGAGGCCAGCGCACGGACCGCCGACTCGCTCTGCACCGCGACGTACTGCACGTAGTCGTTCACCTCGAACGTGGCTTCGGCGGTATCGATCACCTTCCAAACTACGATCGCACCGATCTCGACGGGGTTGGAGCGCGCGTCGTTCACTTTGAGTTTGTTGGTCTCGAAGTTCCGGATGCGCAGCGAGACGGCCTTCTTGGTCATGAAGGGGTTGGTGAACCAGAGTCCCGGGGTCTTGGCGGTGCCTTTGTAGGTGCCGAAGAGGGTAAGGACTTTGCCTTCATTGGGAGCGACGGTGAAGAGCCCCGGCATGCAGAGAAACGCGAGGGTCATGAGCAACAGCCCGATCGCGGCTTCGATGCCGTTCTCCCCGCGGGCACCGGAGTAGAAGACGAAACCACCGGCCAGAATACCGACGGCGATGAGGACAGCCATCAGGATGCCGGGCGAGGGGCGGGCCTGGATTTCGCGAAACATTTGCGTGGGACCTCGAGGTGGAGGGGTGATATTGAAGTGATATCACTTCAGTATCGCCGTACGCAAGGCTGGCGGCTGGGGTTTCGTCTGGGCGGCTGTATTGAACCCACGGCCCACGGCTCATGGCCCATGGCTGACAGCCGTGAGCCCACAGCCCCGAGCTTGGCAGCCGACGGCCCAAAGCTCCTCCAGACTCTATGGGGAACAGCGGAGCTGTGGGCTCTCGGGGCTTCGGGCTTTGAGCTTTGAGCTGTGGGCCATGGGCTCCGGGGCTTGGGGCTGTGGGCTCACGGCTGTCCGCCATGGGCCATGGGCCATGGGCCGTGGGTTTGACCGAGCGCTCGGCAGAAGGTTACCCCCCCAACAGCTGTCCGGAAAACCAGTCTTGCGAGCGAGGGAATGAAGGGCAATAGTCGAAAGGTTCGGTCCCGTCCACTGTAGCCCGGAGAGTATTGTCGTGAAACGATTTAGCCCACGGTTGGCATTCGCTGCCGCCGTCCTGATTCCCGTAGCGTCGGCTGGTGCACAGTCGACGCGTCCGACCGTCCGTCCTGCGGCACGTCCGGCGGCGATTGCACCACTTGCTGCCCCATTCGATACCGGTGCGCTGTCGGCCATCAAATGGCGCGAGATCGGTCCGTTCCGTGGCGGTCGTTCGGCTGCGGTGGCGGGAAGTGTGGCCCGTCCCAAGGAATATTGGATGGGCACCGTGGGTGGCGGTGTCTTCAAATCGGTTGACGGCGGCGACAATTGGGCGCCGATGACGGACAAATATTTCGGCGGTACGATCGGCAGCATCGGTGTAGCGCCTAGCAATCCCGATGTCGTGTACGTGGGCGGCGGCGAGTTCACGATCCGCGGCAACGTGTCGCACGGCGATGGCGTCTGGAAGACGACCGACGGCGGGAAGACGTGGACGAACATCGGCCTGAACGACACGCGGCAGATCTCGCGCGTGTTGGTGCACCCCACCAACCCCGACCTCGCCTACGTGGCGGCGCAGGGGCATGCGTGGGGCCCGAACGCCGAGCGCGGGGTGTTCCGCACGAAGGATGGTGGGAAGAACTGGACGAAGGTGCTGTTCCGGGATGACTCCACCGGTGCGGCCGACCTCGCGATGGACCCCAGCAATCCGAACGTGTTGTACGCCGGCTTCTGGCAGATGCATCGCAAGCCGTGGATGCTGGTGTCGGGCGGTAAAGGCTCGGGGATGTTCAAGAGCACCGATGGCGGCGATACGTGGACCGAGATCACGAAGCACAAGGGGCTGCCCGCCGGACTGTGGGGCAACATCGGGATCAGCGTGAGCGGCGCGAATACGCAGCGCGTCTACGCGCTCATCGAAGCCGATGAGGGCGGTGTGTTCCGCAGCGAAGACGGCGGCGCAACGTGGGCGCGCGTGAACGATGAACGCAAGTTGCGTCAGCGCGCGTGGTACTACTCGAAGATCTACGCCGATCCGAAGAACCCCGACCTTGTGTACGCCAGCAACGTGCAGTTCCAGGTGTCGCGTGATGGCGGCAGGACGTGGAGCAACATCAACACGCCGCACGGTGACTCGCACAACTTGTGGATCGCGAGCGACAACAGCGATCGCATGATCGAAGCGAACGACGGTGGTGCCAACGTGAGCACCGATGCAGCGAAGACGTGGACGGCACAAGACTTCGCGACGGCGCAGTTCTATCATGTGACGACCACGAACCACTTCCCGTACAAGATCTGCGGCGCGCAGCAGGACAACAGCACGCTCTGCGGTCCGTCGCGCGCGGCCGGTGGCATCACCATGGATATGTGGCAGGATGCCGGCGGCGGTGAATCGGGCTTCATCGCGGCGCTGCCGAACAATCCGGACATCGTGTTCGCCGGCAGCTACGGTGGCTACCTCACGCGCAAGGATATGCGCACGGGTCTCACGCGCGACATCAATCCGTGGCCGCTCAACCCGATGGGACACTCGGCCATCGATTCGAAGTACCGCATGCAGTGGACGTTCCCGATCGCGGTGAGCCCGCACGATGCGAAGACGATCTACGTCGGCTCGAACGTGCTCTTCAAGACCACGAACGAAGGTGACAGCTATACCGCGATCAGCCCTGATCTTTCGCGCAACGATCCGCGCACACTCGGACCGTCGGGCGGCCCGATCACGAAGGACCAGACCGGCGTGGAAACGTACGGTACGGTGTTCGCGATTTCGGAGTCGCCGGTCGTGAAGGGAGTGATCTGGGCCGGCACCGACGACGGCACGGTGCATGTCACGCGAAACGGCGGAACGTCGTGGACGAACGTGACGCCGATGCTGCTGAAGGAACGCGAGTGGGCGCGCATCTCGATCATCGATGCGTCGCACTTCAACGCCGGCACCGCGTATGTGGCCGCGAACCGTTTTCAGATGGACGACAACGAGCCGTACCTCTTCAAAACGGCCGACTACGGCAAGACGTGGGCGCGGATCGACAACAGCGGCAAGGCCAATGGCATCCCGGCCACCGAATTCACCCGAGTGATTCGTGAAGACGAAGTGCGCCCCGGGTTGCTGTTCGCGGGCACCGAGCGTGGTGTCTACGGCTCGCTCGACGACGGTGCGACGTGGTTCTCGATGCGTCGTAACCTGCCGATCGTGCCGGTGCATGACCTGGCGATCAAGGACGGAGATCTCATCGCCGCGACGCATGCCCGTTCGTTCTGGGTGATCGACGACATCAACGTGCTGCGTCAGCTCAGCGCCGCGGCGATGGCAGAACGTGCGCATCTGTTCACGCCGCGCGCGGCGTACCGTATCAATTGGGGCGGGGGATTCAACCCGGGCGGCGGCAGCGGTTCACCAGTCGGTGCGAATCCGCCCAACGGCGCGATCGTGTACTACTGGCTCAAGTCGCCGGCGAACAAGGTCACGATCGAGTTCAAGGATTCGACGGGCCGCACGGTCCGTACGTTCTCGAGCGACACGGCCGGTGCGGGTGCTGCGGCGGCGCCGGCGGGTGGTCGTCGTTCCGTGGCGGCCGATGCGGCGCCGACGAACACGGTCGGTATGAACACGTTCTCCTGGAATCTGCGCGAGAGCGATGCGACCACATTCAACGGCATGATCATGTGGGCCGGCGTGCTCACGGGCCCGCTGGTGCTGCCGGGCAACTACGCGGTGCGTCTGCTGGTGGATGGCGCGCCGGTGGCCGAGTCGAAGCTGCTGGTGAAGAAGGACCCGCGCAGCGACGCCACGGCGGCCGATCTCGTGGCACAGTACAAGATGCTGATGCAGATCCGCGACCGGACCACCGATGCGAACGATGCCGTGCGCACGGTGCGCTACGTACGTAGCCAAGCCGTATCGCGTTCGAAGGAAGTCGGTGCCGATTCGGCCCAGTACGCGCAGCTGGTAAAGACGCTCGATACGAAGATCAGCGAGATGGAAGCGCAGATCTATCAGGTGAAGAACCAGAGTGGCCAGGACCCGTTGAACTACCCGATCAAGGTGAACAACCAGATCGCGGCGTTGGCGGGCGTGGTAGGCAGCACCGAAGCGCGTCCCACGAAGCAGTCGGTCGTGGTGTACGACACGCTGTCGAAGGAGCTCGAGGTGTATCTCGTGGAGCTCCGCAAGGCATACAAGGAGCTGCTACCGCCGATCGACGAAATCCTCAAGAAGCATGGACTGCCCGCCATCGAAGTGAAGGCGGGTGACGTGCAGACGCCGCGGCGCATCGGCGCGGAGTAAGAGACGACAGGGATGTAAGCTCGGCGGTCGTCGAGTCTGCACACACAACACGGCGGGTCGTCGCAGGAACCTCGGGTTTCTAGCGGTGGCCCGCCGTGTAGCGCACCAGCCGCTGAATCGCCGCAATTCCGAACAGCGGTCCCAATGACAATCCGGCAAAGGCCCACCGCCAACCCACCAGGTCTGCCAGCGGTGGCACGAGTTGAATCACCACGGCCGTGAGCAGGAAGCCGAGCGATGTCTGCAACGTGAGCGCGGTGCCCACCGCGTGCGGCGGGACGCTTTCGGTGACCAGCACCGAGAACTGTGCGCTGTCGGCGATCACAAAGAACCCCCACACCAGCGCGATCGGCACGAGTAACCACAACGAACGGCCATAGGCGAAGCCGATCAGTACCGAGCATGCACCGCTGATGCCCATCGCGCGGGTAACAAGCCAGGCGCGCCCGCACCGGTCGGCCACGAGTCCGCCCCAAATGCAGCCGGCACCGCCGATCGCGAGTGCCGCGAACGCGATCGCCGACGCCGCCGAGGCACCACGCGCACCAGCCGCGGGATCATTCACGGCGATGCTGGCCGCGATGAACACCGGCAGCCACGTCCACGCGGCGTACAGCTCGAACATGTGCCCGAGATACCCGCCGGTGGACAATCGCCAGGCCGGCGTCTGCACGACATCGCGCACCAGACTCCACGAGAACGGCCGCGCGGGAAACGGATACGGTCCTTCGCGATAGCCGAACCACACCAGCAGTGCCGCGATACACGCGCCGATGCTCGCGCTGAGTACGACCGGCGTGATGCCGGCGCCGGGGATCGCGTGCACGAGATACGGCATCGCTTTGCCCACCGTGAGCGCGCCCACGATGGTGCCCACCGCGAGCCCGCGTCGCACGCGAAACCAGGTGGCGATCATTTTCATGGCCGGTGGATACACGCCGGCGAGCGCGAGGCCGGTCACGAAGCGCCACACGAGTGCACCCGACAGCTGGTCCGACGTGAGCAGCATCGCGTTGGCGGAGGCGCCGACGAGTGCACAACCGGAAAAGAGCAATCGGGCCGGCACGATATCGGCCACGTTCAGCAGCGCCGACATGGCGGTGCCGGCGACGAAGCCCAACTGCACGATCGTGGTGAGCCACGCCGCTTCGCTGCCGGTGAGCGACCACTGTGCGGTGTACTGCGCCGACACGGCGCTGGCGGCGAACCACAACGTCATTCCCAACAGCTCGGCGATGGTGAGAATGCCGAGGATGCGCCAGCGATCCGGATGCGAATCGCGTACGAGTGTGGGATCAGCGAGCGCGGATATTGGGCTGGCGGCGGCCGTGCTCACGTCTCAATGCGTTCGACCGCGATGTCGAACTCGTCGAAATGCTCGGCCAGCGCGCGCAGCGTACGTTCGGCGTTCCCACCGTGTCCACGGAGCGCAGCGAAAAACCGAATAACCGGATTGCCTACGCGTCCACGCTCCGTCAGGGTGACGCTGCAGCGTTCCGGCCGAGACGCGCCCTCGACGTCAATGCACCACTCCCATTGCAACTGCGCGTCGGTGTCATCGTCGGTCACGCGAAGCGCGATGACGTCTGGATCGGCGTTGGTCGGTGACGTGCGCTCGATCGTGGTCGGTGAAGGCGCCCACTGTTCGTACGCCGTGAGGTCCGCGAGCAGCGCGCGTACGTCGTGCGCATCGCGGGCCACACGAATCCGACGTACCACGCGATAGTCGGCCGGTGTGACGAGGCCACCGACCACGAGCGCGATGAGACCCGCCGCGATAGCGGCCATGATGGCGAGAATCCAGTACATGGCCGCTGGCGCTCAGCTCACACGCACTGATTGATCGAGCACCACGCGCACGCGTTTGGCGAGTTCGAGCGAGGTGAACGGCTTCTGCAAGAAGGTGCGCTCGTCGAGCGACACGCCCTTCAGTAACGCGGCATCGTCGGTGTACCCAGACACGAACAGCACTCGCAGACCCGGTCGCATCTGCTCGAGCTGCCCGGCCAGTTCGCGCCCGTTCATGCCGGGCATCACAACGTCGGTCACGAGCAGATCGATGCGACCCGGAAAGGCGCGCGAGATCGCGATGGCGGAGTCGCCATCGGCGGCGGCCAGGACGCGATAGCCGCGGCGCTCGAGGGCGGCGGTGGCGACCACGCGCACGCTGTCTTCGTCTTCGGTGAGTAAGACGGTTTCCTCTCCCGTGAGCACCCCGGTCACTTCTTCCTCGACCGTGAGATCAGTAGGGAGCTCGCCAAGGCGGGGCAGCAGCAAATGGACGGTGGTGCCCTGTCCAGGTGCGCTGTCCACCCGAATCTCGCCTCCCGATTGCTCGATCATACCGTACGCCAAGGGCAGGCCAAGTCCCGTGCCCTTGCCGCGCTCCTTGGGGGTGAAGAAGGGCTCGAAGATGTGTTCGCGGACGGCATCGGTCATGCCGACGCCGGTATCGGTCACGCGGATCACGACCCACTCGCGCTGGGCGTCGAGTCCGAAGGTCTGCACTTCCTGGTCGCTCACGCGCGCCGTGGCGAGGCGAAGGGTCCCGCCGGAAGGCATGGCGTCACGCGCGTTGCTGGCCAGACTGAGCATGACCTGCTCCAGCTGTGCCGCGTCGATGCGAATGGTACCGAGGTCGCGGCCGAGCGTAGTGGAGACTTCGATGTGCTCGCCCATGAGCCGGCGGAGCAGCCGGTCGAGTCCAGGAATGACGGTGTTCGGGTCGAGCACCGTGGGCTGCACGATCTGTTTGCGACTGACGGCGAGAATCTGTTTGGAGAGATCCGTCCCGCGCACGGCCAGCGCGCGGATCTCACTCACGTCGGGGCGCACGGGGTCGTCGGCCGACATCATGGCGAGCGCGAGATCGCAGTAGCCCAGCATGCCGGTGAGCAGGTTGCTGAAGTCGTGCGAGATACCGCCGGCGAAGGTGCCGATCGCTTCCATCTTCTGCGACCGGCGCAGCTGCTCTTCACTGCGGGCCAGCGCACGTTCGGCTTCGCGACGCGCGGTGACGTCGATGCCCACCGACAACCAGCTGGCGCGTCCGAGTCGACGAGACGACGTGGTAATGACTTCCATCTCGAGCAGGCGGCCGCTCGCGGTGCGATGCTGCCACGTGCCGGCGGTTTGTTTCGTCTCGGAGAACGGCAGACGGACCTGGCGGAAACGCACATGCTCGGCGGGATCGACCACGTCGAGGATGCGCAGCGACAGAAACGTGTCGCGATCGTAGCCGTACTTCTCGACGGCGGCTTCGTTCACGGCGAGAATGAGCATCGTGTCCGCGTCCCAGGCCCACATGGGCAGCGGATTGGAGTCGAACAGAAAGCGATACCGGCGCTCGCTGTCGGCGAGTGCCGCGCTGCGTCGCTCGACGGTTTCGGCCATCTGGTTGAGCGCCGTGGCGAGCGAACCGATTTCATCGCTGGATCTGATCCGCGACCGATGTCCCGCCACGCCGACCGCCAAGGTATGCGCATCGGCGATCAACGTTTGCACCGGTCGAGTGATCGTGGTACCGAAATACATCGCGAGCGCGATCGACACGACCAATGCTCCGCCGAACAGCAACAGGCCCCGCCAGCCGCTGCTGTGCATCGGCGTGAGCAGACTGACCAGCAGTGGTGGCGTCGACACGATCAACGCCATCCCCAGCAGTCGCGTGCGGAGACCCGTTCTCCGTGGTATCGGTGGAACGTCGTCGTGCTCGAGGGGCGCTCGGTCGGACACGGCCTACGAGCCGAGCGGCTCGATGCCGGGTGGCATCGCGACGGCCATCCCCATCGCGTGGTATCCCTTATCCACGTACACCGTGGAACCCGTGATCCCACTGGCCAGCGAGCTGGCGAGGAACGCGGCGGTGTTGCCGACTTCCGTCGCGGTGAGCTCTTCGGCAAGCGGCGCGTTGGCCGCGCAGTACTTCACCATCTTGTCGATGATGCCGATCGCACTGGCCGCGCGCGATGCGAACGGACCGGCGCTGATCGTGTTGACGCGCAAGCCGTACTGGCGACCGGCCTCGAACGAGAGCACGCGGGTGTCGCTCTCGAGCGCGGCCTTGGCCGACGACATCCCGCCGCCGTAGCCGGGAATGGCGCGTTCACTGGCCATGTAGGTGAGCGAGCAGACCGAGCCGCCCGGACGCATGAGCGGCGCGAGGCGCTGCACCATGGACACGAGCGAATACGCGCTCGCGCTGGACGCCGCCAGATAGCCGGCGCGACTGACTTCGAGCAGCGGCTTCTTGACTTCAGGCCCGTTGGCCAGCGAGTGAAAGACGATGTCGAGCGACTGGTCGCCGAAGTCGGTCGCGAGGCGCTGCGCGAGACCGCCGATCGAGAAGTCGCCGATGTCCTTGTAGCGCTTCGATTCGCGCACGTCTGCCGGCGCATCGTCGAGCGCGTCGTAGACGGCGTCGAGGGGATAGATGCGCTCGAAGGTGAGCAGCGATCCATCGCTCAGGCGACGGGATTCATCCATCTTCCCGCGTTCGAGCAGGTTGAGAAAGATGTTGAGCGCAGGCGGCCACGTGGCGACGCAGACCGAGGCGCCGGCTTCCGCGAAGGCCTTGGCGACGGCGAACCCGAAGCCGCCGTCGTCGGCGACGCCCGCCACGAGCGCGCGCTTGCCGGAAAGATCGATGGGTAACATCCGGGCAAGATAGCAGCGAAGTCCGCCTCGCGACGAGCGACGAGCGCCTAGCGATGAGCGCCTAGCGATGAGCGCCTAGCGAGCGGCCCGGGCGAGGCGATCGCGGAGGCCGGCCCAGCGGTCATCGGCTGGGGGACGCTCGATCACAATCAGCGATGCCCCGGCGTCGTCGGCCGCGTGCAGGGCGGCATAGAGGTCGCGCGCATACGTGGCGGGGTCATCCGGCATACGCACGATGGCGCTATCGGGCAGTGCAAGCGTGGTCGTGCGCAGGAGCGCCGTCACGCGATTGGTCGCCGGATTTCGCGCCGCGAGTGCCGCTGCGATTTCCGACTGGTGCTCCGGATCGAACAGCCAGACATCGGCGCGCGGCGCATAGTGGCGGTCGGCCATACCGGGCGAGCGCTGCGCCGGCGCGCGGCCCGCGTCGGCGTTGTGCGATACGGTCGCGGTCACGCTCCGAACGGCCACGCCGGTGCCACGCAGCGCGAGCTCGAGATCGGCGGCGGAGATCATGCCTGGCCGCAGAATCACCGCGTCCGGGCCGGTGAGGTCGATCACGGTGCTTTCGATGCCCACCGTAGTCGGACCGCCGTCGAGAATGAGCCCCACGCGGTCGCCCAGCGACGCCTGCACGTGCTGCGCTGTAGTGGGACTGACCTGCGTGAAGCGATTGGCGCTAGGGGCCGCAATGGGCACGCCAGCGGCCCGGAGCAGCGCCAGCGCGACGGGGTGGGCCGGCACCCGCACGGCGACCGCATCGAGCCCGGCGGTGGCCACATCGGGCACCTGCGGGGCCTTGGGCAGCACCATGGTGAGCGGACCCGGCCAGAAGGCAGCGGCCAGGCGGTCGGCGGCGGCGGGCCACTGCCGGGTAAGCGCACGGGCTGCCACCACGTCGGGCACGTGCGCGATGACCGGATTCCAGGCCGGCCGGCCCTTGGCGGCGTAAATGGCCGCGACCGCGACCGGGTCGAGCGCATTGGCGCCGAGTCCGTACACGGTTTCGGTAGGGAAGGCGACGAGTCCGCCGCGGCGCAGCAGGGCGGCCGCACGTTCGACCACCACGGGGTCGGGACTATTGGGGTCGAGCCTGAAAAGCGGAGCGTCGGCCATGTTGGAATCTAGCCAAGGCCGAGCGACCGACGGGCCCTGCACCGTTCGGCTTATCTGTGCCTTTCCGTCAAATCCGTCGTGTCCGTGTTCCCGCGGTTGCGATCGTGCCGCGCCGCAGCCGGCCGTGTCGGCGGACAAAACGTGAACAGCCGGAACACGGAGACCGCGGATTACACGGAAACCGCACGGATCTGTGCCGTCGGTGCGACCAGCACCGCAGGCTACTCGACATACTTACTGCCGAGATTCGATCGCGCCCCGGGCAATCTGGTCGACGAGTCTCGGGGCGATCAGCTTGAGCAGTCGTCCGATCTTGCCGCGCCACGTCATGACCAGATCGCGGTCGCGCCCGGCCACCGCCGCGAGAATGAGACGGCCGCACTCATCGGTTTCCATCGTTTCGCCTTTCCGCCGTACGAAGCCGCGTTCGCCGAATGGGGTGCCATCGGGTGAAAGCGCCCGCTGGTTGATCTCGGAGAACACGAAACCGGGATAGATGACCGTGACTGACACGCCGGTACCCTCGAGCTCGATGCGCAGCGAGTCGAAGAAGCCGGCCATTGCGTGCTTGGTGGCAGCGTAGGCGGTGCGCTTGGGGACGCCGGTGAGCCCCGTCAGACTCGAGATGGCGACGAGGCGTCCCTTCGATCGCTTGAGGTGCGGCAGGGCATACGCCGTGCACCACACGCTGCCCAAATAGTTCACCCGCATGAGTGTGTCGAAGATCGAGAGATCGGTGATCTCTTCGAACCGCCCGCTCGATCCGAGTCCGGCGTTGTTGACCAGGATGTCGAGGCGGCCGTAATGCGCCACGGTACGTTCCACGATCGACGCGCACGACGTCTCGATGCCCACATCGCCCCGCACCACCAGCGCGTCGGCGCTCAGCGCGCGGCACTCGGCCGCCACCGACTCCAGCCGTTCCACATCGCGCGCCGCGAGCGCCAAACGCGCACCGTCAGCGGCGAACTGTCGCGCCAGCTCGGCGCCGATACCGCTCGACGCGCCGGTGATCAGGACCACCTGCCCGGCGAAGCGGGTGCTCATGAATTCCGGTTCATGGACGACCGTTCACGGACGCCCCGCGGCGTCGTCGGGGCCGAGCAGCTCGTCGATGTATTCGTCACCCTCGAACGGGGCATCGAGGATCTGGAGCGCGTGCGTCGCGTCTCCCACGCGTACGGCAAGCCGCACGGGAAACACCAGGTGCATGGCGGGCAGCATCCCACCCGCATCGTCGCGGAGCACCACGGCCGGAATGTGATGAGCTTCCAGCACGCTGCGCGCCACGAGCGCTTCCATTTCGTTGACGTACTCCCGGATGACCTGCATGGCGGCTCCCATGGGGCGAACATATCGCGCCGGTCGCGCCACCGTGAGGGTAGCGTAGACACCGACTAGATTTCAGGAATGGCGGCGTCCTTCGGCATTTTCGTACTGGCAGAGCTTCCCGGTGAAGCAGGTGCCCTCGTGCGAGAGATTCAACAGCGTTTCGACCCCAAGCTGGCTCGGCTCACGCCTCCACACGTGACGCTGGTCGGCTCGTCGGGCGTGGGCGCAATGCCCACGGATACCCCGGTGGCACGTATTCGTGACGCGCTAGAGCCGATCGCCGCGAGCACCGCGCCGTTGGAGCTGGCGCTGGGGTTACCGCATCGGTTCATGCAGACGGACATCGTGTCGTTGCCGCTCGATCACAATGGTCCGCTGCGGGCGCTGCACGAGCGCATCGCGCGCAGCGGATTGCCCTTCAAGCAGGCGCGCTTCCGTTTTACGCCGCACTGCACGCTGAGCTTCTATCCCACGCTCACCCCCGCGCGCGAACGGGAATTGCTGGCGATGCGCGTGAACGCACCGGCGATCATCGAGCGGCTGCAGGTCTATCTCACGCGCGACCCGCAGCCGTCCAAGCTGCTGTTCGAGATCGCGCTCACCGGCGAGCTTACGGGCAGCGCGTATCCGGGCGCAGCTTCTGGTAGGTCGACATCGCGTGCTTGAGGCCCAGTAGCGCCGAGGCTTCGAGTTCGTACTCGAGCTGGAGATCGCCGAACTTCTCGGCATCGTGTTGCGTGAGCTGACGTGTGGCTTTCTCGGCGATGCTGTGGCGACGGAGGTATTCACGCGCGGCCAGCCACATGGCGTTGGCGGCCTGCCGGATGTCGGCATCGTCGCTGATCGTGGCCTTCGCGCAGGTCTTCTCGAAGTCGCGCACACACTCGGCGAGCGCCAGATCGATGTTGTCGACCATGGCCTGGGCCGCACCGAGCTCGGACTTCGCGACCGCCAATGTATTCAGGCGGGCGAGTCGCTCATGCTGACGGCACGTCTCCGACGCCGTGCGCGCGAGGGCGTCGCAACAGTACAGCGGCCCCTGCTCAGCCGCAGTCGGGTCGTCGAGCATCATCGGGGAAGCAGCAGCGCGGGAAGGAGACATGGTGGGGGCAAGAGAAGCCAGCGGGTCCGTACGCTTGAGAACCGGTTCGAACCGGCTCACCATGTGATCTAGCGAACGCACCCGTATCGGTGGTAGTGGGCGCGCGAAGGACGATACGTGAATCGACACAAGTCGGACCCGGAAATTCGGCGCGGCCTGTATGCTTCGGGCATGACTGCCCTCATCGATTCCTTCGAGCATTTGCTCATCAGCACCACCGCGTCCGGCGTGCGCACGATCATGCTGAACCGCCCCGACCGGCTCAATGCGGTGAATCCGCGTCTCGCGGACGAACTGCCGATGGCCATGGCGCAGGCGTCGCGCGATGACGCGGTCCGTGTGGTCGTGCTTACCGGTGCGGGACGTGGATTCTGCGCCGGTCTCGATCTTGGTGAACAGGGACGGCTCGATGCCGCCGA
Source organism: Gemmatimonadales bacterium (assembly GCA_038210005.1). GTDB lineage: Bacteria > Gemmatimonadota > Gemmatimonadetes > Gemmatimonadales > Gemmatimonadaceae > Gemmatimonas. The sequence goes on from JBBQXC010000031.1 coordinate 20,682, forward strand.
TCGCGCCACGCGGTTGGATCCGTACTACTGGGTGGGGCGATGGGTGCAGTCGATCACGTCGTGCGAGAAGCCGGTGATCGCGGCGGTGAATGGTGCCGCTGCCGGCGCCGGCTTCGGTCTCGCGCTCGCCTGTGATCTCCGCCTGGTGAGCGCCAGTGCGACGGTCACCGCGGGCTACGTGCGCCGCGGATTGTCACCCGACGCCGGCGTGACGTGGTTTTTGCCGCGGTTGATCGGCCATGCCCGCGCGACCGACATCATTCTGACGGGTCGCGATGTGCGCGCCGACGAAGCGGAGCGGATTGGACTCGCGACGTCGGTGCTGGCGGATGACCAGTTCGCCGACGGTGTGCAGCGCTATGCGGCGCAGCTGGCGGCGGGCCCGCCACTCGCGCTGGCGCTGTCGAAGCGACTGCTGCTCGCCAGTCCGGACGCCACGCTCGATGCGCAACTCCGCGAAGAGTTCACGCACATCAAGAGCTGCTTCGCGAGTGCCGATGTGCGCGAAGCGATGGCGGCGTTCAAGGAAAAGCGCGTCCCCACGTTCGAGGGACGCTGACCCGCGACGTGACCGGCATCAGCTCGTGTGGGTGCGCCCGGGGTTGTAGCGCAGACTGCCGGGAAGAGCGTTGAGCAGTGGCCCCAGTTCGGTGGCACGCTCGAGGGTAGTTACGAACGTGAGTCCGTCGAGCGACACCACGAGCAACCCGGAGATGCCGTAGGCGACCACGCAGCAGCCGTCGGCGTGAATCACGTTGCCGGAGGCGTCCACGCAGTGCACGTGACCCATCACGCCGTTGCCGGTGTCGTCGAGATCGCGTACGCGGCGCAGTGAAGCCCAGGTGCCGACGTCGTCCCAGTCACACTCGGTGGGCAGCACGACCACGTTGCGACTGCGCTCGAGCAAGCCGCGGTCGATCGAGACCGACGTCACCAGCTCGGCGAAACTCGACATGTCTCCGGCGGCGAGCTTGGGCAATCCGTGCTGCAGTTCACCGGTGTTCGCCTCGAGCTCGTCGAGTACGACGCGCGCGCGCCACACAAAGATGCCGGTGTTCCAGAGCGCTCCCCTGTCGATGAGCGTATCGGCCAGCGCGGCGGTGGGCTTCTCCACGAAGTGCTCCACCCGGCAGGCGCCACCTTCAGCTCGCGACACGAACGGATCGAACGCGGCACTGGGCTGCAGGTAACCGAACCCCGTTTCGCATCGTGTGGGCTTGGCACCGAGGGCCACCAACACGGGCTCCGACGACGCAATCGTAGCCGCCTGCCGAAGCGCCTCGCGGAAGACGTCGGGGAATCCGACCGAGAGGTCGGCGTGGAGGGCGCAGAAAACCGTGTCCGGTCCGGCGCGCTTGGCGACTTCGTGCGCACCCCAGGCCAGCGCTGCCGCCGTGCCGAGTGGGCGCGGTTCGATCAGCATGTTGGCGCGTGGGACCTCGGGAATGGCCTCGTGCAACGCGTCGGCGATGTCCGCGCTGGTGACGACCAGCACACGTTCGGCCGGTACCAGCGGCGAGAGGCGGTCGATCGTGTCGGCGATGAGCGGCCGTTCGTTGACGAGGGCCAGGAGCTGTTTCGGGCGCTTGGGCGTGCTGAGCGGCCAGAAGCGGGTGCCGATACCGCCGGCGAAGACCACGGCCCAAAGGGCGGTTCTGGTCTCCAGCAGGGGCTCGACTTCGAACTCCTCCATGGTATCGGCGAGTGGTGACGATTCGACGATCACGGGGGGCGCAACATGAGGAGCGACAGCGCGGGGCTCAGGCATCGTGGCAGCGGAGTGAAGAACACGAAGGGCGGGCCGCGAAGGCAAACGCCCGTGGCAACTGGCGCATCTGCACGGCTACGGACAACATACTGCACTCATGTTCACCCTGCACCTTACCAACGGCGACTCGGCGGCGGGCGCCCTCGCGCGTTCCGGCCTTCCGGGCGACATCGTCTCTTGGCGCGACCTGCTGCACGACGGTCCGGTGCCTCCCGACAGCGACCTCGGCGCGTTTCATCGCGTACGCGCCGAGTTTCTCGCCAGCCGCGGGTGGTCCAATGAGGCAGCCGCCATCGCCGACTTCGAGCAGCGCGATGCGCGCCTGGACGATGTGCGCGCTGGTGACGAGGTGGTGTTGTGGTTCGAGCCAGATCTGTACGACCAGTTGCAGCTGATTCAGATCCTGGCGCGCTTCAAAGGGCGGATGGAGCACGAGCGCCCGCGTCTCACGATCGTGCCGGCGGACTGCTATCTCGGCCCGATGCTGCCCGAGAAGCTGGCGCCGTTGTACGCGGCGCGGCGAGCGATTACACCGCAAGATCTGGTGCATGGCGACGTGGCTTGGCGCGCGTTCACGGCGCGTACGCCAACCGATTTACTGGAGGTGACCAACCGGCTCGATCGAGAGGTCACTGCGCGCACGTACTCGGCAGACGATTCGGTGCGGCTGCCGCATCTGGTGGCCGCGTTGCGTCGCCAACTCGAGGAGTACCCGGACATCGACGCCGGACTCTCGCGCAGCGAGCGACAGCTGTGTGAAGCGCTGGCGCCGGGCGCCATCACGCTGGGCAAGTTGTTCGCGGCGCAACAGGTCACCGAGTCGTGGGTGTGGCTCGGTGACCGGAGCTTTGCGTGGTACGCCGAGCGGCTCAGCGACTGCGCGCATCCGATTGTGGTGCATACCAACGGCTCCCGGTTGATCGCTCCGCTGCGCGATACCGATGGTCGTGGCTTCTGGGAGCGCGCCGTAAAGCTGACGCCATTCGGGCAGGATCTGGTACGCGCCCGTGCCGATGCGGTCCGGGCCAACGGCATCGATCGATGGATCGGTGGCACGCAGTGCACCAACGCGCAGTACTGGCGCTGGGACGCACGCACGCAACGCACCGAGCAATTTCCCCGCACATGATGGATACGCGTATGGAGAGCGATGCCGAGCTATTGGCGATGCTCGAAGCAGACACGACGCTCGACGCGGCACGACCGATCCTCGAGCTCGCGGCCAGCTATTTCGCCGACACGCGTCGTGGTGAGGGACCGGTGTCCACGTGGCACAGTGCGCAGGTGATCGCCGATCGCATGGCGGGCCCGATGCCGCGCGGACCGCGTGCGTTGTCGGATGTGGCGCGTCGGCTGTCGTCGCTGCTGCTGGACGACGTGAACCGCCTGGCGCATCCGATGTACATCGGCCATCAGGTATCGGCGCCTCTGCCGGCGGCGGTGTGGACCGATGCGCTGATCAGTGCGCTCAATCAGTCGCAGGCCGTGCGCGAGATGTCCCCGTCGTTCACGCCGCTGGAGCATCAGGTGATTGCGTGGATGACCGACCTGGTAGGGTGGGATGAGCAGGCCGGGGGTACGATGACGTCGGGCGGTACCGAAGCGACGTTCGCCGCGCTGCTGGCGGCCCGCAGTCGCGCCGTGCCCGACGTGTGGACGAACGGATTGGGTGCCAACGCGCCGGTGGTCGTGTGCGGCGAGCATGCGCACTACGCGGTGTCGCGCGCGGCCGGTGCGATGGGGCTGGGCCTGTCGCGTGTGATCGTGATTCCCTCGCGCGATTGGCGGATGGACACCGATGCGTTGCGGGTGCGGCTCGAGACGTTGCGCGCCGCCGGCACGCGGGTGATGGCGGTGGTGGCGACGGCGGGCTGCACGGCCACCGGTAGCTTCGATGATCTCGCGGCGATCGCCGATCTCTGCGATGAATTTGCCGACGATCATGGTCCACTGTGGCTGCACGTCGATGCGGCGCACGGGGGCGCGGCGATGCTGTCGCCACGGCATCAGCATCGCGTGCACGGACTCGTACGCGCGCGTTCGCTGGCGTGGGACCCGCACAAGACCCTGTTGCTGCCGCTGTCGGCGGGGATGGTGCTGGTACGGAATCAGGATGACCTCACGCGCGCCTTCACGCAGGACGCACCGTATCTCTTCGGCTCCGGTTCCGACGCGCAGATCTGGGATCTGGGCCCGCGGTCCTTTCAGTGTTCACGCCGCGCTGATGTGCTGAAGCTGTGGGTCGCGATCGAGCGTTACGGGTCGGACAATCTGGCGCGCCTGTACGATCGGCTCTGTCGCATGGCGCAGACGCTACACGGCTTGCTCGGCGCACGCCGCGATTTTGTCCCGTTGCACGAGCCGATGTCGAATATTCTCTGCTTCGCGTGGCGGCCTGAGGGCGCGGCCGTGGCTGATCTCGACGATCTGACCAACGCCTTGCGCGAGCGCTACAACCGTTCGGGACGTGGCTGGATCACGGCCACCACGTTGGACGGTCGTCGTGTGTTACGCATTACGGTGATGAACGCGCGTACCGATGAGACCCATCTGGCCAAGCTGGTGGACGGACTGGTGGCAGAGGCCGCGCTGATCCTGCACAAGCGATAGCGCCACCATGGCGAAACCCGCCATTCCCCGCTTCACGAAACTACCACCATGCGCAACGCATTCCTGACCATCGGTAGCGGTACGGCGTTCGGCCTGTTGCTCACCGGCTGCGCCGCTTCCTCCCTCCCTCGCCGCACGATCAATCCTCCGGGCATCGCACCGCTGGTGCCGGCGTACTCGGTGGCCATCCGCGCCGGGCAGCAGGTGTTCGTGTCGGGCATGACCGGCATCAAGCCGGGCACTCAGGATATCATCGAGGGCGGTGTCGAGATTCAGACGCGTCAGACACTCGAGAACATTCGCACCGCACTGCAATCAGCGGGTGCCACCATGGCCGACGTTGGTGAGTGCACGGTGTTCCTGACCGACATGCGCGACTACGCCGCGATGAATGGTGTGTACATCGAGTTCTTTCGCGTCGATCCGCCAGCGCGCGCGACGGTTGCCGTGACGGCCCTTCCGCGTCCCGCCGCCCGCGTGGAAATCAAGTGCAGCGCACAGATTCGCTCTCTGGAGAAGCCGTGACGATCCCGCTCCAACTCAAACGCGGTGCCGATCTGCTGCAGGACCCTGTCCTGAACAAGGGCACCGCATTCACGGACGCCGAGCGCGATGCCTTCGGGTTGCGCGGGCTGCTGCCGCCGCGCGTGATGTCGCAGGCTGAGCAGCTCGCCCGCATTCTGCCTGGTGTACGCTCCAAGCCATCGCCGCTCGAGCAGTACGCGTATCTGGTCGCGCTTCACGATCGCAACGTCACGCTGTTCTATCGCCTGGTGATGGACCACCTCGAAGAGCTGATGCCGGTGCTGTATACGCCGACGGTGGGGCAGGCGTGTGAGGAGTTCGGCCGCATCTTCCGTCGTAGCCGCGGCATGTACATCACCGCTGCCGACAAGGGACAGGTGGCGGAGGTGCTCGCCAATTGGCCGCAGGACGACATCCGCATGATCGTGGTCACGGATGGCGAGCGCATACTCGGCCTGGGCGATCTCGGTGCCAACGGCATGGGCATCCCCATCGGCAAGCTCACGCTGTACACCGCGTGTGCCGGCGTAGCGCCGAGCCAGTGTCTACCGATCACGATCGACGTCGGTACGAACAACACCGCGTTGCGCGAGAGTCATTCTTACGTAGGACTACGTCAGCCCCGGTTGCGCGGCGCTGAATACGACGAGCTGCTCGATGAATTCGTCGAGGCGGTGCAGACGCGCTTCCCACTGGCCTGTCTGCAGTTCGAAGACTTCGGAAATCACAACGCGTTCTCGCTGCTCGAACGCTGGCACGATCGCATCTGCATGTTCAACGACGATATTCAGGGTACGGCGTCGGTGGCGCTGGCGGGACTGTACTCCGCAGGACGCATCAGTGGCACACCGCTGCGCGACATGCGCCTGTTGTTCCTGGGCGCCGGCGAGGCCGGAATCGGCATTGGCGATCTCGTGGTCGAAGCGCTCTGCTCGGAAGGCTTGTCACTCGAAGCGGCGCGTCGTCACTGCTGGTTCGTGGACTCGAAGGGGCTGGTGGAGCAGTCGCGCACCGACCTGGCGGAACACAAGCAGCGCTTCGCGCACGATCATGCGCCAGTGAGCACCCTGCTCGAAGCGGTGGAATCGCTGAAGCCGCACGCGATCATCGGTGTGTCGGGAACGCCGAATACGTTCACCGCGCACGTGCTGGCGGCGATGGCCAGGGAGCACGAACGTCCGATTGTGCTCGCGCTGTCCAATCCCACGTCGAAGGCCGAGTGCACCGCCCTCCAGGCGTATGCCGGCACCGATGGTCGCGCGATCTTCGCCAGCGGTAGTCCGTTTGCACCGGTCACGTACATGGGCAAGACGCACGTGCCGGGGCAGGGCAATAACGCCTACATCTTTCCCGGTGTCGGACTCGGCGTCATGGTCAGTGCGTCGTCACGCGTCACGGAGGCCATGTTCGCCGCCGCCGCGCGCACGCTCGCATCGATGGTTACCGACGATGATCTGACCATGGGACGAATCTATCCCAGCCTGTCGCGCATTCGCGAAGTGTCGCGCGCCATCGCGATCGAAGTGGCCACGTTGGCGTTCGACCGCGGATTGGCGCGGGTCGATCGGCCAGCAGATATCGCCGCAGCGGTGAGCGATGCGATGTTCGAGCCGCATTACGTGTCGCTGCTGTAAGCCACCCGTCTCATCATGCCTATCCGCCGTCTCATGCGTACCCAACGTTCGTGGTGTCTGGCCGCCTGTCTCCTGCTCGTCATCCCGTCGGAGACCCGCGCACAGGACAAGCACGGCTACCAGACCGATTTCACCCTGGACGACTTCGCCGCCCGGCGCGCGAAGATCTATGACGCGATCGGCTCGCGGGGCATCGCCATCGTGCAAGGGGCCAGCGGTGTGCCCGGCTTCAGCGTATTCCGCCAGTCGAACGACTTCTACTACCTGTGCGGCGTCGAGTCGGCGCACGCGTACCTGCTGCTCAACGGGCGGACGCGCACCTCGACGCTGTATCTCCCGCACCGCGACGACGGGAGGGAACGCTCTGAAGGGAAGATCCTCTCGGCGGAGGATACGGCACTCGTCGGGCGACTCACCGGTGTCGAGCAGGTACGGGGGTTGGAAAGTCTCGCCCGCGACTTGGTGAGCGCCGACCTCATTCGCCCCCCAGCATTGGCCCTGTACACGCCGCTCAGTCCGATGGAGACGGGCAACGACAGTCGCGACGAGCTGTTGTCCGGTCAGGCGCGCGCGGCGAGTGATCCGTGGGATGGCCGCCCGTCGCGCGAGGCGCATTTTGTGCGGCTCGTCAAGGAGCGCTTCCCGCAATTCGACGTACGCGATCTGTCGCCGACACTCGACGCGATGCGCGTGATCAAGAGCACCGCCGAGATCGCGCTCATTCGCACGGCAACGCAGCTGGCGGGACTCGGCATCATGGAAGCGATGCGATCCACCAGTGCCGGTGTGTATGAGTATCAGCTCGATGCGGCAGCCAAGTACGAGTTCTACGTGAACGGTGCTCGCGGCGATGGCTACGCCTCCATCATTGGCGGTGGCACGAACGCCTATCTGGGGCACTATTTCCGCAAGACCGACGTGTTGCACGACGGCGATCTGGTGCTGATGGACTACGCGCCCGACTACCGCTACTACACCAGCGATGTGACGCGCATCTGGCCGGTGAACGGAAAATTCACCGCGCCCCAAGCTGCCCTGTACGAGTACATCGTGGCGTATCGCGACGCGCTCTTCCGCTACATCAAGCCGGGCGTCACTGCTGACGAGATCCTCGATCGTGCGGCTGCGGATATGAAGCAGTACCTGGTAGGGAAGACGTTCGCTTCTCCCGCCCATCTCAAGGCCGTACAACAAGGGTTGGCGTTCCGCGGCCACTTCCAGCACCCGGTCGGCATGGCCGTACACGACGTGGGGCGCGTACGCGGCGTGCCACTGAAACCGGGGATGGTGTTCACGATCGATCCGATGATCTGGATTCCCGAAGAACAGCTCTACATCCGCATCGAAGACATGGCGCTGGTCACGGAAGAGGGCGTCGAGAATCTCAGCGGATTTGTCCCGTCGCGTATTGTCGACGTGGAACGCACGATCGCCGAAGCCGGCGTGATACAATTCCGTCCACCCGTTGCACCAGTGCGCGCATCAGGGAGCACTCGTAGATGAAACAGCACCTCGCCACCACGGGCCTGGCTCTTCTGGGCGCGTTCATGTCGCCCACGGCGTCGGTCGACACGTACCCCAAGAACCCCAACATCGACGCCCTCAACTACGCGTTCACGATCGAGCTGTCGGATACGACCGACGTGATCGTCGGCGGGTTGGCGCTCGATCTGCGCTTTGTGGGGGCCGGTGTACGTGCCGTGCGCCTCGATCTCATTGGCACCAGCGCGGCGCAGGGCGGCAAGGGGATGCGCGTGGTGGACGTGACGATGAACGGCACCACGATGCCCTACACGCACACGGACGACGTGCTGTTGGTGCCGCTGGCCTCCGCGCCGGCCGTCGATGAGCGCGCGCGAGTGGTGGTGCGCTACCGGGGCACGCCCGTCACGGGGCTCAAGATCGGCAACAACAAGTACGGCGATCGCACCTTCTTCAGCGACAACTGGCCCGACAAGGCCCGTCATTGGCTACCGACCATCGACCATCCGTACGACAAGGCCACGAGCGAGTTCATCGTCACGGCCCCCAGTCACTATCAGGTCGTGTCCAACGGTCTGCAAATGGAAATCACTGACGTACCCGGTGGTCGCCGCCGCACGCACTGGAAGAATTCGGTGCCGATCGCGCCGTGGTTGTACGTGCTGGGCGTGGCGCGTTTTGCGGTACAGCGCGTTGACACATTCGAGAGCAAAGCCATCGAGACGTGGGTGTACCCGCAGGATCGCGACGCTGGGTTTGCCGACTTTGCCACGCCAACGAAAGACGTGCTCGCCTACTACAGCGATTACGTGGGCCCCTTCGCCTATGAGCGGTTGGCCAATATACAGTCCAACAGCGTCAGCGGCGGTATGGAGGCGGCATCGGCCATTCTCTACAGCGAAAGTTCGGTAACCGGCACCGGTAGTGTGCGCTGGCGTAACGTGGTGATACACGAGATCGCGCATCAGTGGTTCGGTAATGCCGTCACCGAGTACGACTGGAACGACGTCTGGCTCAGCGAAGGTTTTGCCACCTACTTCACGCTGCTGTACATCGAGCACGCCTATGGTCGCGACGAGTTCGTGCGCGGGCTGCAGTCCAGCCGCAACACCGTGATGAGCTTCGCCGCCAGGAACCCGGGCTACACCATCGTCCACAATAACCTGCGCCGCATGGAGGATGTGACCAGCTCACACACCTACCAGAAGGGGAGTTGGGCGTTGCACATGCTGCGTGGCGTGATCGGCCAGGACGCATTCCTGCGCGGCATTCGCGCGTACTACGCGCGGCATTTCAACGGCAATGCCACCACCGCCGACTTTCGCCGAGCTATGGAAGAGGCGTCGGGCCAGGAGTTGGGATGGTTCTTCGAGCAGTGGCTCTACAAGCCCGGTACGCTCAAGGTCGTGGGTACGTGGACGTACGATGCGGCGGCTCGGCAGGTGCGCATTACGCTCGACCAGGTGCAGACCGACGGCAACCTGTTCATCATGCCGATGGAGATCGCGGTGTACAGTAAAGGCCAGCCATCACCGGTCATCGAGCGGGTGCGGGTGAATGCGAAATCCAACGTGTTTACCATCAATGCGGCGTCGGAGCCAGAAGACGTACGCCTGGACCCGAACCTGTGGGTGCTGATGGACGCGACGTTTGAGAAGAGGCGATAGTGCACCGCCGCCTTGGCTTGCGATCCCTACCGGTGTTCGTTGCGGCGTTCGTTGCCGGCTGCTCGTCAGGTTCCGAAAGCGCGCCTGCCGCCGATCTCATTCTGCACCGTGGCCGTGTGTACACCCTCACATGGCCGGAGCCGTCTACCGATGGACTGCCGTCCGTCGACGCGCCCTACGACTCCGTCGCGGGCTGGCATCACGACGCCACGGCGGTTGCCGTGCGTGATGGGCGCATTGTGTACGTCGGCGCGGACTCCGGCGCGCTCGCGCTCACGGGGCCGGAAACCCGAGTCATCGATCTGGCGGGCCACGTGGTGCTCCCGGGTCTCGTCGACGCGCATACACATGTTGCCGAACTCGGACAGTCGCTCGAGCGCGTGAACCTTACCGGCGTTGCGACCGAGGCTGAAGCGGTGGAGCGTATTGCCCAGCGCGCCGCTGAGACGCCGAAAGGCGCGTGGATCCTGGGCTACGGCTGGGACGAAGGGGCGTGGGCCAACCGCTATCCCGACAAGCGCCTGCTCTCCGCTCGCGTACCGGATCATCCGGTCATCCTGCGCAGCCTGCACGGTTTCGCCGCGTGGGCGAATCAACGCGCCCTCACGCTCGCCGGCATCACCCGCGAGACAGCGTCGCCTGCGGGAGGTGAGATCCGCACCGACGCTCGCGGAGAGCCTACGGGTCTCGTGCTCAATCGCGCGGTCCCACTGCTCGACGACGCCGTCCCGATCCCCGCGGCGGCACAGCGCGACGCGCAGTTGCTGCGCGCACTGCACGTGATGGCGGCGGCGGGCTACACGGGCGTGCACGAAGCGGGGGTGGCTCCTGACGTGATGGACAGCTTCGAACGACTGGCCGAGCGCGATTCGCTACCGCTGCGAGTGTACGCGATGTTGAGCGCGCGTGACTCGGCGCTGATTCGCCGTTGGATCGTGCGTGGTCCGTTCACGTCTGCCAACGGCATGCTCACGGTGCGCGCCGTGAAGGCGTACTTCGACGGTGCTCTCGGTTCGCGAGGAGCACAGCTGCTCGCCGACTATGCGGACCGTCCCGGGCATCGCGGCGTGAGTGGTGGCGCGTACGGGTTCGACCAGCGGCTCGTGGCCGATGCGATGAGCGTCGGTTTCCAGGTGGGTATTCATGCCATTGGTGATGCGGGCAACCGCGCCACGCTCGACTTCATCGATTCAGTCACGGCCGCCTCGCCAAAGGCTCGCGGACTACGTCATCGCGTGGAGCACGCCCAGGTCATTTCGGTGGCCGATATCGCGCGGTTTGCGACGTTGGGCGTCATCGCCTCCGTGCAGCCTCCGCATGCCGTCGAGGACAAGGGCTGGGCGGAAACGCGTGTCGGCGCCGATCGCATGGCTGGCGCGTATGCCTGGCGCACCTTGCGTCGCGCCGGGGCCGCCCTCGTCTTCTCGTCGGACCTGCCCGGCTCCGACTGGAGCCCGTTTTACGGATTACATTCGGCGATCACGCGTGAGGACACCAGCGGCGCGCCGCTCGGTGGTTGGTATCCGGCGCAGCGCATGACGCCGGAAGAAGCGGTGCGTGGCTACACCGTGTGGAGCGCGCACGCTGCATTCGACGAACACGACGCCGGCACGATTACCGTCGGTAAGCGTGCCGACCTGACGGTGCTGAACATCGACCCGTTCCGTGCCGAAGGCCCCGCCTTGCTGCGTGGTGAGGTGGTCGCCACCGTGTCCCGCGGTCGCGTGACGTATCAGCGCTGACAGGATGGCGTCAGCATCGCGGGAAAGAGGCCGATGGGTTAGCGGACCATGCGGCGTGTGGTTCATCAGATTGTTGTCGTTTGGCCGCGGTATGGCCGTGGCCATCTTCCACGACAGGAGTGATGGTTCGTTGCGCCCCCGACCGTCGGCACGATTCCCATTTCCACATGAGTGGTGTCCCAGCGTGTTCACGGGTGGCGTGGTGCATCCCGTGGATCACGCCGCACCGGCGCATCATACAGGGCCTGGGGACCGGCGAGCACGCGGGGAAGACGCACAGCTGGATCGCACTCGGCACGTACGTCGTGATTGCCATCGCGAAGCACGGTCTACCGCTTGACCGGCAGAGCGTGTCCGAAATTGCACAGATCCTGCGTTTGGCCCTGTTCGAGCAAGTTCCGGTCCATCAACTACTTACGCCATAACCCAGCCATTCAGGCACTGACTTCGAGGCCACTCCACTCGTTCTCTTTTTAAGAAGGTTGGGACACTACTGAGAAGACATTTCTTGCGGACTGTTCCTCTGCGTCCACTGCGCCTCCGCGTCCTCTGCGTGATCAGTTCAGCAGCACGTCCGTCGACCAGTGATCCGTTCGGCGGCAGATCACTGACGGCGATGCTCGGGTCGATCGAGAACTGATCACGCAGAGCGACGGAGCACGCAGAGGCGCAGAGGTCTCTTACCGAGAGGTCGCTACCACATGGCCACCTTCATTGAGTCGGCGCGTCGAGATGTCGTGTGAGTGACTCTCGGCCGACACGACGCGGATGGGAGCCGCGCGAGACGACGGCATGCCACGCGTTTTTTTTCTATGACAGCAACATTCACTTAGAGTTTCTCCAGCGCTGCGAGGAATGCGGCTGGTTGGCGACGAAACGCGAGGGCCTGACCACGCGGTTTGGCGCGGCGCCGACGCCGCGTCTGAAATCCGCGGCGCGCGGCGCTGGGCAAGGCGGCCATCTGCTCGCGTGCCGTCGCGTCGTGCACCAGGAGTGCGGCGGCGCCCACCAAGCCGTGGACGCGCACGAGCTTGGGGCCGACGTGCTTGCGGCCCGTGTAGCGCCGCTCGCGCGTGCTCAGCGCGCGCAGCGCCTGCTCCATGTCGTTGTTGGTGCGCGGGAT
>JBBQXC010000032.1:0-32298 GCA_038210005.1 Gemmatimonadales bacterium
AGGAGGCGAGATGCGTAAGCCACGACCGAACACGTACAACCCAGCGCAGGCGCTGCACTTGATTGCGGCCGACCGTACTGGACTTCCTCTCAGCTGTCCGTCTTGCGAGGGTCACATCGAACGTGATCCCGTATTGCATCCACCGGCCCAGAACTCACACGTCACCTTGACGTGCGCAAGCTGCGGTCGACTCGCCCGCTACATCGCCGGCGTTAACTGATCGTCACGTCGTCATCACGAGAACGCCCCGCTCCGGACATATCCGGGCGGGGCGTTTCGTTTGTACGACATCTGTACGACATCAGCTGCTCACCAGGTGATCGAACCCTGCTTGGTGGTATCCACGTCTTCGGCATCGCCTTTCTTGAAAAGGAAGGCGTCCATGTTGCGCGTCAGGTACGTGCGCGCCTGCGGGTCCATGACGTTCAGCCCATAGTGATTGATCAGCATGGTCTGCTGCTTCAGCCACTGACCCCAACAATCCTTGCAGATCTCGCCCAAGATTCGGGCGCCGACGGCGCCGGGAAACGGCGGACGTTCGAAACCCTCGCGGGTCTGGCCACATCGAGAGCAGGATACATCAGCCATGCGTTGACTCCGAGACGCGTACGTGGACACCTTCGCGAACGTGACAGACTCGAAAGCTACAGCTGCTTCACCTCGCTCACCAGCTTCGAGAGGCTCGCCTTCGCATCGCCGAACAGCATGCTGGTCTTTTCGTCGAAGAACAGCTCGTTCTCGATACCCGCAAATCCCGTATTCATGGAACGCTTGAGCACAATGACCGACTTCGCCTCGCTCACGCGGAGAATCGGCATGCCGTAGATCGGACTGCCGGGATCCGTTTTCGCGGCCGGATTCACGACATCGTTGGCACCGATCACAATCGCCACGTCGCACTCGGCGAACTGATCATTGATCTCCTCCATGTCGTACATGCGATCGTAGGGCACGTTCGCTTCCGCCAGAAGCACATTCATGTGGCCGGGCATCCGGCCGGCCACCGGATGAATCGCGTACTTTACCTCGCCACCCTTCCGTTCGATCAGCTCGGCCAGCTCACGCACCTGATGCTGAGCCTGCGCGACCGCCATGCCGTAGCCCGGCACCACGATCACCTTACTGGCGTAGCCCAGCAGCACCGCCGCATCCTCGGCGCTGATACTCCTCGCCACCAGTCCTTCTGCCGTCTTCTTGCTGGCGACGCCGCCGCCCGAGCCGAAGGCGCCGAACAGCACGTTGCCGAACGATCGGTTCATCGCCTTCGACATGATCATCGACAGGATGAACCCGGAGGCACCGTCGAGTGCGCCGGCGATGATCAGCACGTTGTTTCCGATGGCGAAGCCGGTCGCCGACGCGGCAAGACCCGCGTACGAATTCAGCAACGACACCACGACCGGCATGTCCGCACCACCGATCGGAACGACCAGCATGAAGCCGATCACGAACGCGATGGCCACCATACTGTAGAACACCACCACGTTGCTCGGCTCATACACCAGCCAACCGAAACACCCGATCGCCGCCAGAAAGAGCAGGCCGTTCAACAGATTCTGCCCTTTGAATGTGATCGGACGGCCGGTGATGAACTCCTGCAGCTTGCCGAAGGCCATGAAGCTGCCCGATACGGTGAGGGCGCCGAACATCACTTCAAATCCGATCGCCGCCATCTTGAAGCGCGTGTCCGCCGCACTCGGGTTGGTCGGGTGCTCACCCTGGTACATGTGGTAGAACTCGCCGACACCGACCAGCGTGGCCGCCATGGCGCCGAACATGTGCGAGAACGCGATGCGCTGCGGCATCGCCGTCATCGGCACGAATTTGCCAAGGGGATATCCCACCACGGTGCCGATGATCAGCCCCGTCACGATCCACGTGTACGTCAGGATCTCCTGATGCAGCATCGTCCCGATGATCGCGAGCAGCATGCCGAGCGCAGCCAGTTGCATGCCGCGCCGTGCCTCATCGGGCTTCGTGAGACTGCGCAATCCAAGAATGAACAACACCGATGCCGCCAAATACGTGATCTGCAAGATCGTTTCCTGCATCACGCGCCCCCATCCGGCTTTGTTTCGGGCTGCTTCTTGTCGCCACGCTTGAACATGTTGAGCATGCGATCGGTGATGATGAACCCACCAACCACATTCGTCATCGCGCACGCGACGGCGATCACCCCGAGAATCGTGGGCAGTTTTCCGTACTGGCCGCCGGCCAGTACGATGGAGCCCACCAACGAAATGCCGGAAATTGCGTTCGTCGCCGCCATCAAGGGCGTGTGCAGCAGCGGTGGCACGCGCGAGATCATCAGAAAACCGACGAAGCCTGCGAGAATAAAGACGTAGAGCTGGATAAATCCCGTAGCACTCATCGGCGCACCTGTCCGTCGTGGGTAAGCGTCATCGCGCCGGTGATCTCGTCGTTCAGATCCACCACGAGCGCGCCATCCTTCGTGAGGTGCTGCAGCAGCGTGAGCACATTGCGGCTGTACATCTGGCTCGCGTGCGTCGGCATGGTCGCCGGCAAGTTCGCCGCACCCACCACCATGACGCCGTTCACCTCCACCGTCTCGCCAAGCTGGGTGAGCTCACAGTTACCGCCCGTCTCCGCCGCCAGATCGATGATCACCGACCCTGGGCGCATACTGTGCACCATCTCGGCGGTGATCAGTCGCGGCGCCGCACGCCCCGGAATGGCTGCCGTGGTGATCACCAAGTCCTGATCCTTGATATGCCTGGCGATCGTGGCCAGCGTGCGGGCGGCCTCGTCGTCGCTTTGTGCCTTGGCGTAACCACCCTTGTCCTCAGCGGTCGCGCTCACCACTTCCGATTGCACGAACGTCGCGCCGAGTGACTTCACCTGCTCTGCAGCCGCCGCGCGCACATCGAATCCGCTCGTGACCGCGCCAAGTCGGCGCGCCGTGGCCAGCGCCTGCAGACCGGCCACTCCGGCGCCGATCACGAACGCTTTGGCTGGCGTGATCGAACCAGCGGCGGTTGTCAGCATGGGGAGGAAGCGCGGCAACATCGACGCGCCGATCAGCACGGCCTTGTAGCCGGCCACCGTGGCCTGCGACGAGAGCACGTCCATGCTCTGCGCCCGTGTGATGCGCGGCACCAACTCGAGGGCGAGCACCGACACCTTTCGCGCCGTCAACGCAGCGACGATCGGACCGGCCGTAGCCGGTGCCATCATCGCCACCAGCGTGGCGCCTTCGGGGATCAACGCCACTGCAGCGTCATCCGGGCGTTGCACGCGGCACACCACCTGAGCGTCAGCGTGAGCCGACGCGGCGTCGACGGCAATCGTGGCGCCGGCCGCGAGGTAACTCGCATCGTCATAATAGGCAGCCGCACCGGCGCCCGACTGGACCACAACCGCATGTCCAGCCTTCACCAACTTCGCAGCGCTGTCGGGGACCAGCGCCACACGACGTTCACGAGGCGCCGTTTCGGCGACTACGCAGATTCGCATGGTGTTCACGTGTTGAGGGGGATCGGAGACCGCGCCAACACGAGGACAACCCATTTCGGCCGGCAGACTCCAGACAGGGACGAATCCTGTGCATGGCAGGCCAGTTCCCGCAACACTCGACAACGGACCTCTCAGCGACCCCTCGCCACTGCGTGCCCCAGTCCGCAAAGAAATTCGGTGACCGCGATCAGATCAGGTGCGCGTCCAACCAGTCTGCGGTCAACGAGGCAACCTCGTCCCGACAGTAGTCGGCCGAGATGATGTGCCCGCACCCGGTGAGCCACTGCTGGCGCTTGTCCGTGCTGCCGAGTGCGCGAAAATGGGCCTCGGCGTCGTGCGCGTCGATGCGGTTGTCCTCGCGCGACTGTAGGTACAGCGTCGGCACCCACACCCGTGGCAGCGCCGCCTCGGCGTCTTCGGCCACCCGACGCAGTTCCGTGAGCGTTCGCGCGGTGACGACGCCAGGGCCGAGGCTTTCGGCGCGAGCTACCGGATCGTGAATGGAGGTTTCACCGCCCACACTGCTCAGATACGGCAGCGCCACTCGGGCAATCCAGGCCCCGAACACCTTCCACTGCAGATTACGTGGCATACCGATATACGGCGCCAGCAGCACCAGCGCGGGAAGCTGTGGTCGTTCGGTGGCTAACAGCAGCGCCAGCGCACCGCCCATGCTCTGACCGACGACCATCACGCTGTCGTATTCACGTTGGAGCGCATCGTATTCGGTGAGGACCGCCTCGCGCCAGCGAGTGGCGCGTGACTCATTCGCCATCGTGGCGAGACGTGTCCCGTGGCCGGGCAGTAGCGGGGCACGCACCGTCCAGCCTCGCGCCTGCAGCGATGCGCCCAGATACGCCATCGACTGCGGGGTGTCGTTGAAACCATGCAACAGCAGCACCGCGCGCCGCGGAAGCTGGCCGAGTTGGCGGGCAGGTAGTGTGAAACCCGCCGCGCCTTGGACGATGCCGTCCGCGTCGAAGCAAAAACGACGGGCGTGGGCATCGTCGAATTGAGATCGCACCCGTGAGCGCCAGAAGTAGTTCGTGACCGCACTACCGACCACGATCAGCGCAATGCCGACCCCCGACGCACTCGCGAACTCACCAGACATCGGGAAACGGTTCGGCGCAGAACGTCAGTAGCGCGGCAGCGACGAATCGACGTCCATACTCCACGCGTCGATCCCGCCATCGATGTTGATGAGGCGCGAGAAGCCGTGCTGCATCAACCAATTGGCGGCCATTTCGCTGCGCATGCCGTGATGACAAAGCAACGCGTACGAACGCGACCGGTCCATGTCGTTCGCCCGGGCCGCCAGCGTGCTGAGCGGAATGAGTGTGCTCACGGGCAGGTGCACCAGATCGTACTCCCACTGTTCGCGAACATCGATGACGGTGGGCGCGTCGTCACTGGTCAGCAGGGCGGCGACATCGACGGGACTGAGATGTTGAATCGACATAGAGGAGAGTGAGGGAGTGCGCACGGTGCCGCAGGTTGGGCAATCCGGACGCTTGGCGACGGCAATGCGTTGCGAATCCTGCGCTAACAGATCGACCAGCAACAGCTGACCCACCAGTGGCGCACCAATGGCGGTGAGCAGCTTGATCGCTTCCGTGGCCTGATGCAACCCGATGATGCCCGGCACGACGCCCAGCACGCCTTCTTCGGCGCATGTTGGCACCGTGCCGGGCGCGGGCATCACGGGGAACAGGCAGCGGTAACAGGGGCCGCCTGGCGCCGCGAACACGCTGACCTGCCCCTCGAATCGCGCCACACTACCGTACACGAAGGGCATGCCGTGCGCGAGGCAGGCATCGTTGATCGCGTAGCGCGCGGGGAAATTATCGGTGGCATCGATCACGACATCGTGCCCAGCCACCAGCGACGCCGCATTCGTCGCCGTGAGCCTCGCGTCGTGCGTGTGCACCACCACCTGCGGATTAATCGCCTGTAAGCGTTCACGAGCCACATCGAGCTTGGCCCGCCCCACATCGGGCGTAGCGTACAACAGTTGCCGATGCAGGTTGGTGACATCCACGACGTCGGTGTCGACCAACGAGATCGTGCCGACGCCCGCGGCCGCAAGATAGGTCGCCGCCGGTGAACCGAGACCACCGACGCCAACGATCAACACGCTCCCGTTCGCGAGCCGCCCCTGCGCGGCGGGGCCGAAGCCCTTCAGCACCAGCTGTCGCGCGTATCGCGCATCCGAGAGATCGTACACGGCCGAACGATTAGCGCGTGCGCGTGGCCGACAGCGCCGCACGCGCCGCGTCCACTGCATCGGCCGCCGCGCCGAACCGCGCGGCCAGGTCATTGATCTCGGCCTCCGTTTCCGCCTGCGTGCCGTAGCGGATGGACTCGTTGATACCGGGGAAGCTCATGGTGGAGTACCCGTTGTCCACATCTGAGGCGTAGATCAGCGAGCGATACCATGGACGGCTTTTGAGACCGCTCGGACGCGCCAGCGCCCGCTCCACGCGCAGCAGCGCGCTGTTGGCGGCCTGCTGCGCCGCGGGAGCAACCGCAGCAGTCAACGCGGCGTCACGCGCCGTCGCGAACGCCGTCGCGCTCTGCTCCAGGCGGGCAATGGCGGCGGTCAGTGGCGCGACCGCGGCGGCGTTCCATCCCTTCTGGGTGAGCCCACGCTCCACCGGTGCGACATAGCGCGTCATGGTGCGCGCGAACTCGGCGTAGTCATACGGTAACACTTGGGCATTGGCGAGGCGCAGCAGAGTGGCGGCACCGATACGGGCCGCCGTCGCGTGATACTGGAAGCCCGGATCGCCAAAGCGCTCCATCCAACTGAACGTATCGTACGCCGAGTGGTAGATGCCCGACGGACCACCGAAGCCCCAGTCGGCCATCGGAATGCCGAAGTGATTGTAGAAGCCGGCGAAGTCACTGCCACCACCCGGATCGCCCATCGGCGGCTCCAGCGTATCGGCGCGGGTACCCGTCCGGGTACCGGTCGCGGCGCGCCATGTCTCGTACACGGTGCCGCGCCCACGCGGATCCTGCACCTGCTTCGTGATGTCACGCAGCACCGCGCGCATGGACGGCGAGCCGCCGCCACCGAACTGTGAACCCTGCGCCGACACGTCCTGATTCAGGTATGCGACCGCGCCCGCTTTGAGCCGCAGCGAGTCGTCTTCCACATGCTCGGTGCTGCCGACCAGGCCCCACTCTTCCGCATCCCAGGTGGCAAACACGATCGTCCGCTTGGGGCGGTCGCCGCGCTTCGCCATGTCGGCGAGCGCCTGCGCCGCTTCCAACACGCTGACCGTGCCAGAGACGTTGTCGCCCGCGCCGGGGCCCCAGGCGTCTCGATGCGAGCCGATGTACACGTATTCGTTCGGATACTGACTACCACGCAGATACCCGAGCGTGTTGTAGATCGGTTTCGTGCCGGCCGTCGCCGCGTCGGTCGTGACGTCCACGCGCACCCGCACCGGACCCGGCCCCACGTGATAGCGCAGGGACATGCCACCTTGCCAGTTCCGCGGGATGGCGCTGCCGCGGACCTGCGCCAGCAGCTCCTGCGCATTGGCGGCACTGATCGGCACGACGGGCACCTTCGAGAGCGACGTCTCTTCGGGCTTGAGACGCGGAGCGCCGGGCTTACTGGCGTAGCCTGGCGTGAGTGGGTCGCCGGTGCCGTTGAACACGCTGCCGCGCTGCAATCCGCGCAACGGACGCATCGGCCCTTCGGGATAGACATCGCCCTGCGCGAAGCCGTCGTCGAGTGGGTCTGTATAGATGAGCACCGCCACCGCGCCACGCTTCTCCGCTTCACGCGACTTGATCCCGCGGAAGCTCCGCCCGTAGCGGGCCAGCACCACTTTGCCCTTCACCGAGACACCCATCGAATCGAGCGTCGCGTAGTCCTCGATCAATCCGAAGTTTACGAAGACCAACTCCCCTTCGCCCACACCCGCGCCGCTATACCCATTCACCGGGAGATACTGCGGCAGCATCGTGGCCGGATCACCGGGGATACCCGGCTCCTGAAGATCGAGCACGGCGGTGTCGCGCCCCATTCGCGTGATCGTCACGCCGGTCGCGTGCGGCAGGTACACGTCGTACGTCCGCAGTTCGGTATCGAGCCCCATCGCCTTCATTTGCGCGATGACGTAGTCGGCCGTGCGCTTCTGGGCTGGCGTGCCCGCCACGTGCGGTTCCTTCGACAGCGCCGCCGAATGCGTGCGCGCCCGCGTTGCCTGCGGCCCCTGAATGGCATCCTGTTCGAGACGACGCTGTGTGGCAGCCGCACTCGGCGAATACCCAGGCATCGTGGTCAGACTCTGCGCCGACAGCGAAGATGGCAACTGCGTCGCGAACGCGAGGGCACTGGTCATCGCCAGTGCCGTAGTGCGGGAAACGGACACGACATGAACTCCGGTGGAGTGAAAGAACTAGCTCGCTTCGTACTCTTCGGCAGCGCGCAGGAGTGCCTGCTGTAGCAAGGCTTCGCGGTCGCCGTCGTCAGGAAGCGCCGAACTGAGTGCGGCAAATTGGCGCTGCATTTCATCGTCGAGCTGCAGCGGCGTGGGCGATTGGATACCGAGCACCGCCAGCGAGATCGCGGAGAGGTCGCGCAGCTGACGCAGCGTTTCCTCGTCGAGCGCCTGAAGCGAAGGCGGTACCGGCTTCGCGACCACCCGTTCCCGTCGGCGCTTCGGTGTTTCGAACAACGCGCGCACCGGCGCGAACTTCACCACGAACGACCCTGGCGTGTGCTCGGCGTATCCGCTGATCACATTCCGCCGCCGCAACGAGGGCAGCAACTTTACGATCGCTTCACGCACCGGCGAGTAGCCGTCCACGCTGTTGTTGCCGCGCCCCGTGATGACCAGCGCCTCGTCGACACCAAGCACCTGCTGCTGCCGGAGCCAAGAGTCGGCGAGCGTGCTCGCCTGCGAGGCCGTCGGCTGCAACGCACGCAGGTTCAACGTGCGCGACGCGCCGAAACGCAGCTCGTCGAAGGCGCGATTGATGCTCATGACGGTCAAAGCTACGGTCGGCGCAGCGCTTCAGTGAGTACGCGGCCGTCCACTTTCTCCGTAGGCGGAATCCCGAGCATCTCGGCCAGCGTCGGCGCGATGTCCACCGAATACACCGGCTTGGTATACCGACCCGGCTTCACCATCGGCCCCATCAGCAAAATCGGGATGCGCGCATCGAGGTCGTGCGGCGTGCCGTGCGTCGCGTAGCGCGTGGTGTACCAGTAGTAGCCCGGCTTGAACGTCACCGTGAGCTCGGCCTGAAAGTCGCTTGGAATCGAGTGCAGCCAGCGACGCGCAATCACGTCACCCTTGGAGGCGGCAGCGGCCAGGGTGGACACACGATCCACCCGCAGCATGCCAGGCAGCATCAGCAGCTGACCACGCAACGCGGTGACCACCGAGTCGGCACGTACTCCCTTCGCGGCCAGACGACGGCGATCGAGGGACACGATCCCCGCCTGCAGCAGCAGCGCATCGCCTTCCACGCCGCGCGCGGCCAGCGCGCTGCGGGCGGCATCGATGACCGGCTGCGGATTCACGCGGCCGCGTTTCGGATCGTCACCGGGAAACGCGACCTCGGGGAACGGCGACACGCCATGGTCGGAGCTCAGCGCGAACACGATTCGCGTGGAGTCGCGCAGCACGTACAGCGAATCGATCAGTCGGCCCAGCATACGATCCACGCGCAGCACTTGATCGTGCAGCTCACGCGAATCAGGGCCGTATCGGTGTCCGATGGCATCGGTGGTGGACAGCGACACCGCGAGCACGTCGGTCGTCGGTCCCTTGCCGAGGTCGAGCGCGTTGACACCAGCCAGCGCCATGTCCACCGTGACCTCGTCCATCCACGGGAACTCTGTGAAGTTCGACCCGGCCGCCCGCACCTCGGTGTCGAGCTTATGCGGGAAAACGTAGTCCTTGCCCTGGCTCTCGATGGCCACTGAGTCCTTCTCGGCGTACTGTGACGCAGGAAGCAGCGTGTTCCACTCGGCCCCGAGGTACGGCTTCAGGACGTTGCGCGCGTTGAACTCCTGTACCCACGTGGGCAGCGTGTCGGCATAGTACCGGCTGGTGGTGAAGCGCCCGTCGAGGGAGTACCAGTACACCGACTGCTTGGCGCGTCCCAGCGGCAGAATAGCGCCGCGATCCTTTCGCGATACCGAGAGCGCCCGGCTGAACTGATCACGCGTGCGCATCCAGTCAAACAACGCCGAACCGCGGAAGCGATAGGGCGACGCGCCACCACCGCGTCCGAGCAGCAGCGGCGACTGCGGATCAGCTACGCCGATCTCGTTCAGCACCACGCCGGTATGCGACGGATACCGTCCAGACCACAGCGTGGCATGTCCCGGCGCGGTTTCGGTCGTCGCGTGATCGTGCGTGGCGTTGCGGAAAAACGCGCCCTGCTTGAGCAGGCGGGCAAGACCACCGGTAAACTGCGACGACCATTTGTCGAGGTAGTCGGGACGCAGCTGGTCGACGGTGATCTGCACGACGAGCGTGGGCGGTGCGGCCTGAGCGGCAACCGGCGAGGCGGCAGGAGCCGCAATCAGCATCGACGCGGCGATCGCGGATGCGCGAAGAATCGGTCTGGAGACGAGCATACTGCAAAGTACGCGCAGCACTCGTTGCACGCTGCGTCGCAGGACACTGCGTCGTAGGACCCGGCGACCGCACCACCAGCGGCCCTGTCCGGCCTCGAGCACGTCGCCGGATCGACGCGCCAGGACAGGGCCAACACCGTCGGTGATCGAACCACGCGAGGTCGGTGCGCTTCGCGGATGACGACACGCGAACGCACCGCGTGCATCTCCCGCACCGTTCACGGAGGCACGTGATGGCGACGACAATATTGTGCATCAGGTGTGAATGCACTAGGGCACGCACAAATTTTTTCGCGAAAGCGAATCAAGGTTGGATCGCTGATTCCAGTATCGCGAGGCCTTCGGCGAGTTCGGCCTTAGTGATCACCAATGGCGGCAAGAAGCGCAGTGTGTGCTCGCCCGCGCTGACCAGCAGCAGTCCCTTCTCGAACGCGCGTCCGATGATGGCCGCCGCCGGCTCATGTACGTCCATGCCCCACATGAGACCCTTGCCGCGAATCGCGCGCACCTGGCCCGTGCGATCGGCGATCCCCTGCAGCTGCTCGCCGAACCACGCGCCGGTCTCGCGCACATGCTGCAGCATGGCGGGATCGGACAGGCGCTGGACGACATGATGCGCTACGTGCGCCAACAGCGGACCGCCGCCGAACGTCGTGCCGTGATCACCCGGCTGCATCGCGCGCGCGACGGCATCGCTCACCAGAATCGCACCGATCGGCAAGCCGTTGGCCAGCGGCTTGGCGATGGTGAGCATGTCGGGCACGATACCGATCTGCTCATACGCGAAGAACGAGCCGGTGCGTCCCAGTCCGCACTGAATCTCGTCGAGAATGAGCAGCACATTCCGCTCGCGCGTGAGCTCGCGCAGACCGCGCAGGAACTCCGGATCGACCACACGCACGCCGCCTTCACCCTGAATCGGCTCGATGATCACAGCCGCCGCCGTTTCCGGATCGAGCACCGTGCGCAGCTCGTCGAGCTCGCGCTCCACGATCGTCACGCCGGCCATCAGCGGACGGAACGGCAGCCGATACGCCGGACGGTCGGTAGCCGCCAAGGTGCCGGGCATTCGGCCGTGGAACGAGCCGCGCACCGCGACGATCTCATGCTTCGCCTCGTGCCCGGTGCTCCTCGCCCACCGACGCGCAAACTTGAACGCGCCTTCGTTGGCCTCGGCGCCCGAATTGGCGAAGAACACGCTGCTGGCGAACGAGTGATCCACCAACCACTGCGCCAACGCCTCACCCGGCGCCGTGCGATACAGGTTCGACGTGTGGATGAGCCCCGTCGCCATCGCTTCCCGCATCGCGTTCATCACGCCCGGATCGTTGTGCCCGAGCGACGTGACGGCGATGCCGGCCACGAGGTCGAGGTACCGTTTGCCGTGCTCGTCGAACATGTAGACCCCGTCTCCTCGCACGAACAGCGGTGCCTGCCGCTTGTACGTGCCCAGAATGGCGGGCAACGCCGAAGACTGCGCCGACGGTTCTGTGGTCGGAGCGGGCGTGGGCATCGTCGAAGTCATGGGCAGCTACCTGGAAGAGAAGGCATCCGTTGCGTCCACGCGCGCAACGATCGCGGTTCCCGCCTCGGGAACAGTGAGTGCGGCGAGATCGCCGATCCGCACTCGGTGTACACCACCGGCCAGCGCCTGCGCGCAAGCATCGAGCTTGGCGGCCATGCCGCCTCCAGCCACACCACTGGTCACCAGCGCCTGCGCCTCATCGAGCGTGAGGCGCGGCACGAGGGCTCTGTCGCCGTCGAGCACGCCGGGCACATCAGCCATCAAGAACAGTTCATCGGCGCCGAGCGCCGCCGCGATGGCCGCCGCCGCGTCATCACCATTCACGTTGTACGCGCCAGCCCCGCTCTCGGCGTCACGTGCCGCCACCGGCGAGATCACCGGCAGAAATCCCGCCGCGAGCAGCGCACGCACCAAGCGCGGGTCGACCACCGACGGCGTGCCCGAGTGTCCGAACGTAGCCACGTCGATCGGCGTCGCTCGCAGCAGCGCCGCATCCTCACCGGAAATGCCGACCGCCGGCGCGCCCGCTGCCACCAACGCCGACACCATCTGCTTGTTGGCCAATCCCGACAGCACCATGCGCACGAGTTCGAGCGCGCTGTCGGTGGTCACGCGACGGCCGCCGACGAATACCGGCTCCTCACCACGCAGCCGCTGCAACGCACTGATCTGATCGCCACCGCCATGCACAATCACCACGCCGCCATCCGTCGCGCGCCACAGCGACGCGAGCGCCGTCGGCAACGCCGGATCGTTTTGGGTGCGACCGCCGAGTTTTACGACATACATTCGATACCGGCGAAGTAAGGGGTGAGGAGTCGGGGGTAGGGAGTACAAGGTGTGGAGTGAGGTCTGCTGTTCCCTACCCCGTACCCCCGACTCCTTACTCTGCTTTTATCGAGCGAGCCCGGAAGTTTCGCCGAGTCCCAACATCAGGTTTGCATTTTGGATCGCCTGACCCGCTGCGCCTTTCACGAGATTATCGACGGCGCTGAATACCAGCAGCGTCGGCGTGCGTACGCCGCTGGGGATTCGGGCGCCGATGCGCACCACATTGCGATGCTGCACGTCGGCCAGCGCGGGGAGATCAGTGGTCAGCTCCACGAACGGCTCGTCGGCGTACATGTCGCGAAAGGGCGCCAAGGCGTCATCGATCGGGCGCGAAAGCGGCACCGTGATGGTGGACAGAATCCCGCGGTCGATCGGCAGCAGATGCGGCGTGAACAGCAGATCGCAGTCCGCACCGAGAGCGGCCAGACTGGCGCGCATCTCGAACAGGTGGCGGTGCGAATTCCCCACGCCGTAGGGGCGAAAATTCTCCGTCACCTCAGCGAACAGCAGTTCCAGCTTGGGCGACGCGCCCGCACCGCTCACGCCACTGGCTGCCGCGATGTTCACCGTTGCCCCAGGCGCGATCAGCCCCGCCTTCGCCAACGGCGCGAGCGCGACCAGGATGCTGGTCGCATAGCACCCGGGATTGGCCACCACGCGCGCACCGTGCAGCGGGGCACGAAAGAGTTCGGGTAAGCCATACGGCGCATCGTGCGGCACGCCCGCCGGCGCATGATCGGTCCCACCGTGCCCGGGACGCAGATCGCTCGACAGATCGACCACGCGCGCACCGGCGGCGATCACCTTCGCCACCCACTCGGCCGACGCACCATGCGGCAGCGCCGCGAACACCAGATCGACGCTTCCCAGATCGACCGCATCGGGCCCTACCATGGGAATGGCGTGGACCCGACCGCCGGCCTGCACACGCAGGGTGGTGCCGCGCTGCGTGTTGGCCGTGGCGAACGCGAGGCTGAGATTCGGATGGCCGAGGATCAGGGCGCACAGTTCGCGCCCCGAGTACCCGCTCGCGCCGAGCACACCCACGCGGTACGTGGGTTCGGTAACGGTTGTCATTGGGCGTTGCGGCAAGTCCGGTAAAGTATGCACTATTAATGCATAATTTTGCAGCGCCATGCTGTCAATCGTGTGCATGTCACCGCTGCGCGTCACCGCGGGACGTCGTTTCTCTCCCGCTTTCGCATCATTCGGCGCCGAACCGATTCGCAGGAGTCCATCTATTGTCCGACAAGAACCAGCGCCACCAGGTCATCCGCGAGATCGTCACGGCCAAGGCTGTGGCGAGTCAGGAAGAGCTGCGATGTCAGCTCGCCAAACGCGGCTGGGAGGTGACGCAGTCCACGCTGTCGCGCGATCTGCGTGAACTGCGTCTCGCCCGCATCCCCGACGCGCAGGGCCGCTCACGCTACGCCTTCCCCGAGAACGGCGGTGACGACGAAGAACTCGCGCAGCTCGAGCGCATGCTGCCGCAGCTTCTCACCGAAATGGAAGGGGTGCAGGTCCTGGTGGTGGCGCGCACGATCAAGTCGGGCGCTCAGCCCGTCGCCGAGGCGCTCGATCAGCTCAAGTGGCCCGACGTGGCCGGTACGATCGCCGGCGATGATACGGTGCTCATCATCTGCCGATCCACCGAGGGGCGCGAGCGCGTGCTGAAGAAGCTGAGCGCGTATCTACGCGCCTGATCCACACGAGTCATCTAGATTTCGCCTCGTCGTCATTCCTTCGAACCCTGTCGTGAGTATGCCGTGAGCTCTTCCGAAGCCGGGACCCATAAGCTGTGGGGCGGTCGATTCGCCGGCGGCCCGTCGCCGCTCCTCGATGCGATCAATCGCTCCATCGGCACCGACTTCCGACTCTGGCCGCACGACGTGCGCCTCTCCAAGGCGTGGGCGCTGGCGCTCGGTGAAGCTGGCGTGCTCACGCGGGCAGAGAGCGACGCGCTGCAGCAGGGCCTCGACCGCGTGGCCCAGCGCATCGCTGACGGTGCCCAGCCGATCGCGACCGACGAAGACATCCACACCATGATCGACCGGCTGCTGCACGAAGAAGCGGGCACGGTCGCCTCCAAGCTCCACACCGGCCGTTCGCGCAACGATCAGGTGGCCACGGCGTCGCGCTTGTGGACCATCGATGCCTGCCGTCGCGTGGACGCCGCCATCGCTGAGCTGCAGCAGTCGCTGCTGATGCAGGCCGAGACGCTCACCGACGCGGTACTGCCGGCGTACACGCACCTGCAGCGCGCCCAGCCGGTGAGCGGCACGCACTGGCTGCTGGCGCACTTCTGGCCGCTGTCGCGCGATCGCACGCGCTTCGCCAACGCCGAGCGTGGCACGTCGGTGATGCCATTGGGTTCGGGCGCGATTGCCGGGTCGGCGTTTCCGGTGTCGCGCGTGCTGCTGAAGGAGTCGCTGGGCTTTCACGCCATCTCGGCCAACAGCATCGACGCCACCGGCGATCGTGACTTCGTAGCGGAAACGCTGTTCGCCTGCGCCATGACCGCGGCGCACTGCTCGCGCCTGGCCGAGGACATGATCCTATACGGCACGAGTGAGTTCGGCTTCGTGAAGTTCGGCGACGGCTTCTCCACCGGCAGCAGCATGATGCCGCAGAAGCGCAACCCCGATGTGTTCGAACTCGCGCGGGGTTCGGGGGCGCGCGTGCTGGGCGACTTGGTGTCGATTCTGGGTACCATCAAGGGACTGCCCAGCGGTTACAGCAAGGACTTGCAAGACGACAAGCGCGCCCTGTTCAACGCCATCGACCTGCTGTTGCTGGTACTGCCGTCAATGGCCGGCGCCATCGCCGAGTTGCGGTTCGAACGTGCGCGTATGCGCGCGGCCTGTTCGAGCGCAATGATGGCCACTGATCTCGCGGACTACCTCGTGAAGAAGGGCGCGACGTTTCGCGAAGCGCACGGTGCCGTGGGCTCGTTGGTACGTCAAGCCGAAGAGGGCGGCATTGAACTCGACCAGTTGCCCGTTGCCGCGTTTGCCGCGGCGCATGCCCTGTTCGGCGCCGATGCGCGCGAGGCCCTCGGCGTGGATGCATCACTCGCCGCGCGCAACATCGATGGCGGCACCGGCCCCGACGCCGTGCGGCGTCAACTCGAGCAGGCCCGCGCCAATCTGACACCCGTTGACCCACCGCACGGCAATGAACTCGCGCTCCGCTGACGTGCTCAGCGCTTTGGGGGTCGGCGCCGTTGATGGTGTGATTTTCGATTGCGACGGCGTGCTGGTGGACAGCGAGCGCATTGCGAACGGCACGTGGGCCTCGTTGCTCACGGAGATCGGACTGCCCATGACCATGGAGCAATCGCTCGGCATTTTCATGGGCAACTCCATGCCGCGTTGCGTGGAAATCGTGACCGAGATGATGGGACACGCGCCCCCCGATGACTTGCTCGCGCGCTTCACTGCCAATGTGACCGTGGCGCTGCAGCGTGACCTCAAGCCCGTGGAGGGCATTGTCGCACTGCTTGACACGCTCGACGCGGCGGGCATGCGCTATGGCGTGGCATCGAACGGCGATCACGAAAAAATGCGCACCACGCTTGGCAAGACGGCACTGCTGGAGCGCTTTGACGGCAAACGCTTTTCGGCGTGCGACGTGGGCAAACCGAAACCCGCCCCGGACATATTTTTACATGCTGCGCGCGCGCTCGGTTTCGACGCCGCGCGTACCGTGGTGGTGGAAGACAGTCCGTTGGGTGTGCAGGGCGCCTGCGCCGCGGGAATGACCGTGATTGGGTACGCGGAGATTGTGTCGGCCGATCGACTACGAGCCGCGGGAGCGATGGTGACGGTCGAGCGGCTCGCGGAGGTCGCGGCGGTACTCGGAGTCGGTGGGAGCGGCTGACTCGAGAGGTCGGCGATCACGCTGGTCGACGTGGGCCTCGGCTCCACAACAGCGCTCTCTGTGCATTGTCCGTTTAGGCTGCGAGCTTCGCCGTATAACGGCGGCGGAGGCATCGTGCGGGGTAGGTCGTAAGCGACGAGATGGCAGTAAGTTGCGCGGTAGGAAATGAAGTGCGACCTTCGCGCTTATATTGCGGGAGTTTGCCTGTAGAACGTCCGCTACGCAGGCATCGCCCGCAGGTGAATGGGCGTTATGCGCATCGAGGCAGGAATGGATGCGCGCGGCGGGGTCACTGGCGCGCTGTATATGATCACCATATACTTTCAGGGTGACTGACTTCTCCGCTTTCGCGGCCCGACTGGCCGGCTTCGACTGGGACCGCGGGAACGCGGAGAAGAACTGGGCTCGGCATGCGGTCACGCGGAATGAAGCCGAGGAAGTCTTTTTCCATGAGCCTGTGCTGCTGGTCGAGGATGACAAGCATTCCACCCGGGAGCCGCGCTACCTCGTGCTGGGCCGTACGGCGGCGGATCGGCGACTCGCGGTAATCTTCACCGTGCGTCGCGATCTGGTCCGCGTGATTTCGGCCCGACCGATGAGTCGCAAGGAGCGAACCCTGTATGCCAAAATCCCGCACGAAGCCCCGTAAGGCGATTCCGGAGTTCCGCTCCGAAGACGAGGAGCGCGCGTTTTGGGCAACGGCGGATACGTCCGAGTATTTCGCGTATCCGCAGGCGACCCGCGTGGCGTTTCCGAATCTGAAGCCGTCCACCGCGACGATTTCGCTGCGCCTCCCGCAAGGGCTCCTCGACGAGCTCAAGGTGTTGGCGAATCAACGCGATGTCCCGTACCAGTCGCTCCTGAAGGTGTATTTGGCGGAGCGCATTGCGGCCGAACGGCGCGCGAGCGCATAACGTTTCGCTGCTGCTGACAGCGACGATGCGGTACGCCGTGTAACTGCGGCGCTGGCGCGCCTCCGTTCACGGCTATTTGTTGAGGGTCGCTGCAGCAGAGCGCAGCGTTGGGCCGCAGTACCCGTCTTCATCGCGCCGGCGAGGCTCCTTGACGTAATCACGCCGTGCGTTACTATTGAAGATGATCGTGTCCTTTCGAGATGCCGATACGGAGGCGTTGGCAAGCGGACGCCGCGTTAGTCGATTTGTGCAGATCGAGACGGTCGCGCGTCGCAAGTTGCGGCAACTCGAGATCGCGGGTCGGCTGGAGGATCTGCGGGTGCCACCGGGCAATCGACTGGAAGCCTTGAAGCGTGATCGGCTGGGGCAGCACAGCATTCGCGTGAACGATCAGTTCCGGGTGTGCTTTCGCTGGACGGACGCCGGCCCGGCCGAGGTCGAAATCGTGGACTACCACTAGGAGCGCGAATCGATGGCTACCCTGAAGCCGGTGACGCCCGGAGAGTTACTGCTGGAAGAGTTTCTCGTGCCGATGGAACTCTCACAGTATCGCCTCGCAAAAGAGATCGACGTGCCAGCGCAGCGGATCGGCGAGATCGTGGCTGGGAAGCGCGCCATCACGGCGGACACGGATTTGCGCTTGTGCCGGTTCTTCGGGCTGTCGAACGGCTACTGGCTGCGCGCGCAGGTGGCCCATGACACCGAGGTCGCCGCCAAGATGCTCGCACCGGTGCTGCGGAAGATCAAGCCGTGGGTAGGCACGGCGGCATGAGTATGCGACTCGGCCCAACAACGCGTTGCAGTTGACAAGCGGATAAGGAATGCTCGCTGCGCTCGCTTCTGTTTGGTCGCTTGCAACTGAACGCTGAACGTTATGCTGGCGTGGTCGCGCTCGCGGTGCGGCGGACGGCTCCAATCGTCCGCGCTGCCGGTTGCTGGTTGACAACACTGCGGCGACGAACCCGCGCCAGGCCGAGGGGTAGCACCCGCATCGTCCACCCTTCGTACACTTAAGGCAGGTAACCCAAATGGTCGCCGTCGGACACATGGTGAGAACTTTATTGGCTATCGGCCTCGTCGGCGCCAGCCTCGCCTGCGCGGATACGACCGCACCGACATCCCCCCGCGGGTACGCGACCACCGTGTACGGCATCGTGTCGCACGAGGGCCAGCCCGTGGCTGCCGCGTTCGTTTCCGCTTCTGTGCTCCGTCCCGGTTGCCTCGGCTCACTCGTGGAGTCGTTCCTGAGCACACGCACTGCAATCGACGGTCGCTATGCCCTGCGCCTCCGGGTCGATACCGCGGGGGCTCGGTGCCTCCTCGTCAACGCACGCCGGCCGGACGCCCCCCTGCTGACGACGACCGCGCTGTTGTCAGACCTGACCTTCCGCGTTCGCGACGACGAAGCAGTGACCGACAGTACCCGCGTCGATCTGCTCCTGCCGAGCGCAGCACAATAGTCGAGCGCGCCGATGCGCTCAATCGGTGGCCTGCACCGACGCATGCGGAGAGCAATGCATCGTCCGTGACGTCTCGGCGCTGCATAACGATGCTTGCTGCAGGCGGGCGATTCGGAAGCGCGCTGCGCGCGCAGTTTATTTGATCGCCCGCAGCAGAAGCCAGCGTTATGCCGGCCGAAGCCCTCCTCGTGCACCGAAGCAAAACCATCTCGGATCTCGACGCCCAATGGCTGACTCCTCCAATCCAGAGCTTCCCACCGGCTCATGGATCTATCGCAATTGGCAAGCAAGTCAGACGTCAGCGGAGGAGTTCGCAGAGGAGATTCCGCTGTATTCGGACGCTCGATTCACCGGTGAAATCCGTTCGGGTCTTGGGCCGTATCTATTGCTCAATACTGTTCCGGAACCTCACGAGCCTGGAACTGTTGTCCCTGCGATAGTTCTACGCGTTAGCGCACATCTCCCCGACGACACGGATCAAGTCGTTAAGGCATTCCGGGCCGGAGTGCCCGACTCAGGAGCATTTACGGGCGGTACTACCTATGATGAACTTGCCTCTTTGATCTCCTTGGCGCATCGTGTCCGTGTTGCCGTGGGCGCGCCGAGTCGCTGGTTTCGCAAAGGCGACACAGATGGTCGCGGATCTCCCCGTTATTCGCAGGGCGCAGTTCCTACGATACCCGAAGGGCGACAGCGCAATGTTATCCCCGAACTGCGCCGCACTACTCATCTCAACACTGAGTTGCTGTCCACGTATCCGACAATCGATTGGGCTTCTGCACGAGAACTTGCCAGGTCAGCACGTAGCTATCGGCAAGGTCTGTGGGTTGCCAGTGGCGAAGGTAACCTAGCTTGGCTCTTCCTAGTGTCGGCCGCAGAAACTGCCGCGAATGAGTGGGCACGGTTGCGCACCGAGCCTCAACTCAGCCCTGCGGAACTTCTTCACTCGATGCGTCCCGACTATGCAACCCGACTTGAACAGGCGGCTGCGGAGCACGCACCAGCCGTCTTGAACGAAGTTGGAGAGACACAGAGCACCGTACTACGCGCGCAATGGAAGTTTCGGGAATTCCTCCTAACCTTCGGACTGGACGCACCTCAGCCAAGGCCAAAGGCATGGCCGATCGACTGGACTGAGAACGGCATGAAAAAGACGCTTGATAAGATCTATCGTTACCGCTCAGAAGCACTCCACGCTAGCAAGCCCTTTCCTCTGCCGATGTGTGAATCGCCGTTTCCGAGTGAAGACGAGCAAGGCGCGCGGGCATGGTCCGAGAAGCCGGGAGGGGCATCCTATCAAGGCGGAGGTCTTTGGACCGATGAACAGTTGCCACTAAATCTTTATGCGTTTCATCATTTGGTCGCAACGGCACTTCAGGGTTGGTGGCGTGAACTGGCGCGTGCGCCGACCGTAACATCCAATGCGGCGGCCGGCTAACGTTATTTGCGTCAGCCACGGCCGCTATGAAGGCGCGCCCCCCGCGCAATTTGTAGAAACCTTGCAACTGAGTTTGGGCGTTTGCCGGCGCGCCACAGTCCATTTACCAGAGGTCTGCGACCATCGGTAGCTACTCGGAGCTGTACCTCGGGCCGCTGTACGTCGGCGGCGACAAGCGTGAGATCAATCCGCTTGTCATGATGCTCTTTCGAGAGACTGACAAGAGCCTTGAGGTCGTCGCGCCGGATTCGAGCGACGCGGAGGAGGACGACTCCGCCCCGTACGTGGCGGTTCGATATGCGGCGCCCGCTACGTGCATCCGAGATCGTCTTGAGCTGATGGGCTTCACGCTCTCGGCGGCAAAGGCCGTGTTCGACGTCGCCATCGAAGGCGAGCGAGCTGCTCATCGTGATTCGATGGCACGCATAAGCGGCGCGCTCCCATCCGACTTTCAGGATGACGTGGGCCCCGTACTTGAGACGCTAACGGTCGAGCAGTGGATGGAGGGACTACGTGAAATCCGTGATCGTCGCTTACGCCCAACGTATCGCTCCGACGAAGCCTTAAGTGGCACGTCGCCGGTTGTTCGCTACATGCTTGGAAAGCACTTCGATGGTTGGTACGGCTTTCCGGGTTCCGACGTCCGCCACGTCATTCGTATCGCAGTTGAAGTGCTGCCGGAGGAGGAGCTTGTCTATGATCTCACAGAACTCATCCAAGGCGGCTACTACGACTCTTCCGATGACTTGGTCGCGCATGCCGAGTACCTGCTTACTGACGACTTCGACACGACCCGCCGAATTGTTGTCCTGACGGAAGGTGCGACCGACAAGTGGATCCTAGAGCGTTCTCTACGACTGCTCTATCCGCATCTCGCTGACTTCTTCACCTTCATGGACTTCGACGGTGCTCGCGTGGCTGGAGGCGCAGGCGCACTAGCGGCGATGGTGAAGGCGTTTGTCGGGGCTGGAATTCTGAACCGGATCGTAGCTGTGTTCGACAACGATACTGCCGGTGCCTCAGCGCTTCACTCGCTGAGGCAGATTCGCCTTCCCGCGAACATCGCGGTGCTGCAGTACCCTGACCTACCCTTGGCTGAAGACTACCCGACCGTTGGCCCAAGCGGTCCTGTGAACATGAACGTAAATGGCCTTGCCGCCAGCCTTGAGCTGTACTTGGGTCGTGATGTCCTTGAGGACAGTGACGGCATGCTTCCGGTGCAGTGGAAGGGCTACGATGAGACGCTCAAGCGCTACCACGGTGAGGTCATCGCGAAGCGTGAGATCCTTGACCGCTTCGACCGTAAGCTGGCAGAGTGTGAAGTCGACCCATCTACAGTCGGCTCCCGTGACTGGACTGGACTGCGCCTCATCCTTCAGGTCCTCCAAACCGCTTTCCATCCAGCAGACGAGCAAACCATGATCGATGATGAGAATGCGATGATCGAAGAGCAGCGATCCGCTCGCAGCAGGTACGGCATACCTGCGGCGCCTACTGATGGTCCTTGAATCGGTGAACCGCTGAGGAAAGGATAGATGTAGCTGACAAGACCACGCAGCTTTCCTCATCGGCGGCCAAGATCAGCTCTGCGGCCTCGCAGCCGAACTCCAGCGTTTGCCGGAATCCATGGCCTCCATAGACCTACTCAACTTCAGCGACCCGATCACCCAGGCACTCTGCGTGATCGTTGCTGGCACCGATGAGACGGACCTGATTGCAATGGGCAGCGGCGTGCTATTGGCCGACGGCCTCGCACTCACGGCGCGTCATGTGATCGATGAGATCTTTCAGCGCTTTGAAGGGTGCCAGCCATCAGACGCGAGCGGCACCTTGTCTTTCGGTGCGCAGGTCTGCTGCCGACTTGCCGATGGTAGTTTTGCGAAGTGGCATGTTGAGGAGTTTGTCCTTTCGTCGCCGATCGACATTGCGGCTCTGGTTCTCTGCCCCAGTGAAGCAACGCCAAATGCGCCGTGGCCCATTCCGCCTGCCTTCAACCTGCGGTATCCCGCCGAATCCCAGGCGATCGTCGCCTATGGGTTTCCGCAGTCGAAGCACAATATACTCGCGGACGGTAAAGCGAAGCTGCGGCTATCACCGAGTCGCGCCGACGGTCAAGTTCGCGAGATCTATCACCTGAAGCGAGACTCGTCGATGGCGCCGTTTCCGTGTCTTCGAACAGATGCGCCGTTCCCGCCCGGACTGAGTGGCGGTCCAGTCACTGACGATGAGGGCCGTGTGATTGGTGTAGTGTGTTCTGGCATGCCGCCAGCTGAAGGGGACACCGAGCATGTTTCGTATGTCTCGACTCTTTGGCCTGCTTTCGGGCTAGTCTTGAGCAAGACGCCTGTCACTGGAGTGGCCCAGCCCGATCAGTTCCTGCTTGACTTTGTGCGTGGGACGGCCGCCAACGTACACCATCTCGAACACCTCGGCGTAGAGAGCATCGATGGTAGGCAGCAGTTGAAGTGGCGATTGCCAGAATGAAGCGTGCTGCGAGTCGGCTAACGATGCTTGCTGCAGTCGCGCGTAGTTTCGGAAGCGCGCTGCGCGCGCATTTTGTTAGAACGCCCGCTGCAGAAGCCCGCGTTAGGCCGCAGCTCACTTCTTTTTGCTGTACAACACCCGCATGGTCCGCGAGACCATCGCCGGCACCACCGACGTGTGCGACTCCCCCTGAAAGACGACGGTGTCGAGGGTGAGCCCCTGATACCCACGTTTCGCGAGCCGCTCGCCGAACTGGCGCATCGGAGGGACCATCGTCTTCCCCTCCTCGGCGCCGACGGAGAGGAACACGCGCGCGGGGAGTGCCGAATGCGTTATCGCGAACGTGCTCTCGGCGGCGAACGTGTCGCTGGCCCGCCACCAGAGCGAGGGGCTGTTGATCCCGAACCGCTGGAAGAGGTCCGGGGCGGCGAACAGGGCGTAGGCGGCAAAGAGCCCGCCCAACGAATGTCCGAGCAGGCCGCGATCGCCCGTGGTGCGGTAGCGCTGCTCGATAACGGGGACAATGTCCTGGCGGAGTGCACGCAGAAAGGCCGGGCCGCCGCCCGAGCGCACCTGTTCCACCGGCATCTTGAACTGGCGCGCGTACGACGAGTCCGTCGCCGGGTTCACGGTCGGCGTATAGTCGCGCCAGCGACTCGTAAACCAGCGCTCAAAGGCATAGTCGCCATCGGTAATCCCGACGACGATCACGGGCTCGAGTTCGTTGAAGATCCCCATCGACGCGCGAGCCGCGATCGCTGCGGGGAACGTGTAGTGCCCGTCGAGCAGGAAGAGCACCGCGTAGCGCGTGGTGTCGTTCGGACTGTAGCCATCAGGCGGAGCCACCAGAAGGCGATACTTCTGTCCGTTCGCCGCCGATGTGATGTCGTACTGCTGGGTGCCGGGGTACGTAACGGCAGGCGCCGGGCGCTGCGCATCCGCGCGAGCGGTCAGGGCGACGACGGCGATGGTCAGGAGGGCCGACCGGAGGGGAGGGCGCATTGGGGTGGCGTGCAAGCAGTGGAAGGGATGTCGTCGACGGCAGCACAGTATTCTACCTCTCATCCACGGAGCCCGCTCTGTCGCGGGACGCGCGAGCGGAGCCGCACGTGTCGGGTGTATCGCGATCGGCCGAGAGTCGCTCGTAGCGACGCTGCGGCCTAACGATGCGTTGCTCTTGACAGGGCTGCTGCGGAGTGCTCCCTGTTCGCTACGCTCACTGGTCGCGATTTATGATATGGCCCTGCAAGAGAACGCGCGTGTTATGCCGACATACATTTCCGGCCAAGTAAGCCGGCGAATGGCGGCGCACGGCTCTTCGAGACAGATCTAACAAATGACCGCTAACCTGCCGGACTCACCGATCGCCCGCGTTGCCGATGACCAGTTCGGCCGAGGTAGGCTAGCGAATTCTGTAGCCGACATTATCCACTATGCGCCGGCAGGATCGTCGCTGCGAATCGGGATTTACGGGGAATGGGGCGAAGGCAAAACCTCTGTCCTCAAACTTGTCGACGAGAGTCTTTCGCAACGCGATCACATATGCGTTTGGGTTGCCGCGTGGGTTGGCAAGTCAACCGATGATATCTGGGACCAACTCCTTACCGGCGTCGCGGAACAAGTAGAAGTCAACACGCGGAAGTACAAAGAAGCACGTTCAGCCGCGCAACAGGTCCAGACGGTTCGCAATGCTGCTTCGAGTCATTGGGCTGGGAAAATGCTTGATGGTGTCTTGGGCGATAAGGTCAAGGCCTCCATGGCAAAGCTCGCACAAGCGCAGAGGGACAACCTAGTTGCGGCAATTGACGAGAATTTGGAGGGAAGAAAGATAGTCGTTTTTGTCGACGATCTAGACCGTACCGACCAAGCACTAGTACCAAAGCTGCTGATGTCACTGCGGGAACTGTTCGACTTCCCTGACTTCTATTATGTCCTCGCACTTTCCCCCAAAGTGATCGCGGCCGGTCTTGCAGAGGTCGGATTTGGAGGCGAGGAGCCCCATCGATTCCTCGAAAAGATTGTTGAACTGCCAATTCATCTTCCTCCCGTCAGCGAAAAAGCAATTTCACGTTACATCAGAAGTGGAATCGATTTGATTCGCAGTGTCGTCAATATCGATGCGTTGCAAGACATTGTCTCGTTGCTTCCCAAGAACCCTCGTCGGATCAAGCTGTACTTTCGCTACCTAGCTTCGCTGCATGGCGAACTGAGTCGTTACAGGGCGGACGAAATCTCTTGGCGAACGCTGTATTTGGCTCAGATGCTACGTCTTGAGTTTCCAGAGCACTCGCCACGTTTGGCTGTTGACGATGCTGTGATGTCCGACTTGCAGTTCGGCGTTTCCAGCGATCGCTCTAAGCGACTCGCAGGTATAGACGAGGCCACAAACCGTCTTGAGGAGCAATACGCCCCGCATGAAAGCGAAGATAAGAAACGATTTTTAACGCTTTGCGCTGCCATTCGTGAAGAAGGGAGCGTTCTGTCGAGTCGATATGGACTTCGTGATATGCTTGAAATCGTCGAGCGACCGACCGTATTCACGCTCCAAGAAATCGACGCTTTTTACGATCGCTTCAACACTGCTAGCACCGATACCGAGCGAATCGAGACAATCGAGCAGCTCATCGGAATCAATAAGACTAAACATCCAGACGCGGATCTAGCGGGAGCAGTCTTTGAAGCCTCGCTGCTTATTCGGAACAGCCAATTGGACCAAGCTGTTGAAGCGGAAACAGAGGCGGAACTAATACAACATGTGGCGAACGCCGGTCCTGCTACTCGCATGTTGGAGCTGCAGATCGACGAAATGAAGCTGTTCGCAGAGCGTGTCCTCGACGTTGATTCATGGATCAAGCTGTACTATCACTGCCTCAAATGGGCGCGTTTCGATCGACAATCCGATTATAGAAAGGCACGCGACGATGAGCGCGCGCTTTTAAGAACATCAGCAGATCGCTTACCATCCGACATGCAACTCAGTGTGCTCGAGAAGCGACCGTTTGATACTCACCACCGAGTTGGCGGCGAGAGTGCCAAGTTCATTGCGCTTTCGGACCAGCTCAAGAATGAGCTTACTGAACGCGCCATTGAACATGCGATCAGTCTCTTCGAAAGACCTGACGGGCTGGAACAGTTTTGGGCGATTGACTGGTCTACACGAGGCAAGTGGTTGCTCTTCGACCACGCATCGCCTTTCCA
This sequence comes from Gemmatimonadales bacterium, assembly GCA_038210005.1. Taxonomy (GTDB): domain Bacteria; phylum Gemmatimonadota; class Gemmatimonadetes; order Gemmatimonadales; family Gemmatimonadaceae; genus Gemmatimonas. The sequence goes on from JBBQXC010000032.1 coordinate 25,817, forward strand.
AACGCGGCCAACCCGCCGGCGCTTGTTCGGCCTTGCTCGTAAGGCGCGTAGCAACCAAGTGATCCATAAGAACTTCCTAACGTACCTACGCATGCTCACGCATGGAGCGTTCGAAGGCGGATCATTCTCCGTCAGCGAATGCCGGCAACTGCTTCAAGACGGGACGTTGGTTAAGCAGCTATGGAAGGCGGCGGTGGCACGGCCACTAAATCCGCGAACTGCTGGAACGCTACGACAGCACCGAAGACTTTTACTCCAGATGGGGCGAACTGAATCCGAGTTGCCGTTGCCGCGTTGGTGGAAGCGCTTGGAGAAGAGCTTCTTTGAGGCGTCGATGAGAGAAAATCAAGCTGACGGCGTCAACGACACCGGGTAACATGTTGCGGAGAGTGACCCAATTGACTCGCGCGCCTTCGGCATAACGAACGCTGAAGCTGACGCCGATCATAGGATTGCGCCTGTTCGCTGCGCTCACTGGCGCTTTTGGCATGATTCGGCGCAGCTTAGCTGCAGCGTTATGCGTGACCACAAAAGGGAGAGACCTTGTGACGGCGCCATCGAATCCTGCCGGCTCGCACGCCATCTGGCTTTTTGTAAGCCTCTGTAGCCTGCCCGCCGCCATCGAACTCGCCTTCCGTATGCACTCGCCCTTTGGGTGGCTGCTGCCCATCGCCGCCGGAGCGCTCGTTGTCATTAGAGCCCGTCTTCTTCTCGATGCCAGACGCCAGAGAGATCAGGAACAGACCCGCGCCGACGGCGTCGCCCGTTAAGGCGGCTTTCTGCTGACCGCCATGCGATTGCAGCAGCCCGTGCCGTGGAACGCGGCAACATTGACGGGCGTCACGTGACGCGTTACACTTTGGCGTGATCAAGTCCTTTGCCGACGGGCAGACCGAGGAGCTGTTCCGAACCGGCAAGGCCAAGAAGCTGCCCGCCGATGTGGCGCGGCGCGCGCTCCGGAAGCTCGAAGCCGTCCACGCGGCGATGCGCGTCACCGATCTGCGGGTGCCGCCCGGCAATCGGCTCCACGCACTCAAGGGAGATCGCGTCGGGCAGCACGCTATCGCGGTCAATGATCAGTGGCGCGTCTGCTTCCGATTCGTCGACGGCGATGCATATGACGTCGAGTTCTGTGACTACCACTAGCCCGAGCGATCTGATGAGCGTCCCCAACTCCCGTCCGCTGGAGCGCCGCCCCATTCACCCGGGCGAGATTCTCCGCGAGGATTTCCTGCCCGCGTACGACCTCTCGGTCACGGCCTTGGCTGAGGCCGCGGGCGTCTCGCGGCAGTCCATGAACGAACTGCTGCGCGAGCGGCGGGCCGTCAGTCCCGAGATGGCCCTGCGCCTCGGCAAGCTCTTTGGGAACACGCCGGAATTCTGGCTGAACCTACAGCGCAACGTCGACCTTTGGGATGCCGCGCGCGGGCTCAAGCGGGAGATCGCGCATATTCAGCCCCTCCGCGTCGCATAACGATGCTTGCTGCAGACGGGCGATTGGGTCGCTCGCTGCGCTCGCGTTGGTTGTAAGCGCCCGCTGCAGAAGCCAGGCGTTATGTGGTCCCTGACGCGTCGGTTTGCCGTAGAGACCGACGTGATAGAAATTGAGAAATGCCTACCGTCCTCCGCGTCGGACCTTACCGCTTGTTCTTCTACGCCGGCGACCGCGCCGAACCGGTGCACGTCCACGTTGAGCGGGATGCGAACCGGGCTAAAGTCTGGCTCGATCCCGTTCGATTGCAGGAGAGCGGTGGCTTTCCGCGGGGCGAGTTGGCTCGTATCATCATGATGGTTCAGGAACATGAGGCCGACTTGCTGAGGAGCTGGGATGACTACTTCGCCGATTGACCACTGGCCCGCATTCGCCCAGGCCGTTCAAGTCACGGTCGACACCCTCACGGTGGATCTCGCGGACGGGCGGAGCATCGCCGTGCCGCTCGCGTGGTACCCGCGGCTCGCTCACGGCACGCCCGCAGAGCGTTCGAACTGGCGTCTGATCGGCCGCGGCGAAGGCGTCCACTGGCCCGACCTCGATGAGGACATTAGCGTCGAGAATCTGCTCAGCGGAGCGCGCTCCGGAGAAAGCCAGCGGTCCTTCAAGCAATGGATGGCGGCTCGTGGGCCGGCCACATAACGATGCTTGCTGCAGTCGGGCGATCGAGGTAGCTCGCTGCGCTCGCATTTGATTTGATCGCCCGCTGCAGAAGCCAGCGTTAGAACGCACTCTGCCACGGCCATGTACAACGTCGGGCGACGATGCTTGCTACACCAATTCGCGATCCACAATCGATGCGCGCTGCCTCCAATCGAACCACCCAGGCGTTGCTGTGCAAGCGAATGTGCAGGACGATCGAGTATGTCGCTCCCGGACGTGATCGACTAGGTCATGCGCATTTACGCAATGGGCCTGTCGGCGGACGACGCCGTCAAGCAGGCCAAGCAGGCCAAGCAGGCCAAGCAGGCCAAGCAGGCCAAGCAGGCCAAGTGGGGCGAGCACAGGGGTGGTTCCTCGTCGACCAGCAGACGCCCATCGCTATTCGACGAGCATATGAGGCGCTCGAAGGAAAGCCTAGGTAGATGAGGCGCGCTCTGCGCTCGGCGTCGTCTCGGTCAGCCGTGATGCGGCGCGCCGTCCGCGCTCCCAGCACTACCTTTACCGCGTATGCACTTCGGTCCCTACTCTCTACTGTTGCTCGCCGCGGCCGCGAATGGCCTGCTGCTGGCCGTGCTACTGCTGCTGCCAGTGGGGAAGCATTCCGGGTCGGCGGCGCTCGCCGCCCTCGTGGCGTCGATCGCGCTGCGCACCGCTCCCTACATACTCGGCTTTGCGGGCGCCTACGACCTTCATCCCGCCCTCACCTTCGCGCCGTTCGACCTCACCCTCGCGTGGGGGCCACTGCTCTGGATATACGTCACCACGCTCGCCACGGGCGCACCACCACTGCGGCGCGCGCGGCACTTTGCGCCGGCGGCGCTGCAGCTCGCGTATCAGGTCGTCTGTTTCGCCCTCCCCGCTGCGACCAAATGGAATTGGTACGGGGGGGACCACCTGCAGATCGTCGAACCACTCGGCGCGTTCCTCATCCTGGCCTCGCTCGGCGCTTACTCCATCGCAGCGTGGCGCGTGTACGAGCGGTGGCAGCGCTGGCTCGACGAGAACCTCTCCAACCGCGAAGAGAGCCGACTCGGCTGGCTGCGCATCATGCTGCTGGGGATGGCCGCCACTGGCGCACTTGGCGCCAGCATGATGGTCGTGCATGTCGCCGTGCGTCCGCTTGACTACTTCGCCCGGCTCCCCATCATCGTGATGCTGGCGGCACTCACGTACCTCGTAGGGCTGCTCGGTTTTCGCTTCGGGCGCGGCGCCATCGCCATCAGCCTGCCCAGTGGGGCCCCCGCCGAGACACCGGAGGCGCGTGCCACCGTCGCCACCAAGAACTACGCCTCCCAGGCCTCCGCGTGGCGCGACCAGATCCTCGCGACTGAATGGCACCACGACTCGCTCCTGACCCTGGCGACGCTGGCGGCCTCACTCGGCACGTCGCCTCGCACCCTGTCGCGCACCCTCAATGAAGGGCTCGGCCAGTCGTTCAACGGGTTCATCAACGGACTGCGGGTAGACGATGCCGTGGTGCGGCTCCGCCAACCTGGCGCACCGGACGTGCTGCGGGTGGCGCTGGATGTCGGGTTCGCCAGCAAGGCGTCCTTCAACCGCGCGTTTAAAGCCCACACCGGAACCACCCCCACGGCCGTGCGCGACGGCAAATCGGCCGAATTCGCGGCTCAGTTTCCGCCAACCACCACGTTGGCGGCCTCCGAGGCGACAGAATAGCCGTCGCGTCCTACCCTGCATCGACCTTCAACCGGCCAGGGATCCCGTGCTTCGTCGTTCAATTTTTCGCACCATTCTGACAGCCCTCATGGGCGGGATCGCTCCCGTCGCAATGGAGGCCCAACCGTCCCGACACGCCGCCCCACGGTTCGTCGACAGCCTCTTCACCGACATGCGCGCTCCCGGCGGACCGGGATGTGTCATCGCATTCGACTCCGCGGGCACCCGGCGCTGGCTCACCAGCTGGGGCGTGCGCGATCTCGAGCGCGGCGGACGCAACGACTCCCTTACCGTTTTCGAGGCAGGCTCGGTCTCCAAACAGGTTGCCGCCGCGGCCGTCGTGCTGCTGGCACGCAGTGGGAGGCTGTCGCTCGACGACGACATCCGGCGCTACATCCCGGAGCTCCCTGACTTCGGCGGCACCACAATTCGCGAGGTGCTCACCCACCAGAGCGGCTGGCGTGACTGGCGAGACCTTGTGGAAATGGGCCGCTGGCCCAGCGGCACCGCCGCGTACACGCTGCAGGATGCGCTCGCCATGTTCGCGCGACAGCGAGCGCTCAACTTTCCATCGGGCACCGAATACAGCTACAGCAATAGCAACTACGCGCTCGCAGCCGTCCTCGTGGAACGGGTCACGGGGGAAACACTGCGTGCATACACTCAGCGCGTCATCTTCACTCCGCTCGGCATGCGACGTACGATCTGGCGCGACTCGATCAACGAGGTCGTGAAGAACCGCGCACTCCCGTGGTCGCCCACGGAGGGCGGGCGTTATACGCTCGACCTCCCCTTCGAGACCGTCGTGGGCCCGGGCGGTCTGCTCACCACGGCGCCTGATCTCATGCGCTGGCTCCGCAACTTCGACACAGAAACGGTGGGCGGCCGCGGCTTCACCGCCGACATGGAACGCGTGGGTATCCTTCGGTCAGGGCGAGCGACGGCGTACGCCATGGGGCTCGAGATCGATACGCTGGCAGGTGAGCGCATGGTGTTCCACGCGGGGTGGACCGGCGGCTACGTCGCGTGGTCGGGTCGACTCCCCGCACGCCGGTTGGCGCTCGGCATCCTTTGCAACGGCAGCGGGGTGAACACCGAAGAACTGGGCCCGCAACTGCTCGCACGTCTTGCGAGACTGACACCACCGACGAGCACGCGCCCGGCGCTCGGCGACACGGCCCGAACAGGTCTCAGCGCTCGCGCTGCTGGACTTTATCGCTCGCGTCGCACGTTGCAGCCGGTCACGGTGCGCGGCTTTGCCAATGGCGTCGCGCTGAACACCTGGATCGGGTACCAGCGCACCACCGACAGCACGTTCACCAGCCTCGACGGACGACGCACGCTGCGTTTCACAGATGACACCAGCGGGACGCCGACCGGATTGGTTGTGCGTGCGATTGACGGCGACAGTGTCGCGTACGACCGACTGGACACCACACTTCCGACACCGGCTCAACTCGACGCCTACGCGGGTCGCTATCGTACTGACGAAGCGCAAAGCGAGATCGAACTGCGTCGGCAGGGTGATCATCTTGTAGCTTGGCGCGGCGGTGTGTTGCACGACGATCTCACCGCGATCTTCCGCGACGGATTTCGCGCGCCATCGCAGTCGTGGATCATCAGCATGAATCGCGACGCATCCGGCGCGATAGTGGGTTTCGACCTAGGGCTGCCGCGAATGCGGCGACTGACGTTTGTCCGGGAGCCGTAGCCGCTCCGTCGTTCGAGGGCCGCTCTAGTGCGCGTCTTCGGAGGTGACGCGTGCGCGTGCCCCTTGCTTGTGCCGTGTCCAGCCAGTGCATCCAGAGCGCGGGGCGCGTTGTCACCGCGGATGCGCGCGAGCCGTGTTCCAGAATTGCGCAGGCGAGGAACTGGTCAACGACCCATGCGAGGATGCGGAGTTACGGGTCGTACTCGCGCGCGAAGCCCTCGTCATAGACCATCGGCAAGCGATGCAGATGGTCCGAGCCCAACCGAGACAGCCACGACGCCTGCGGGCGTCGGGACTCGTAGACGCCACGCGCCGCCGGTGCCGCATCGGAGATGTGCGCTGCGGGACCGAAGAGCGCCGAGCATACGTTCGACTCAGGTACCGACCATCACCGTTGGCTTGCGCGACGGGCCGTTTCACGGCACCATCCGCGTGGCACCGGCCTAACGAAGCTTTCTTCAGGCGGGCACTTTCGGAAGCTCGCTGCGCTCGCGATGATGTGATCGCCCGCTGCAGAAGCCAGCGTTGAGGCTGTAGGATAAGGCGATTTTGCGGACGCGTCGCGCTTGAAACTGAGCGTTCGGAGGAATTTCTTTAGTACGGTCGCACCCCATCTTGGTTCGGAGCGATTTTCACGCTGATTGGGTGAGATCGTGCGCGATCTCGGTGCCGTTTTACGCCGCGTAGCCCGCGTGCGCCAGCTTCTCGATGTTGTGCACGAGACAGTAGAGTTGCCATTGGCCGTTCACCTTGGTGCGGCCGCGCAGCGTGAAGCGATCGAGGCGTTTGTTGTGCCGCAGATTGGCAAACACCGGCTCCACGGTGGCGAAGCGCATCCCGTACTGCACACGTCCTTCGGGCGTATCGATCCGCGCTTGCATGCGCGCGGTGTGGTTTACTGAATCCGCACGCTCGCGGTCGCGAAAGAAGGCGACGTTT